>JASJBO010000289.1 GCA_030066475.1 Myxococcota bacterium
CGCGGCCGCGGCGCCCAGCGGGCCCGCACGCGAGGCCAGCGCCCCGGCCGCAGGCTCGGCGCGTGACGCCCTGCACGCCCTGCTGCGCGAGGGCACCGAGGCCGGCGCCTCCGACATCCACGTCCACAGCGGTGCCCCGCTGCGCTGGCGCCTCCACGGGGTGCTGACCGAGCGGGGCGAAGAGCCGCTCGACGCCGCCCGCACCGACGCCATGCTGCGCTCGATCCTCGACGCCGAGGAGCTGCGCCGCTTCGAGGCCGACGGCGAGCTCGACCTCGCCTACACACTGCCCGGCGTGGGCCGCTTCCGCGCCAACCTCTACCGCCAGCAGCGCGGCAGCGACGGCGTGTTCCGCGCCATCCCGAGCACGCCGCCCTCGCTCGAGTCGCTGGGCCTGCCGAGCGCGCTGGCGCGGCTCACCAACTACCACCAGGGCATGGTGCTGGTGACCGGACCGGCCGGCTGCGGCAAGTCGGCGACGATGGCGGCCTTCCTCGACATCGTGAACGAGGAGCGCAGCGACCACATCCTGACGATCGAGGATCCGATCGAGACGGTGCACGCCTCGAAGCGCTGCCTGGTCAACCAGCGCCAGGTGCGCTGCCACACCGAGACCTTCGCCCGCGCGCTGCGCGCCGCGCTGCGCGAGGACCCCGACGTGATCGCGATCGGCGAGCTGCGCGACCTCGAGACGATCTCGCTGGCGCTCACCGCGGCGGAGACCGGCCACTTCGTGCTGGGTACGCTCCACACCAACAGCTCGATCCGCACCATCGACCGGCTGATCGGCGTGTTCCCGCCCGACCAGCAGGGGCAGGTGCGCACGATGCTGTCGGAGTCGCTGCGCGCGGTGATCTCGCAGCGTCTGGTGGCGCGCGCCGACGGGCAGGGACGCGTCCCCGCGCTCGAGGTGCTGGTGGTGAACAAGGCGGTCGGCAACCTGATCCGCGACAACAAGACCTTCCAGATCCGCTCCATCCTCCAGACCGGCGCCGCGCAGGGCATGTGCCTGCTCGACGACTCGCTCACGGCGCTGGTGAAGGAGGGCACCATCACCATCGAGGAGGCGCGCCGGCACTGCGAGGAGCCGAAGCGCTTCGCGGGCGGGGGGGCCTGAGTCGTGGGCCGCATGGAGGACCTGCTGCGCCAGCTCCGCGACGACGGCGGCTCGGACGTGCACCTGGCCGCGGGCCAGCGGCCGCGCATGCGGCGCAAGGGCTCGCTCGACCCGATCGAGGGCTGGCCCGAGCTGTCCGACGCGGAGGTCCGCGAGCTGCTGCGCGAGATCGCCAGCGACATCCAGTTGGACGAGTACGACGCCTGCCACGACCTGGACTTCGCCTACGGCATCGAGGGCGTGGCGCGCTTCCGGGCCAACTACTTCGCGCAGGAGAACGGCGCGGGCGCGGTGTTCCGGATCATTCCCGAGGAGATCCTGACGCTTCAGGACCTCGGCCTGCCCAAGGCGATCGAGGGCTTCGCACACCTCGACCACGGCCTGGTGCTGGTGACCGGGCCGACGGGCTCGGGCAAGTCGACCACCCTGGCGGCGATCATCGACCAGATCAACCGGTCGTACGCCAAGCACATCCTGACCATCGAGGATCCGGTGGAGTTCGTGCACCCGAACCGGGAGTGCGTGTTCTCGCACCGTGAGGTCGGCATGCACACCGGCGGCTTCGGGCCGGCGCTGCGCGCCGCGCTGCGCGAGGACGCGGACGTGATCCTGGTGGGCGAGATGCGCGACTACGAGACCATCTCGCTGGCGCTCACCGCCGCCGAGATGGGGGCGCTGGTGTTCGGCACGCTGCACACCAACAGCGCCGCCAAGACCGTCGACCGCGTGATCGACGCCTTCCCGGCCGACGAGCAGCCCCAGGCGCGGCTGTCGCTGTCGGAGTCGCTGGCCGGCGTGGTGTCGCAGCTCCTGCTGCGCACGGCCGACGGCAAGGGCCGCTGCGCGGCCAACGAGATCCTGGTGCGCACCAGCGGGCTGTCCAACGTGATCCGCGAGGGCAACACGCCGATGCTGCTGAACATCATCCAGTCGGGGAAGCAGCAGGGCATGCAGACGATGGACGACGCGCTGTTCCAGCTGGTGCAGGACAAGCGCATCGACCCCGAGGACGCCTACCGCAAGGCCCACGACAAGTCGCGCTTCGAGCGCTTCGCGCCGGCCGACTGAGACGCGCGGCGCACCCGCCCCTCAGCGCGACGCGGGCCGCACCTCCAGCGTCTCGAGCATCGCCAGGAACCACGGATCGAAACCGCCGCGCAGGGCCGTGGGCGAGTCGGTGATGACGACGATCAGGCGCCCGTCGCCGGTCTCGACGAAGACGTGGTCCTCGGTGGTCGCACCGCCGCGCTGGAGCACGCGCATGCCGAAGGCGGGCTGGCCCGCCACGCGCAGCTCGCCCTGCTCGATCACCTCCCCGCGGCCGACGTGGCCGGCGCCGTAGCGGTCGATGTAGCTCTCGATGGTGGGGTAGCTGCGCACGATCACCTGGAACGAGGCCTCGTAGTCCCACGGGATGCCGTCCACCGCGACGGCCCCGCGCGGCGCGGGAATCGCGAGCCAGCCCTCGGCGAAGCGGATCGAGAAGCCGTGCTCGTGGTCGCGCCAAGGCGGCGACGCGAGGCGGGGCGGACCGTCGGGTGCGGTCGCCGCGGGCCGCTCGGGCGAGGTGCCGGACGGCACCCGGGCGTACACGGTCCCGTTCGGGACGTCGTAGAGCGCGGTGAACGAGTTGACGTCCTCGGTCGAGAGCTGGTCGACCCGGCGGTCGCGCGCGATCTCGAACATCAGGTCGGCCGGGATCGGGCTGTGGCCGCGCATGCCGAGCGCGTGGCCGAGCTCGTGCAGGGCGATGCGCTGGACCTGGTCGGGCGGCAGCAGCCCGTGCTCGTCGGCGAGGTAGATCTCCACCTCGGGCACCTCGAACTCCACCTCGAGCCGGCCGTCGTCGGGGTCTCCGCCCGTCACGCGGCACGCCTCGACCACGGGCGTGAGACCGAGCACCTGCACGCCCTCCTCCGGCGCCGGGCCGCGCTCGCCGATCAGGCGCAGGCGCAGATCGGCCTCCTCGACCCGCTCGACGCGGCGAAAGCGGACCACCTGGGGCAGCGCGCCCTCCCACGAGGCGATCGCGCCGTCCAACGCCTCGACGTAGCTCGCGGGCTCCTCGGGCTGGAACTCGTCCTGGACGTCCGCACCGATCACCGGCGGCTCCACGTGGATCGCGAGCGGGAAGCGCGCGTTGTCCCAGCGGCAGAACACCAGGGCGTCGCGCTCACCGTCGGCCAGCGCGAAGCGGTGCACCATGAAGGGCAGGTAGTTCGGCTCGGGCAGCTCGGGGAAGCCGCGGCGGAAGGCCGCGTAGTCGAAGCGACTGGGCGTGAACGAGGTGCGCGACGGCGTGGCCACGGGGCCGGCGCAGCTCGAGGACACCAGCAGCAGCCCGCCGGCGAGCGCGCCGATCCGCCTCAACCGCGCCCTCCGCGCCGCATCACCCGCGCCACCTCGCGCTGCTCCTCGCGCTTGCGGATCGACTCGCGCTTGTCGTACTTGCGCTTGCCCCGCGCCAGCCCCAGCTCGACCTTGGCGCGCCCATCGCGGAAGTAGAGCGAGAGCGCCACCAGCGTGAGGCCGCGCTCGGCGATCTGACCGCTCAGCTTCGCGATCTCCCGGCGGTGGAGCAGCAGCTTGCGCTCGCGGCGCGGGTCGGGGTTGTCGCGGCCGGCCTCCTTGTAGGGACTGATGTGCGCGTTCACCAGCCACGCCTCGCCGCGCCGGATCGTCGCGTAGGCGTCGGACAGGTTCGCCTTGCCGGCCCGCAGCGACTTCACCTCGGGCCCGACCAGCACCAGCCCCGCCTCCACCGTATCGAGGATCTCGTAGTCGAACCGCGCCCGCCGGTTCGTCGCAACGACCTTCCGCCCCCCCGCCTCTCCCATCCCCCGATCCTAGCTGATGGACTTCGCTCGCCTGCGGCTCGCTGCGCGCGCCCTTCGGGCGCTTGCAGGGAGCTTCCGCCGCGCCCACTCTCGGGGGGCTACTCGCGGATGCGGTTGTGGGGGTCGACGAAGATGCGGCGGGCGTGCCAGTCCTGGGCTTCGGTGTCGTCGGTCTGGACGAAGCTGGCGATGATGACGATGTCGTGGGGCTTGACGAGATGGGCCGCGGCGCCGTTGATGCAGATCTCGCCGCTGCCGGCCTCGCCCTCGATCGCGTAGGTGCGCAGGCGGGCGCCGTTGGTGCAGTCCCAGACCTCGACCGACTCGTAGGGCAGGATGTCGGCCGCGCGCAGCAGGTCGGTGTCGATCGAGATGCTGCCCTCGTACTCGACGTTCGCCTCGGTGACCGTGGCGCGGTGGATCTTCGACTTGAGCATGGTGCGGATCATCGCGGAGTCTCTCCGGGTTGGAGTACGCGGTTGTCGATCAGGCGGACCCGCGCGTCGGGGCCCTGCGCGGGAACGGGAAAGCGGACGGCGAGCGCGAGCAGCGCCGGTCCGCTCAACGAGGCGGGAGCGGTGGCGAGGGTGTCGGGATCGCGCAGCTCGGCGTAGTCGATCTCGGCGTGCGGCGCGGCCTCGAGCTCCTTGCGCACGCGCTCGAGCAGCGCGCCCGCCGCGCGCTCGCCGGCCGCGACGGCCGCCTCCGCGGCGTCGAGCGCGCGCGAGAGAGAGCGCGCCTCGCGCCGCATCTCGGGATCGAGGTAGGCGTTGCGGCTCGACATCGCCAGCCCGTCGGCCTCGCGCACGATCGGCGCGCCGACGATCTCGACGTCGAGCAGCAGGTCTCGGACCAGCCGCCGCACCACCTGGAGCTGCTGGAAGTCCTTGGACCCGAACACCGCGACGTGCGGGCGCGACGCCACCAGGAGCTTCGTCACGACCGTCGCGACGCCGCGGAAGAACACCGGCCGCGACACGCCGCACAGCGGCTGCTGGAGCTCGGCCACCTCGACCCAGGTCTGCGCGCCCTCGGGATAGAGTGCCTCACGCGCCGGCAGGAAGACGGCGTCGACGCCCGCCTCGCGGCACTTGGCCAGGTCGCCCTCGGGATCGCGCGGGTAGCTGGCCAGGTCCTCGCCCGGCGCGAACTGCGTGGGATTCACGAAGATGGTGGCGATCACCGCGTCGGCCCGGCGCCGCGCCTCGACCACCAGCGACAGGTGGCCGGCGTGCAGCGCGCCCATCGTGGGCACGAGCCCCACCCGGCGCCCCGCGGCGCGCTCGCCGTCCGCGAACGCGCGCAGCTCCTCGACGGTCCGCAGCACCCGCATCAGCGCGCCTTGTAGGTGTGCTCCTCGGCCGGGAACTTGCTCTCGGACACCTCTTCGGCGAACGCGCGCGCGGCCTTCGACGCGAGCGCACCCAGGCTCGCGTACTGCTTCACGAAGCTCGGCGTCCAGTCGTTCAGCCCCAGCATGTCGTGCATCACCAGGACCTGTCCGTCGCAGTGCGGGCCCGCGCCGATCCCGATGGTGGGGATGCGGAGCTTGCGCGTCACGTCGGCCGCCACGTCCTCGGGCATGCCCTCGAGCACGATCGCGAAGGCGCCGGCGGCCTCGACCGCCTGGGCGTCGGCGATCACCCGCTGGCGCGAGCTCTCGGTGCGCCCCTGCACGCGAAAGCCGCCCATCCGGTTCACCGCCTGCGGCGTGAGGCCCACGTGGCCCATCACGGGGATCTCCGCCGAGGCGATGCGCGCGATGGTCTCGGCCATGCCCGCGCCGCCCTCGAGCTTGACGGCGTTGGCGCCACCCTCCTTCACCAGGCGGATCGCGCTCCGCACCGCGTCCTCGGGCGAGACGTGATAGGACCCGAACGGCATGTCGCCGATCACCAGCGCCCGGGAGGCGGCGCGGCTGACCAGCCGCGTGTGGTAGACCACCTCGTCCAGCGTCACCGGCAGCGTCGTGTCGTGGCCCTGCACCACGTTGCCGAGGCTGTCGCCGACCAGCAGGCAGTCGATCCCGGCCTCGTCGAACACGCGGGCGAAGGCGAAGTCGTAGGCGGTGAGCATGGTGAAGCGCTCGCCGCGGCGCTTGCGGGCCGCCAGCGTACGCACCGTCACGCGGTGCTCACGGGTGCTGGAGACCGAGACCGCGGTCCGCTCGGGAGACGGGTAGCTGGACATGGGGGAGCCCTCCGGCGCCCGGGTCGGCCGGAACGGCATCGCTGAGTCCAGAACGCAAAAACGCGCCCGCCGGCTGGGGCCGGAGGCGCGATCGAATCGCCGCTTCGCCGACTCGGGGTCCCGGTCCTCTGGACTCCTCCGGATCTCTCTGGATCTCGGAGGTCGGGGTCCGTCGCCGACGGTGCCGGGTGCGATCCGCTCTGCTCACCTCCGTCTCGGTCCGCCGTGGATCCGAGCGTGGCTCGCTGGAGGGCTCGTCCTTGCTGGTTCCGAACTGACCGCGGCCGGCCGGTCCGGGCATCTTTGGTCTGCCCGATGAAGATCGCCCCGTGCGATTCCCCTCGGGCGACGACAAGATACGGATGTGCTCGCGGAGGTGTCAACCCGCGGGAGCGGCAGCACCGAGCCAGACCAGCAGGCGGCCGCGGTCGGTCGGATCGAGCGCCTCGAAGCGCAGCCCCAGCTCGCAGAAGCGCGCCCGCGAGCCCGGGGGCGGCTGGTCCGCCCAGATCACCCGGGCGCGTGCCCGCAGCTCCAGATCGGGCGCGCTCGCCCCGTCTCCGGGCAGCCGCAGCCCGATCTCCACGGCGTCGCCCAGCGGGATCGGCTCGCGCGCGTGGAGGCCCAGGCCACTCGGCGACAGGTTCACCACGTACTCGCAGCGCGCGACCCCGTCCCGGGTCTCGACCCGTGCGGGCAGCGGCACGGCGAGATCACGGCGCGGCTCGGCCACGGGACGACTGGGCGTGGGCCCAAAGGGCGCGGGCGACGTCGAGGAGGACGTCGGGCGCGAGCGCCTCCGCCCGAACCCGCGCATCGAGGCCCAGCGACTCCAGAACCCCATGGACGACCTCCGCCGTGGGCGCCTCGGGCCAGCCACCCCGCAGGGCGTTGGTGAGGGTCTTGCGCCGCTGCCCGAACGCGGCCCGCAGCACCCGCTCCACTCCGGGAAGCTCATCGGCCGACAGCGCCGGCTGCTCGAGCGGGGTGATGCGAACCAGGGTCGAGACCACCTGGGGCGCCGGGAAGAAGCACTCCGGCGGGACGTCGCGCACGGCCTCGCAGTGCGTGGTGAGGCGGTGCAGGACGGTCAGCGAGCCGTAGTCGCGCGTCCCGGGGTCGGCCACCAGGCGCCGCGCCACCTCGCGCTGGATCATCACCAGCCAGCCCACGAGCCGCTCGCGCAGATCGAGCAGTCGCCGCAGCAGCGGCGAGGAGACCGCGTACGGCAGGTTCGCCACCAGGCGGACCGGCGGACCCAGCTCGCCGGCCAGGCCGGCCAGGTCCTCGCGCAGCGCGTCGACGTGGCGAAGCTCGACCCGGTCGGACAGCTCGCCCTCGGCGCGCAGCAGCCGGACCAGGCCCGCATCGATCTCGAGCGCGGTGACGCGGCGGGCGCGCGCCGCGAGCGCGCGCGTGAGCACACCGAGCCCCGCGCCGATCTCGATCACGGCGTCGTCGGCCGCGACCCCCGCCAACGCCACGATCTGCTCCGCCACCCGCGCGTCGGTGAGGAAGTTCTGGCCGAGGTCCTTGCGGGGCGCCAGGCCGTGGCGCGCGAGCTGCTCGCGCACCGCGCGTGCGCTCACTGCCAGGTTCCCGCCGAGCGCGCGAAGGCGCCGAGCGCCGCGTCGTCGCGCTCGCCGCGCGCGAGCCGCCGCGCCCCCGCCGCGGCGATCATCGCGGCGTTGTCGGTGCACAGCGCGAGCGGCGGGAACACGGCGCGGAAGCCGTCGCGGCGCGCGGCCGCGTCGATCCGCGCCCTGAGCCTGGCGTTCGCGGCCACGCCGCCCACGATCGCGAGCTGGCCGAGGCCCTCGCGCGCGAGCGCCCGCCGCGCCTTGTGCACCAGCACGTCCGTCGCGGCCGCCTGGAACGAGGCGGCCAGATCCGCGCGCGCGCCCTCCCCGAGCGGGGCCCGCCGCTCGACCTCGAGCGCCACGGCGGTCTTGAGGCCCGAGTAGGAGAAGTCGAGCCCCGGCTCCCCCGCCATCGGGCGCGGGAAGTCGACCGCGCTCTCGTCGCCGCCTTCGGCCAGGGCGGCCAGGGCCGGCCCGCCCGGATACGGCAGGTCGAGCAGCTTGGCGACCTTGTCGAAGGCCTCGCCGACCGCGTCGTCGCGCGTCTCGCCCAGCAGCGCCGGCGGGGCGTCCGACTCGATCCGGTACAGGGCGGTGTGGCCGCCGGAGACCACCAGCCCCAGGTACGGGGGCGCCAGCTCGGGATCGGCGATCTCGGCGGAAGCGAGGTGGCCGGCCAGATGGTGCACGCCCACCAGGGGCAGCCGGTAGCGGTACGCGAACGCCTTGGCGAACGAGAGGCCGACCAGCAGCGATCCCATCAGACCCGGCCCGGCCGTGGCCGCGACGCCGGCCAGCGCCTGCGGCTCGAGCGCGGCCTCGCGCAGCGCCGCCCGCACCACCTGCGACACGGCGCGCACGTGGTCGCGCGACGCCAGCTCGGGAACGATGCCGCCGTAGGGCCGGTGCACCTCGACCTGGCCGTGCACGACCGAGGCGACGACCTCGCGGCCGCCGCGCACGACGGCGGCCGCCATCTCGTCGCACGAGCTCTCGATGCCGAGGACGGGGGAGGCGGAGGTCAGGAGCTCAGCCCATGCGGCGTTCGAGGCGCTCCTGCTCGGCCTTGCAGTCGATGCAGAGCTCGGCCACCGGCCGCGCCTCGAGCCGCTTCAGCCCGATCTCCTCGCCACAGCTCTCGCACAGGCCGTACTCGTTCTGCTCGATCTTCTCGAGCGCCTGGTCGATCTTGCCCAGCAGGCGCCGCTCGCGCTCGCGCAGCCGGCCGGTGAAGGCGAGATTGATCTCGGAAGAGGCCGCATCCATCTCGTCGGGGAAGTCGTCGGGATCGAGATGTACGTCGCCCGCGAGCGCGCGGCGAGCGTTGCCGGCGAGCTGCTCGCGCTGCTCGAGCAGGAGCTTCTTGAACTTCTCGAGTTCGCGCTTCCTCACTGCGTCCTCGTCTCCCTGTCGCGGGCTCCGGCTAGCCGGAGCCGAGCAGATCGAGCTGACTCCGCGCCTCGGCGGCGCGCGGCGAGTCGGGGTACTCCCGGATCACCCGTTCGAAGGCCTTGCTGGCCGCCTTCGTGTAGCCGGGACCGAGCCGCAGCAGCGCCTCGCCCTGCCGGTAGAGCGCGTCGGCCGCCCGGTCGCCTTCGGGATGACGCGCCACCACGTCGTCGAAGCGCAGGATCGCGGCCTTGTAATCGCCTTGTCGGAAGTGACAGTCCGCCATCCAGTACGTCGCGTCGTCGGCGTACGCCGAAGGGGCGTAAGTTTGCAAGAAGCTCCGGAATCGGTCAATGCAGGCGTCGAAGTCGCCGTCGCGCCAGGCCGCGCGCGCCTCGCGATAGGCCTTCACCTCGGCCGCGCTGCCGGGCTCGCCGGCCGGCAGCGCCTC
>JASJBO010000034.1 GCA_030066475.1 Myxococcota bacterium
ACCATCGCGGTGTTGGCGAAGCCGCAGGCGGTGTCGCCCGCGCAGCGGGCGCCGTGCTTCGCCGCCACCTCCTGGAGCTGCCGCCACAGGAACTGCATGTCGCGCACCCCGAGGACGCAGAGCGCGAAGATCAGCTGCGGCAGGTCGCAGAGCGTGAGCGCGTCGTCGCTGACCTCCTTGCCGCCGACGGACTCGATGCTCAGCAGCTCCGCGCCGGCCCGAGCCGAATCGTCGAAGAGCCGCAGCATGCCCTCCCACAGCTCGCCGCTGCGCATGGCGGGCGGCCGCCGCATCTCGCGGGTGTCGTTGGGGGTCACGCGCAGCGCGGTCCGGAGGCCGTGCCGCGCGTGGGCCTCCTCCAGGGCCTCGAGCAGCACCTGCGTGATCTCGAGGCCCCAGGCGGGGTGCTGGGTCATGGGCGGCAGGGTCTCGAACTCGACCAGCAGGCCCGGCACCTCGAGCTCCACCGCGCGGGTGAGGGCGTCGGTGATCGTCTGCTGATAGTGGCGGCGCACGTCGGGCAGGGTCGAGGCGTCGATGGACATGCGCGGCAGCGTGAAGTTGAGCTCCGGGTACACGGTGCCGCCGCCGAGCTGGAGGCCGCGGCGCGTGACGACGGGACGCGGCGCCACGCCGAAGCAGAGGTCGTCCGGGTCGGGGATGGCGAGCTCGCGGTAGGAGAGGCGCATCAGATCACGTCGCGCAGGACGTCCACCGCCGCGCCGGCGTCGGGCGCGTAGCCGTCGGCGCCGATCTCCGCGGCGTAGTCGGCGCTCAGCGGAGCGCCGCCCACCAGCACCCGGGCAGCGGGCGCGCCGGCGCGGAGCGCCTGGATGGTCTGCTCCATCGCGGGCATCGTGGTGGTGAGCAGGGCCGAGAGGCCCACCACCTCGGCGGCGTGCTCGGCCACGGCCTCGACGAAGCGCTCGGGCGGCACGTTCACGCCGAGGTCGACCACGCGCACGTTCGTCCCCTTCCACATCAGTCCCACCAGGTTCTTGCCGATGTCGTGCAGGTCGCCCTCCACGGTGCCGATCACCACCGTCTTCTCGGGCTCGAGCCCCGCCTCGACGAGCAGCGGCTCGAGCAGCGGCATGGCCGACTTCATGGCGCGGGCAGCGATCAGCATCTCGGGGACGAAGGCCTCGCGCCGCTTGAAGCGCTCGCCGATGTCGTGCATGCCCTGCACCATGGCGTCGAGGATGCTCTGGGCGTCGAGGTCCGCCGCGATGGCCTGCTGCACCTCGTCTCGAGCGGTCTCGCGGTCGCCGCTTGCGACGGCGTCGGTCAGCCGGGGCAGCTCGCTCATGGCGGAAGGCCCTCCGGTCGGCGGGAGGGCTAGGATACCGGCGACCCGCTGGGGAAGTACAGCCGGAATGACGGCCGAGCCGGTCCAGGTCGAGATCGAGCTGCCGGGCGCCGCGCGCACGCTCCGGGTGCCGCCCGATCGCTCGGGCGAGCCGCTCTCCGATCTGCTGCGCCGTCACGGGCTGCCGCTCAACACGCGCTGCGGCGGCCGGGGGCTCTGCGAGGGCTGCGTGCTCGAGCTGCGCAGCGGGCGGCTGGCGCGGCTCGACGGCCGGCCCGTCGTCGAGGGCGAGGCGGAGCTGCGCGGCTGCGAGCATCGGCTCGCCGACACGCGACCCGTCCGGCTCCGCGTGCCGGCCCGCGCGCTGCTCGCCTACGAGCCGCAGGTGGTGAGCGAGTTCCGGCTCAACGTGCCGCGTGCGCACGACCCGCTGCCCCACGCGGGCGACCGGCACCTCGCGGTGGCGATCGACGTGGGCACCACCACGGTGGCGCTCCTGCTGGTGGACCTGGCCGACGGCGCCGTTCTCTCGCGCGCCTCGGGCTTCAACCGCCAGCTGCACCTCGGCGACGACGTGCTGACGCGCATCCAGCTGTGTCGAACCGACCCGGCGCTGCTCGGAGAGCTCCAGCGGGTGCTGGTCCGCGACACGATCCGGCCGCTGCTCGCCGCGGCGCTCGACGAGGCCGGCGCCTCCCTCGCGCAGATCGCCGCCCTCTCCGCCGCGGGGAACAGCACCATGCTGCATCTGCTCGCGGGTGCGGACCCCTCTTCGATGGGGGTCGCGCCGTTCGCGGCGGCGTTCCTCGAGCACCGCGTGCTCGACGCGGCGGCGCTCGGCATCGGTCCGCTCGAGGCTCCCGTCCACCTGCTGCCCGGCGCCGCGGCCTACGTCGGCGCCGACGTCTGCGCGGGGGTGCTGGCGAGCGCGCTCGCCTACGAGCCCGGACCGAGCCTGCTCGTGGACGTCGGGACGAACGGTGAGATCGTGCTCCAGCACGGCCAACGGCTGGCCGGCTGCGCGACGGCCGCCGGCCCCGCCTTCGAGGGATCGCGCCTCACGAGCGGCATGCGGGCCGGGACCGGCGCCGTCGCGCACCTGCAGGTCACGGGCGACCCGCTCCGCATCGAGGCGGAGGTGATCGGCGCGGGCAGGCCGAGCGGGATCTGCGGCTCCGCCTACGTGGAGTTCCTGGCTGCCGGGCGAGCGGCGGGGCTGCTCGGAGCGACGGGGCGCGTCGATGCCGACGCGGCGGGCGAGCTCCTCGTCGAGGAGCCGACGCTCGGCCGCGCGGTGCGCATCGCGACGGGCCGGGGACGCAGCCCCCTCTGCATCTCCGAGCGCGACGTCGCCAGCCTGCTCCAGGCGAAGGCCGCGGTGGCGGCCGGCATCCTCACCTTGCTGGAGCGCGAGGGGCTCGAGCCGAAGCAGGTCGAGCGGCTGCATCTCGCCGGCGGCTTCGGCATGCACCTCGACCCCCGGCACGCCATCGGCTGCGGGCTGCTGCCGGAGTTCGCGCCCGAGCAGATCCAGGTGGTGGGGAACACGGCTCTCGCCGGCGCCTACCTCGCGCTGGTCGATCGCGGCGTGATCGGGGAGCTGACGCGGCTGGCGACGACGCTCGAGGTCGTGGAGCTCAACCTCGACTCGGGGTTCGAAAGGCGCTACGTCGACAATCTGGTCCTGCCGGGAGCGGATGCCGCCGGGGCGCGAAGGAGGAGCTCGTGAACGGAAGGGAGCGATTCCTCACGGCCCTGAGCGTGCGCCAGCCCGACCGCGTCCCGCTCTACATCCACGGCATCAACGAGGGCCCGATCATCGGGATCGCGCGCCACCTGACGGAAGGCCTCCCCGAGCCGAAGCAGTTCGACGAGATGAACGAGGCGGAGCGGCTCAAGCTCGTCGACGGCCTGTTCCGGATCCACGAGCACTTCGAGGTGGACGGCTTCACCTGCTTCGAGATCAACCACACCGAGCGGGTCGATGCGAGCCATCTCCGCGACCACTGGGGGGTCGTGTTCGAGCGGAATCCGCACGGGATTCCGGTTCCGGTCGGGCATCCGATTCCCGACGCGGCCGCCCTCGACGCCTACCGCGCCCCGGAGCCCCGGCGCGAGCACCTGCTGCTGCTCGACCTGGCCCGGCAGCGCTTCGGCGGCCAGGTGGCTCTGGTCTGGATGATGCGCGGCGCCTTCGTGCTCGGCTGGCGGCTGGCGGGCATGGAGAACCTGATGCTCCAGATGTACGACGACCCGGGGTTCGTCCACCGGCTCGCCGAGACGACCACCGCGTTCGGTCTGGCGCAGCTCGAGCTGCTGATCGAGGCGGGCGTCGACGTGCTGCTGGTGGAGGACGACATCGCCGACACCGACTCCTCGCTGATCTCGCCGGCGCAGTTCCGGGAGTTCGTGAACCCCTACAACCGGCGCCTGGTCGACCGCGCGCACGAAGCCGGGCTCAAGGTGATGCGCCACAGCGACGGGAACCTGTGGGGGCTGCTCGACACCCTGCTCGAGTCGGGATACGACGGCCTCAATCCGCTGGAGCCGCAGGCCGGCATGCACCTGCACGAGGTCAAGGCGTACTGCGGCGACCGTCTCTGCCTGGTCGGCAACATCGACTGCCGCGACCTGCTTCCGAAGGGAACGCCGGAGCAGGTGGACGCCGCGGTGCAGCAGGCCATCGAGGCCGCGGGTGAGGGCGGTGGCTACATCCTCTCGTCGTCGAACTCGCTGCATCCGGGCGTGGACCCGGAGAACTGCATCGCCATGTTCGAGGCGACCAAGAAGCACGGCCTCTACGGGTGAGCCCGGGCGCGGGCGACGCCGTGCCGCTCGTCTCGCGCCGCCGCGCGCGCTACGCCTTCACGCTGCTCTTCCTGCTCTACCTGTTCAACTACGTCGATCGGCTGGTGATCGTGTCGCTGTTCCCTCTGCTCCAGCGTGAGTGGGGACTGACCGACGCGCAGAGCGGGCTGCTCGTCTCCGCGGTCTACTGGTCGATCCTCTTGTTCACGCTCCCGGTCTCGATCGGGATCGACCGCTGGAGCCGCACCAAGGCCATCGGCCTGATGGCCGTCGTCTGGAGCCTGGCCACGGCGGCGGGCGCCATCACCCGCAGCTTCGCCCAGCTCTTCGTCGCACGGTCGGCCGTGGGGATCGGCGAGGCGGGCTTCGCGCCGGGCGGGACGGCGATGATCTCCGCGCTGTTCCCCGAGGCGGCGCGCGCTCGCATGATCGGGATCTGGAACGCGTCCATCCCGCTGGGCAGCGCGCTCGGCATCGCCGTCGGCGGCCTCGTCGCCGACCACCTCGGCTGGCGCTACGCGTTCGGCATCGTGGCGCTGCCGGGGCTCGTCGTGGGCCTGCTCTTCTTCGGCGTCACCGACTACCAGACCGTGGAGCTCGTGCACGGCGGGAGCGGAGCGGGCGACCGGCCGGGCACGAGGCTGCGCGGCGGCGAGCTCGTGCAGCAGTTCGCGCGCAACCGCACGCTGATCTTCAACAACCTGGGGTTTGCGGCCAACACCTTCGTGACGACCGCGCTGCTCTCCTGGCTTCCCACCTACTTCCACCGCGTCGACGGGACCCCCGTGTCGGAGGCGAGTCTCGCGGCGGCGCTGGTGATGCTGCTCGCGATCGCGGGCGCCCCGCTCGGGGGCTTGCTGGCCGATCGCTGGCAGCGGCGGCGCCCCAACGCGCGGATGCTGCTCCCCGCGCTCTCTTCCGCGGCGACGGCCGGCGTGCTCTTCCTGGCCTTCGCCGTCGAGGCCGGCGATCTCCGCTACGCGGTCCTGCTCGGCGCCGGGCTGACGGCCGCGGCCTTTGCGCCCGCCGCCAGCGCCGTGACGCAGGACGTGGTGCACCCGGGGCTGCGAGCCACCTCCGCCAGCCTCTGCGTCGTGGTGCAGCACGCCCTCGGGAGCGCACTCGGGCCCGCCTTCGTCGGCCTGCTCTCCGACCGCTACGGCCTGGAGGCCGCGATGGCTGCGCTGCCTGGGTTCGCGCTTCTCGCCGGGCTCCTGTTCTTCGCGGGCTCGTTCTTCTACGAGGCGGACGTCGCGAAGGTCGAGTCCGTGGAGCTGGAGGCGAGGGGGGCGCTGCGGTGACACGCCCCCCCTGTCCGAGAGCCCTGACGCGCCAGCCCCGGGCTACCCTGGGCCGTCGAAGGAGGGCGAGCATGGCCACCCCCGAGCTCTTCCAGTTCCAGTTTTCCCACTACGTCGAGAAGGCGCGCTGGGCGCTCGACCACAAGGGCGTGGCCCACGTGCGGCGGTCGGTGCTGCCGGGTCCCCACGCCATCCAGATCAGCCGTCTCTCGGGGCAGCCCCAGGTGCCGGTGCTGCGCGTGGACGGCGAGCTGGTGAAGGGGTCGAGCGAGATCATCGACTACCTGGAGCGAGAGCACCCCGAGCCGGCCCTGTACCCCGAGGACCCGGCCGAGCGCGAGCGCGCGTTCGCGATCTGCGACGAGTTCGACGCCGAGGTCGGCCCGGCCGTACGCATGGCGCTGTTCCACGAGTGCCTGCCCGAGTGCGACTACCTCGCGCGCATGTTCAGCACCGGGAAGAGCGCAGTCACCCGCACGCTCTACCGTGCGGCGATGCCGGCGGTGGGTCGCGTGATGAAGCGCAGCATGAAGATCGAGCCGCAGGCCGCTGCACGCGCCGTGGAGCGGACGCGCGAGGCCCTCGACTTCGTGGCGAAGCACGCCGGGCCCGAGGGCTACCTGGTGGGCAGCCGCTTCAGCGTCGCCGACCTCACCGCCGCCGCCCTGCTCATGATCTCCTGCTATCCGCCCGAGCTGCAGCCGCCGCTTCCCGAGCCCCGCTCGCGCACCCTCGAGAGCTGGCTGTCCCGCTGGACCGATCACCCGGGTACGGCGTGGGTGCGCGAGATGTTCGCGCGCCACCGGGGACGCTCCGCCGAGGTTGCTGCCTAGAAGCCCGCGATCTACCGGCTGCCGTGATGCGACGCGGTCGGGCTCCGGCTATCGGTTCGACTTCGTTCGGCTTCGCCTCACTGCGCGCGCCCTACGGGCGCTTGCGGGTGGCTTCTGCCGCGCGGGCTCCTAGCCGGGCTTCCTCGCCACGATGAAGACCGCCTTGCCCCGGGCGGGCTGCCACTGGTGCTCGATGCGGAAGCCCGCTCCGACGATGCTCGTCTCCAGCTCCTTTACGGTGAAGACCGCGACGCGCGGGATCAGCCCGAGGAAGCGCCCGACGGGCCCGACCAGCTCGAACCACTTCATCGTGTCCCCGAGGCACGCGGTGCTGGTCACGAGGAGACCGTCGGGCACCAGCAGGTCGCGAAGCGAGGCGAGCACGGACTCCTTGTCTTCGAGCAGGTGCAGGAGGCTGAGCGCGAGCACCGCGTCGAAGCGTCGGCCCGATCCTCCGAGATCCTCGACGGCCGTCTGCTCGAAGGTGACGTTCGCGACGCCCGCGGCCGCGGCCTTGCGCCGCGCGATCTCGATCATCTTCGAGGAGATGTCGGTGGCGTGCACGTGCTTCACGTACGGGGCGTGGGCGATCGCGGTGGAGCCCGTTCCGCAGCCGACCTCCAGCAGCTCCATGTCCGGCCGCAGCAGATCCCGGGTGACCGCCAGCTTGCGCTGATAGGCGGCCTCGTCGGCGACCGGACGCCTCGCGTAGCGCTCGGCGATCCGGTCCCAGAAGCGGGTCTCTCGTCGCGTCCTTCCGGCGGCGCTCATGTCGCCCTCCACGAACTTGCCGGGTCGAGTCTATCCACGCGTCGAAGGGACGTAAATCGACCCCCCGCCGAACCCACCCGTGACGGAAGTCACAACGCGAAGTCAGACAAGGGTCAGCTTCCGATAAGGACCGCGCCGCGTCGCCGGCGTACTCATGGGGTGCGCGCCACGAACCGGGAGATTCTCATCATGACGTTCCGCGTACGACGATCCGCGAAGCAGGCGTTCGAACCGTTCCGCTCCCTCCTCTTCACTGCGGCAGCCGCACTGCGGGTGGCCGTGGTGACAGTCGTCACTCTCTTCCTGTCGGCGACCGCCAGCGCGGTCATCCTCGGCAGCTCGGACGACACGACCGTGGTCACGAACCAGGCCTCGCTCACGAGCTACCCCTGGCGCACGATCGGCTCGCTCTCGGTCGGTGGGCGCACGGGCTGCACCGGCGCGCTGGTCGGGCCGCGGCACGTGCTCACGGCGGCACACTGCGCCTACGACGACGAGGGGAACTGGTGGTTCCGCGACTTCGACGATCCACAGATGTTCAACCCCGGCCAGCGGGCCTGGGACGACTTCAACGGCGGGCCCTATCGCGTGGTCGGCGCCTACGCGCGCACCTGGTCGGTCAACTGGGACTACGCGCTGCTGATCATCGAGGACGACCCCACGCTCGCCTCGCTGGGGCAGATGGGCATGGCGTGGAAGCACGATCTCGACGACTACGAGGGCATGGACGTCGTGATCGGCGGCTACCCCATCTGGAACCTCAGCTGCGACGACTCGCCCGACGACGACGGCGACTGTGGCGGCTACATGTACCGCGACTGGTGCGACGTCGACGTGGCCGCGAACGGCCACGTGCTCTACGGCTGCGATGCGCACGGCGGTCACAGCGGGGCGCCCGTGTTCACCTGGGACGGCGAGTCGGCGGTGATCTGGGGCGTCCACAAGCGGGGCAACGAGAACGGCTCGGGGGCCATCGAGACGAGCAGCCCGCCCACCTCGAACCTGGGCCCGCGCGTGCGGCGCGACCTGTACGACGACGTCTGCGAGTGGATCGGCAACCACCCGAGCCAGTACCGAAGCCACCCGTGCGACCATCAGGAGTCCCGCGGCGGCGGCGGGATCAAGGAGTTCCGGTACGCCCAGAGGCGCGAGGACCTCGACCGCGACGGCTTCGTCGGGATCAAGGACTTCGCCACGAAGTTCCGCCCCTGCTTCGGCGCCCGCGTGGGCGAGAGGCCGGAGTGCCGCACGGCCGATCTCGATCGCAACGGCGTCGTGAGCATCCGGGACTTCTCCCTGTTCCGGCCGGCGATCAAGGGCTCGTTCCAGGCGCCGCTTCCCGCCAACCTCGTGATCGAGCCGTACTACGACAACCCGAACAGCCTCCCGGAGGGCTTCCCGACGCACAGCTACTGCGTGAGGAATCCGTCGGGCGGCGCGCCAGAGACGGTGCGCTTCCTCGCGCGCAACACGGGAGCGCGGGCCACCGGGATCTTCCAGTACCGGACGACCTTCTCGTGGTCCGGTGAGGAGTCGGCCCACGTGCTGCCGTCGCTCGCCGCGGGCGAGGAGGTGGTGGTCGACGTCCCGCTGCCGGGCACGTGCTACTCGCCGGGCGCCGTCTGCCCGTTCTCGATCGAGCTCGACGAGCAGGACGAGGTGCTCGAGTCGAACGAGGACGACAACGCGGCCGCTTCCTTCTGCGTGGGGCCGGCGGGCTGAGCGCACCTCGCGCTCGCGGCACGCCGTCCGGGCGTCGTCGACCCGCGGTGGTCGGCGGCGCCCGGATTGCGTCGCGCCCTCGCTCTCGGTCGGGAGCCGAAGAAGCGATCCACGCGGGATCGGGTCCGCGGCGGCTCATCGGTGTGCCAGCCGGCGCGCCATGTCGAGCAGTCGCTCGCGGTCGTGCGGATCCATCCCCTCCAGGAGCGAGGTGTGGGATCACGTCCACGATTCGATCCGCCTCTCCCAGGCCAGGTCGCCGACCCGGGCCTACTCGGACTACGTCGAGAAGCGCCGCACCGATCTCGGCGAGATCGAGCACGCGTTCCACACCGTTCCCGGAGGTCGCGGTGATGGACGGCGCAGTCGTGACGGGCCCGGCTGGCTGAGCGCGTGCGTCTCCTTCCCGCCGGGGAAGCGGGGATCGGGCAAAGCGGGAGGTCGAGCGATCGGCGCCCGACGACGTGCTCCGATATGCAAGACTCGAGGGCCCACCCGAGGAGGCCCGTCATGCATCGCTCCCGCTCCGCCCCGATCCTCCTGCTGCTCGGCTCGCTGCTCCTGGCACTCGCGCCCACCGACGCCCGCGCGTCGGGCGCGGGCTTCCGCCGTCCCCAGCCCTGGCAGGGCGTCTGCGTGGGCATTCGCGGCAACGGGCCGCGGCTGTGGGCGCACTTCTCGTCGCTCGCCCGCATCAGCGAGGAGTTCGGCGAGATCTCGGCGGCCGCGGGCGGCAGCTCGGGGAGCCTCAGCGTGTTCGTCACCGAGAGCATCCGCGCCAACCCGCTGATCCGCGACTGCGGCGGCCGCGCCTGCAACCGCCGCGAGCGCGCCGAGCGACAGGCGCTGCTGTTCAAGTCGATCGAGGGACTCCAGCAGGCCGGACTGCTCGAGGACGTCCTGCTGGTCGCCGCCCTCGCGCAGGCGATCGAGGACCAGGGCCTGCTCGAGCTGCTCGAGAGTCCCGAGACCGCGGCCGAGGGCCTCGCCGCGCTGATCGACCTGCTGAGCGACCCGGCGGTGCAGCAGATCCTCAACCCCGAGCTGCGCTTCCTGCTCGAGCAGTCGCCCGACCCGCTGTTCCACGCGCGCGACATCGCCGACAGCCTGGCGGGCGGCCTCTCGTTCGAGGTGGACGACCCGACCGTGTTCGTGCGCCCGGGCGTGGTGAACTTCGCCGCGTTCGCCGAGATCGTGGGGCGCCTCGGGAGCTTCCTGGCCGGGGTCGGGCCGGTCGACCAGGCCGGTCTCGCCTCGTACCTCGACGCCTGCGCGGGGCCGGGCCGCGGCCTCGAGTGGCCCGCGGTGGCCGCCCTGCCGGCGCCGGGCGCCACCTGCGGCGAGCAGTTCGCCCAACTGTTCGACGCGTTCCGCGCCGGGCTCACGCCCGACTCGCCCTCGCGGCTCGACGACCCGATCGGCCGCTTCCTGCCCGCGCTCGTCACGACCTCGGTGCTCGAGGGCGACGCCGTCCCGGCCTTCCAGTCGGCGAAGGACCAGTACTTCGCGGCGCAGCCCGTCGACGCCCTCGGCATCGCGTTCGAGGACGTGGGCTTCGGCTACTGGGGGCGCGAGCGCGAGCTCGGCCGCGTGGAGCTCCT
Organism: Myxococcota bacterium; assembly: GCA_030066475.1. The sequence continues at coordinate 10,346 of JASJBO010000034.1, forward strand.
GCTGCGGCTGTTCTTCCGCGACGCCAAGAGCCGGAAGTTCACGCGGATCGACGCGGCGCCCTGGCGCGAGATCCTCCAGTACTCGCCCGCCGAGCCGGGGCTCTCGCGGGCGGTCGAGCTGCCGGACGGGCGCGTCTCGGCGGGAGGCTGGACCGACCCGGTGCCGAGCCAGGTGCTGCGCTCGCTGGGCTGCCTGCGCATCGTGCTGGTGAACCGGCGCGACGGCATCGGCTCGTTCACCACCGACGTCGCGACGCTGCTCGGCGCGAGCCCGGCCGACCTCGACGCGCTCTACGAGCTGTCCGACCCGGGTAGCGGCTTCACGACCGCGCTGCGCACCGCCGACGGGATCTGGTGCACCGACTGGGACGCGCCCGAGACCTTCGACATCCGCGCGCTCTCGGCGCAGGGCTGGAGCCCGCCGCTCGAGACCTCGGTGCCGCGCTTCCTGCGCTACGAGAACGCCTCGCGCGACATCGACATCCCGGGCTGCTCGCCGGGCGTCACGCCCTGACCATCGGGTCTCGAGCCAGGATCGACTCGAGGTAGGCGAGCTGCATCTCCACGAGCTCGTCGATCAGACCGCGAGCACTCGCCGGTGACTGCTCCAGCGCGACGTCCATGATGGCGGCGGTGCTCTCGATCAGACAGCGGGCGATCCGGCGCGCACGCGCCAGCGCGAGGTCCGGCTCGACCTGCCGCAGCGCGTGGGCGAAGGCCTCGGCCATGCGCGCGTTGTCCTGCTGATCCAGCACGTAGAGCTCCGGGACGGCGCGCATGGCTCTTCGGACCGCCGCATGCCCGGGAAGCTCCCGGACGCGTTGGAGGAGCCCGCGGGTCGCGCGCTCCACCGCGGCGCGCCAGTCGCCGTCGCCATCGAGCTTGGCGAGCTCGTCCAGCGCCCAGGCGTCCCACTCGGAGACCATGCGTTCGGCCAGCGCCAGGATCACCGCGGACTTGTTGGGGAAGTAGCGGTAGACCGTGCGGACGCGCACCCCGGCTCGCTCCGCGAGCAGGTTCGTATTGAAGCCATCGACCCCGACCTCGTCGAGCAGGGCCGCGGCCGCGTCGAGGATGCGCCCCACGGTCTCGCGGGCTCGCGCCTGTCGCGGAGGGGTCCGCAGATCGCTGGGGATCGGGCTGTCGATCTCCGGCTTGCCGGCCGCCATAAAAGGGAGTATATACTCCCCTTATCGAGATGGCCAACGGCGCGAAAGGAGACCTCGATGTCCACCCAGATCGACTCGATGAATGCCGGTCGGCTCCCGAAGTCGGCCGAGCTGCTCGCCCGCGCGAAGCAGAGCCTGCTCTCGCCGATCGTGACGGGGCCGCTGCGCACTCCGAAGAACATCCCCTTCATCGCGAAGGCGCAGGGGGCCCACGTCGAGGACGTCGACGGCCACGACTACGTCGACATCACCATGGCGTACGGCCCGCTGATCCTCGGGCACAGCCATCCCGTGGTGGTCGAGGCGATCGAGCGCGCGTGCCGCAACGGGACCGTCTACGCGATGGCGCACGAGCACGAGGTCCGGCTCGCCGAGCTGATGGTCGAGGCGATCCCCTGCGCGGACCGCGTGGCCTTCTCGAACAGCGGGACCGAGGCGACGCTGCACGCGATGCGCATCGCCCGCGCGCGGACCGGACGGGACAAGATCGCGAAGTTCGAGGGCGGCTATCACGGCGTGCACGACTACGCTCTCGTGAGCGGCTCCCTCGCCCAGCCGGCCGGCCCCGCCGAGCACCCCCAGAGCATTCCCGACACGCCCGGCATTCCGCAGGGTGCGGTCGAGCAGGTCGTCACGCTCGGCTACGGGAGCGAGGCCAGCCTCGAGACGATCCGGCAGCGCGCGGACGAGCTGGCCGCCGTGATCATCGAGCCCGTGCCCAGCATCTACCCGGTCGACCTCGGCGACTACCTGCGCCAGCTCCGGGAGGTGACGCGCGAGTGCGGCGTGCTGCTCGTGTTCGACGAGGTGATCAGCGGCTTCCGGCTCGGCTACGGCGGCGCGCAGGCCCACTACGGCGTGACCCCCGACATCGCCACCTACGGCAAGGTCATGGGTGGCGGCCTGCCGGCGGGCGCCGTGGCAGGCAGCCTCGATGCCATGCAGCCGGCCGTCGGAACCGGCGACATGGTCCGCGACCTCGCCGAGGGAAAGCTCCTGCTGATCGGGACGTTCAGCGGCAACCCGATGACCGCCTGCACGGGCGCCGCGGTGCTCGAGTACCTGCGCGACCACCCGGAGGTCTATCCGCACATGGAAGCGCTGGCCTCACGGCTGAAGCGCGAGGTCCACGAGTTCTGCCGGAAGGAGGGCTTCGACCTCCGCCTGATCGGGCTGGGCTCGTGGTTCCTGCCCCACTTCATCGAGACCGAGCCCAAGGGCCCGCGCGACCTGCGCGACACGGCGAGCTACCTGAAGGGCAGCGCGCTCGGCGAGTACATGCGCTACCACGGCGTGTACGCCTCGGATCTCCACATCGCCTTCGTCTCGGCCGTCCATACCGAAGACGACGTCGATCGCATCGTGCGCGCCTACGAGGCCTCGCTGACCGACATGCGGGAGGAGGGGATCCTCTGAGGGGCTCGAGGCGGTGGCAGGCCTGGGGTCTCGCTCCCCGCGTCCACGCGGAGGATCCGCAGCACCTCCGCGACTGCCTCCTCCGACTGGTGCACGCTGTGCCCGTCCTCCACCACCAGCACGGACGCCGCACCCGGCAGGTGCGAGCTCGCGTGATCGACGACGCCGTCCGAGCCCGCGCCCGGCTCGATCTCGCCCAGGATGGTGTGGAACGGCACCGCGGGATCGACGGGCAGGTCGGCCAGCGCGTGGATCAGCGGGTCGCGGTGCGAGAGCGCGCGCGGGCCGCTCGGCAGCCCACTCTCGCGGCGCAGCTCGAAGCCGGGCGTCAGGTGCTCCTCGTTGTCGGCCACGACGCGCTCGAAGGGGCCCCGCTTGCGCCCCGGGAGCTGGATCCAGGACGCGAGCAGCCGCGCCAGCGGGTTCTCCGACACGCGGCTCCCGCGATGCGGGGTGGCGATGAAGACGACGCGTCGCACGGCGGGGTCGCGCTGGAAGAAGAGGGCGCGCCCCATCTCGGTCCGGTCCTCGGGGCTGGCCTGCAGCTCCGCCGGCGACACGGTGAACGCCGCGTCCCACAGCCGGTCTCCGCTCGTCGTGACGAGCGTCTTCGCGAGCAGGCCGCCCTTGCTGTGCGCGACGACGACGAGGTTGCGCGTGGCGAAGTCGTCGCCCTCGGGGTCGAGGCGCTGGCGCAGCGCTCGGAGCTGCGCGCGGAAGTCGGCGGCGGCGTGGAGGTAGGGGATGCCCGTCGCGTAGATCGCGTGCCACACCTGGTAGCGGGCACGCAGCGCCTCGTCGCCGAGGACGGCGTTGGTGAGCTCGCGCCAGGTGAGCGGGCTCGCGAGCAGCCCGTGGACCATGAGCAGCGGGGTCTTCTCGGGGTCGTAGGGCTCGAGCAGGTAGATGCCGGCGCGCTCGTCGAGCGCCTCGGCGCGCAGGGTGCCGGCGAGGCCGGTCCGCGCGAGGCGGGTGCGCGAGAGCAGGAGCGCGTAGGGGGCGCTGAAGTCGGCGGCCACGGGCGTCGGCCCGTCCGGTGTCGCGACGCTCGCGTGCCGCACCGGATCCAGCAGGCGCAGCGCGGGAGCGGCCTCGCCGTCCGCGACGACGACGGCGGTGACGGGGCGGACGATCCCCTCCGGCGGGTAGTGGGGCGCATCGCTCGCGTCCGGCGCGCGCAGGCCGACCAGCGGGATGCCCGCGCCGGCGCGACGGTGGCGGTGGCGCAGGCCCTCGATCGACAGCGAGTCGACCGCGATCAGGCTGTCGAAGTAGGCCGGGTCCCAGACTCCGTCGCGGTAGGCGGCGCGCTCGTCGGGGCGGCCCGATGCGGCGACGAGCTGGAGCGCCTCGAGCACCGCGGCCCCGCTGCCGGCGTCCCGTTCCACCGAGACCGTCACGGGCGTCGCGGCGCACCCGATCCACAGCGCGAGCGCCGGGACGAGCGCCAAGACGGTACGCCCGCGCGGCCGGGGGGGACGAGGCGGGGAGGGCATGGCTGCCTGAGATTGCCATATCGGAGCGTTCGCGCCGTTCTCGCCGACGCAGCACGCGACTCGTCAAGCGCCGCGGCGTAGCACCTCCGCCAGCCCCGCGTCCCAGGCCGGGTGCTCACCGCAGCTCTCGGCCAGGTGGTCGAGCAGCAGCCGCACCTTCGTGGTCAGGAGCTTGCGGTGCGGGGTCACCGCCCAGATCGCGGTGTCAGCGTCGAGCTGCCCGGGCAGCACGACCTCGAGGCGTCCCGCGCGCAGGTCGTCGCCCACCAGGAAGGTCGGCAGCAGGGCGATGCCGAGGCCCGCGAGCAGCAGGCTCCGGATCAGCTCGCCGTTGTTGGAGCGGTGGCGCGGCTCGATCGCGACGCGCTCCTCGCCGTCGTCGCTGCGGAAGCTCCAGCCCGCGCTGCGCTCGTAGGCGTAGCCGATGGCGGTGTGGGCCCGCAGCTCGCTCGGACGGGTCGGGCGCCCGCGCGCGGCCAGGTAGGCCGGCGCGGCGCAGAGCACGCGGCGGCAGGGGCCGAGCCGGCGCGCGACCAGCGCCGAGTCCGGCAGGTTCGCGATGCGCACCACGACGTCGAAGCCCTCGTCGACGAGGTCGACGAAGCGGTCGGCCAGCTCGATCTGGAGCTGCAGCTCGGGATGGTCGGCGGCGAAGCGCGCCAGGCTCTCGGCCAGGCCGAGGCGGCCGAAGTCCATCGGGGCGCCCAGGCGCAGCACGCCCCGCGGCTCCGCCTGCAGCTCGCCCACGGCCAGCTCGGCGGTCTCGAGGTCGTCGAGCACGCCGCGCACGCGCTCGCGGAACGCCGCCCCGACCTCGGTGAGCGAGACGCGGCGCGTGGTGCGGTTCAGCAGGCGCACGCCCAGGCGCTCCTCGAGGGCGCGCACCTGCTTGCTCACGGCCGAGGTGGTCCGCCCGAGCGCGCGGGCGGCGGGCGTGAAGCCCCCGGTCTCGGCCACGGCCGCGAACGCTTCGAGCTCTGCCAGACGGTCCATCAGGGGTATCGATCCGGGAAAAATTGTTTCCTGATGGGAAACAGTATTTGGCAATACTGCACTATTCTCAACCCGGCTGCGGACGCAATGCTGGGCGCATGATGCTCCTGCACAAGAGCGCCGATCGCGGATCGACCCGGACGGGCTGGCTAGAGAGCCGCCACGGTTTCTCCTTCGCCGGCTGGTACGACCCGGCCCGCATGGGCTTCCGCGCGCTCCGGGTCCTGAACGAGGACCGCGTGTCGCCCGGGGCCGGCTTCGGCCCGCACCCGCACCGCGACATGGAGATCCTGACCGTGGTGCTGGCGGGGACGCTCGAGCACGGCGACAGCACGGGCGGCCGCTCGCTGCTCCGTGCCGGCGACGTCGCGCACATGCGCGCTGGCAGCGGCGTGGTGCACTCGGAGTGGAACGCGTCGGAGACCGAGCCGCTGCACTTCCTGCAGGTCTGGCTGCGCCCGGCGCGAACGGGTCTGGAGCCCGATCACGGCGTGCTGCGCGCCGGCTTCCCGGTCGGTGGCGCGGCGGCGACCGAGACCCGGATCGTGGCCAGTGGCCACGGCGACGACGCGGCCCTGCGTCTCGCGCAGGACGCCGTGGTGCACGCGGTCCGCGTGGCCTCGGGTGCGCCGGTCCACTTCTACCTGGCCCCCGGACGCGGCGCGTGGGTGCAGGCGGTGCGCGGCGAGCTGGTCGTGAACGGCGCGCGCCTCGCGGCCGGCGACGCGCTGGCCATCGCAGACGAGACCGCCGTGGTCGTGGCCGGAGAGCCCGAGGGCGACGCCCTGCTCTTCGACCTCGGCCCGGCCCACACGAACCAGGAGGCAACGTGGGACGACTGATCGACGGCGTCTGGAGCGACGAGTGGTACGAGACGAAGTCCACCGGCGGGCGCTTCGTGCGCAAGGAGAGCGCCTTCCGCGACTTCGTGCGCGCCGACGGCTCGACCCGCTTCGCGCCCGCCGCCGGCCGCTATCACCTGTACGTCTCGCTGGCCTGCCCCTGGGCGCACCGCACGCTGATCTTTCGCAAGCTCAAGGGGCTCGAGCGCGCGATCTCGCTCTCGGTCGTCGACCCCTACATGGGGGCGAACGGCTGGGAGTTCGGCAGCAGCGCGGGCACGATCCCCGACCCGATCCACGGGGCGAAGTGCCTGCACGAGGTCTACACGAAGGCCGATCCCCACTATACGGGGCGCGTCACGGTGCCCGTGCTCTGGGACCGCGAGCACGGAACGATCGTGAGCAACGAGTCCGCCGAGATCATCCGCATGTTCAACGCCGAGCTCGACGCGGTGGCCGAGCACCCCGAGCTGGACTTCTACCCCGAGCCGCTGCGCGAGGAGATCGACGCGATGAACGCGTTCGTCTACCCGAACGTGAACAACGGCGTCTACCGCTGCGGCTTCGCGACCTCGCAGGACGCCTACGAGGAGGCGTTCGCGGAGCTGTTCTCGGCGCTCGACCAGCTCGAGGAGCGCCTCGGACGACAGCGCTACCTGGTGGGCGACCGGATCACCGAGGCCGACTGGCGGCTGTTCACGACGCTGGTGCGCTTCGACGCGGTCTACGTCGGTCACTTCAAGTGCAACCGGCAGCGCATCGCCGACCTGCCGAACCTGCACGGCTACCTGCGCGAGCTCTACCAGGTCCCGGGCGTCGCCGAGACGGTCGATCTCACGCACATCAAGCGCCACTACTACGAGAGCCACCGGACGATCAACCCGACGGGCGTGGTGCCCGTGGGACCCACGCTCGACCTCGGCGCCCCGCACGGGCGCGACCGCTAGGAGCGCGCGCGGAAGCTCTCCGCAAGCGCCCGGAGGGCGCGCGCAGCGAGCCGAAGGCGAGCGAAGTCCATCGAGCAGGAGGCTTCGACATGAGCACGCGAGAGAACGTCCAGGCCGTGATCGACGGCATCCTGAAGGGCGACATCCTCGGCACCTTCGACCGCTGGTACGCGGACGACGTGGTGATGAGCGAGAACGGTGCCGAAGACCGGGTCGGCAAGGCCGCCAACCGCGCCTACGAGGAGGCCTTCGTCGGCGGCGTGGAGTTCCACGGCGCCAGCGTCGGCGCCGTGCTGGTGGACGGCGACCAGGCTGCGGTCGAGTGGACCTTCGACTTCACGCCCAATGGCGGCGAGCGCCTGGTCCAGAAGCAGGTCGCCGTGCAGACCTGGAAGGACGGGCAGGTGGTCCGCGAGGTCTTCTACCACGGCTGAGCCCGAGGCGGACCGTGATCCTGATCGGCATCGACAGCGCCACCGACCCGAGGAAGGTCGGGATCGCGCTCGCGCGCCGCGGCGCGGACGGGCGCTGGGCTCTCGTCGCCGCGGAGCGAGGCGAGGCCCACGACTCGCTCGCGGGTCGGCTCGCGAGCTGGCTCCCCGCCTCGGGCCCGGCACTGCTCGCCGTCGATGCGCCGCTCGGCTGGCCGCGGGCGCTCGGGCCGGCGCTGTCGCGACACGTTGCCGGCGATCCACTCACGGAGGCGCCCGGCCAGCTCTTCGGCCGCAGCACCGACCGCTTCGTGCGCGAGCGGATCGGCAAGCGACCGCTCGAGGTCGGCGCCGAGCGCATCGCGCGCACCGCCCACGCCGCGCTGCGGCTCCTGGCCGACGTGCGCGAGCGCAGTGGGCTGGCGATCCCGCTGGCCTGGTCCCACGAGCGCCTGGCCGAGCCGGCCGCGATCGAGGTCTATCCGGCCGCGACCCTCGCCGTGCACGGCCTCCGCTCGACGGGCTACAAGGGCCGCGAGGAGCGGGCCGCGCGCGTCGAGATCCTGAAGGGACTCGGCGAGCGCGTCGAAGTCGCGCCGGCGCTCGAGGAGCCGCTGCTCTCGAACGCGGACGTGCTCGACGCCGTCGTCTGCGTCCTCGCCGCGAGCGACTTCGTCGCGGGCCGCGCGATGCCCCCACCCGATCCCGAGGCGGCGCGACGAGAGGGCTGGATCTGGGTGGCCGCGTCTCACGAGCCCTGCCGATAATGAAGTTCGTTTTCACTTCGAGCGTCCGGCTTGAGTCGGCTGATCGCCTCGTTCATACTGCGTCGAGCAGCCCCGTGCTCGAGGAGGGTCGTCCATGAAGGGAAGCAAGAAGGTCATCCGCAGCCTCAACACGCTCCTGACGACCGAGCTGACGGCCATCGATCAGTACCTCGTCCAGTCGCGGATGCTGGAGAACTGGGGCTACCACAAGCTCCACGAGCGCATCTCCCACGAGTCGGACGACGAGCGCGGTCACGCCACCAGGCTGATCGAGCGGATCCTCTTCCTCGACGGGCAGCCGGACGTCGGGGCGCGCGCCAAGCTCACCATCGGAGCGAGTCCGAAGGAGATGCTCGAGAACGACCTCGCCCTCGAGCTGGCGGTTGCCGCGAGCCTGAACGACGCGATCGCGCTGTGCCGCGATGAGGCCGACAACGGCACGCGCGAGCTGCTGGAAGAGCTGCTCAACGACACCGAGCGGGACCACATCTTCTGGTTCGAGTCCCAGCTCAAGCTGATCGCCGAAGTCGGTCTGAAGAACTACCTGGCGGAGATGATCTGAGCGGACCGCCGCAGGCAGGTCGAGGCAGCTCGCTCGTCGGATCCTCCCTCGGTGACGCTGGTCTTGCTGACGCGGGCTCGCCTTCGCAGTGACGGGGCCCACGACGAAGCACACGCCCAGCAGGAGGCCCCCGAGCCCGAGCGCCGTCGGCACGCCTCGGATTCCCATGCTGCCAGTCCATCCGGGTCGGGGCGGCCGCGGTTGGGCTTTCGGCGCTCGGCATGGCATGCTCCGCCTCAACGCCTCGCATGGAGTCCCCCCTGCAGATCGTCATCTTCGGTGCGAGTGGAGACCTGACGCGCCGCAAGCTGGTTCCGGCACTGGCCCGGCTCGCGGCGGACGGGCGCGTGGGAGCGCCCTTCTCGGTGCTGGGCGTCTCGCGCTCGGACAAGACGGACGAGGTCTTCCGCAACGAGCTGGCGGCGGCGATGCCCGAGGCGGCGCGCGCCGCCTTCGAGGCGCTCGCACCGCGCGTGCACTACCAGCCGGGAGACGTGGAGAGCCCCGACTCGCTCGCGAAGCTCACGGCGCGGCTCGACGCGCTGCGGGACGGCGACGCCAGCGGTCGCCTGTTCTATCTCTCGCTCAAGCCGGGACTGTTCGCGACGGCGGTCACCCGGCTGGCGGAGGCGGGGCTGCTCGCGATGGCCGAGGGCGAGCCGCGGGCATGGCGCCGCGTCGTGATCGAGAAGCCCTTCGGCCACGATCTCGCCAGCGCCCAGGCGCTCAACGCCGCACTGCACGGCGCGGTGCGCGAGGAGCAGCTCTACCGGATCGACCACTACCTGGGCAAGGAGACGGTGCAGAACCTGCTCGGCTTCCGCTTCCACAACGCGATCTTCGAGCCGCTCTGGAACCGCAACCACGTGGAGCTGGTGCAGATCACGGTGGCGGAGTCGATCGGCGTGGAGCAGGGCCGCGGCGGCTACTACGACGGCACCGGCGCGCTGCGCGACATGCTCCAGAACCACATGCTCCAGGTGCTCGCGTTCGTGGCGATGGAGCCGCCCGTGTCGCTCGACCCGGCGGCGATCCGCGGGCAGAAGGTCGAGCTGCTGCGCGCGCTCCACTGCCCGGACCCGGAGGAGCTGCGGCGCTCGTGCGTGCGCGCTCGCTACGGTCCCGGAGACGTCGAGGGCACGCCGGTGCCGGGCTACCGGGACGAGCAGGGCGTGCCCGCCGACTCGCAGACCGAGACCTACGTCGCGCTGCGCGCCGAGATCGACAGCTGGCGCTGGAGCGGCGTCCCGTTTCTGCTGCGCCACGGCAAGCGACTGCCGAAGCGCTTCTCCGAGGTGCAGATCCAGTTCCACACCCCGCCGCTCCAGCTCTTCAACCGACCCGACGACATGGAGCACGCGGAGTTCCGCCGCCGGCTGCGCGACGGCTCGCTCTGCCAGATCCGGCCCAACGTGCTGACCCTGGCGATCCAGCCGCGCGAGGCGATCCAGCTCTCGTTCGGCGTGAAGCAGCCGGGCAGCTCGCTGGCGATGGCGCCGGCCACGCTCGGCTTCGACTACCGCGAGCACTTCGGCGCAGCGCCAGCCGACGCCTACGAGCGCCTCCTGCTCGACGCCTTGCTCGGCGACCAGACCCTCTTCCTGCACGCCGACGAGATCGAGGCCTCCTGGCGCTACGCGGACGAGGTGCGCAACTGCTGGGCGGGCGCCGACGCCCCGCCGCTGCTCGAGTACCCGGCCGGCAGCTGGGGCCCGGCGGAGGCGCAGGGGCTGTTCCAGGGCTGCGAGGGGGGCTGGTCGCGTGGCTGAGCTCGCGACGCTCGTGCGCAGCGACGCCCCCGTGTTCGCGGCCGCCGAGCTGCTCGCGAAGGCCCTCGAGCGCGCGCCGGCGCGGCCGCGGCTCGCGATCCCGGGCGGGAGCGCCGTCGCTGCGCTCGGCCCCGCGCGCGCGCGGCTCGGCGACGCCTGGGGCGCGGTGCGCCTCACCTGGGTCGACGAGCGCTGCGTGCCGGCGGCCCACGCCGAGTCGAATCGCGGTGCGGCCTACCGCACCGGTGTGCTCGATGCGGCGGCGCCCCCGTCGCTCGAGCTGCCGCGGGTCTGCGACGGCGAGACCGGCGCCGAGGCCGTGGCGCGCGTCGAACGGGCGCTCGACCGCGATCTCGGCGGCGCGCTCGACGTCGTGCTGCTCGGGATGGGCGAGGACGGGCACGTGGCCTCGCTGTTTCCCGGGCAGAGCGTCGATCGCGGTCGCGTGGCGCACGTCACCGCGAGCCCCAAGCCGCCGCCCGAGCGGATCACGCTGACGCGCGCGTTCCTGGGGACGGCGCGCGAGACGGTGCTGCTGGCGACCGGGGAGTCCAAGCGCGCGGCGCTGGCGCGTCTGCTGGCGGGCGATGCGTCGTTGCCCGCGCACGGCCTGGCAGGGCTCGTCGTGGTGACGGACCTCGAGGGGGTGGAGATCCGATGAGCGAGCGAAGCTCCGAGATCGGCGTGATGGGGCTCGGCGTGATGGGCTCCAACGTGGCGCGCAACTTCGCGAGCCGGGGCCATCGAGTCGTCGGCTGCAACCGCAACCCCGAGGTGGCGCGCGCCCTCGCCGCCGCGCACCCCGAGGCCGGCCTGGTCGTGGCCGAAGACCTCCCGGCGCTGGTGCGCGCGCTGGCGCGGCCGCGGTGCATCCTGCTGATGGTGCCCGCCGGCGGTCCGGTCGACGCGGTGCTCGACGCGCTCGATCCGCTGCTCGAGGCCGACGACGTGGTCGTGGACGGCGGCAACAGCCTCTACCGTGACACCGATCGCCGCGTCGAGCGCGCGGCCGGGCGACCGTGGCGCTTCGTGGGCATGGGCGTCTCGGGCGGCTCCGAGGGCGCGCTGCGGGGCCCCTCGCTCATGCCGGGTGGCGACCGCGAGGCCTGGGAGCGATTGCGGCCGCTGCTCGAGTCGATCGCCGCCCGCAGCGACAGCGGCCCCTGTGTCACCCACTGCGGCACGGGATCGGCCGGGCACTTCGTGAAGATGGTGCACAACGGCATCGAGTACGGCG
>JASJBO010000281.1 GCA_030066475.1 Myxococcota bacterium
ATCTCTTCAATCGAAGGCTTCGACAGCTTCGTTACCTCCACTGCCGCTCCGAGGGCTACCGGCTGGAGCGACCAGTCACCGGGTGGGATTCGCACCCACTGAGAAGCGCCGCCTTGGCACGGCGCACCGAAGTCCACCAGCTAGCGCTCCACCAACGGGATCCGGAGGAAGGAGTCTCGAGAGCCGCCGCCGTACAGGGTGACGACGCCACGGCTCGGCGAGTCGTCCTTCCGGAAGGGCGGCCAGCGCAGGATGTCGCGCGGCGCGACGCGCAGCCGGAGCGCCGCGCCCGCCTCGAGGTGGACGCTGGTCGGCAGCAGCGGGATCTCGAGACGCATCACCTCGCCGGGAACGACGGGATCGTCCGATCGATGCGCGGGGACCGGGCGCCAATCGGTCGACAGCTCTTCGTCCAGGGTTCGCCGCGAGGCAGCCTGGTAGCCGCGCGTCACCGCGTCCCGGCGGTTGCCCACGCATCCGTAGAACGGAACGCGCCGTCCGGCGCGGTCGATCTTGTCCACCGCGAGGAAGACCAGCAAGTCGTCGGGCGCGGGCTCCGAGGGCCGGGCGCGATCGACCGACAGCCACAGGCGGGCGGTCGTGTAGCCCGTGAGCTCCTGCGGCTCCGGGAAGCGAACCGTGAACGCGAGCCCGTCGGACGAAGCGTCGTAGCTGGCGGAGTGCTCCTCGTCGGGCAGCTCGTCGCCGAGCTCGTTCGAGCCGGGGCGGAGGAAGAGCTTGCGGTAGCGGGTGCCGGGCGGCGGCCAGGCCTCGTCTGCGTGCACCGCATGGACGGCGTCCCGATCCGAGCGCACCTCGAGGCGCACGCGCGGCGTCTCGAGGAACCCGTTGTCGGTCTCGCCCTTGACGAAGCAGTCGAAGAAGCGCCGCGTCAGATCCATGACCTCGGGCGCGTAGAAGGCGTCCCACTTCCCCGTCCGATGCGTGTAGAGCCACTTGTGCTGCGATCGCGCGCGCAGGAAGGCCTGGAAGGTGCCGTCGGTGTGCAGTCCGTGGTCGGAGAACGACGCGCACACCAGCATCGGCAGGTCGATCTCGTCGAGCTTCGGGGCCATCTCGCGCCAGTAGTCGTCGTAGAACGGATGGGCCTCCATGGCCTCTCCGATGGTCAGCTCGCCGCACGCGCGAAACGCATCGACGTCGATCACCGGCTTTACCTCGGTCTCCCACCAGAAGTCCGGAAAGCCCGTCTCGCGGACGCCCCCGCAGAAGAGCAGCTCGCGGTAGAAGTCCGCGATGCCCTCCCAGGGGCTGATCGCCTTGAGCGACGGTGGCGGGCCGCCGTAGTGCTGGCAGGCGGCCACGTGGTACTGGGAGATCGCGAGGTAGCTCACGCCGCTCAGGCCCACGGCGCCCGAGCACCAGTCCCGAGCCGCGATCCACTCGATCGCCTCGTAGAAGCACTTCCCCTGGTAGCCCCCGTTGATGCGGGGAGGTCCCTCGCTGCTGCCCGTGCCGGGCAGGTTCAGGTTCACGACGGCATAGCCGTGACGCGTCCAGTAGTTCGGGTCGGGCGCCTCCCAGCTCGTGAGCACCGAGAACTCGGGCGTGCCGGCCTGCGGGATCACGCGGTACTGGTGCGGCGGGCCACTAAAGGGGGTCCCGCCCAGGGCAGGGAGCTTGCGGTTGTCGTAGGGGTGCGCGCACATGACGACCGGCAGCGGCGTGCCCGCCGCGAGGGCGTCGCGCGGCCGGAAGATGCACGCGGTCAGCGCGAAGCCGTCCGCGACCGGAACCCGCACGTCGACCTGCATCTCGACGTTCTCGTCGGCCGGCAGCAGGCGACAGCTCGGCCGGAACAGCTGCCCCGAGCGCACGGCGTTGCGCAGCGTGGGGGCTACGATGCGCAGGCCGCGGAATCCGCCGCGGATGCGCTCGGCCAGGCTCACGGGCCGGCCAGCCCGTCCCGCGCTGGCGAGCTGGCCGTCGGTCCGCCGGCAAACGGTCCGAGCTGCCGGCGTTCCAGCTCCGCAGTCATCAGCCGCTGGAACTTCCGGTTCTGGGCGAGGACCAGCGGAAAGAGCGAGAGATAGCCGCGCGGCAGCCGCGGGGCCTCGGGTCGCACGCGCAGCTCCTGGTAGGGGCGCGAGCCGCTGGCGTGGTGGTCGGCGTGGCGCGAGAGCCCGGTCAGGCTGTAGTAGGTGACCCAGGAGTCGGTGTCCCAGGAGTCGACGAACCGAACGCGCCGTCCCGTGCGCAGCAGGCCCCAGTGCTCGAAGTAGTTCACCACCTCGAGCGCGCGCGAGGCGAACAGCGCCTGCAGGACGAACACGAAGAAGGCCGCCGGCCCGGCCGCGAGCCAGAGGCCGATCGCCAGCGACCACTCGACGACCAGGCCATGCACCACGCGGCTGCGCAGCAGGCGGGGATCGCGGAGCGACATGCCCTCGTCGCCCAGCCGTCGCGCCTCGAGGCGCCAGGCGCTGCGGAACTGGGCCGGCACGGTGCGGAAGTAGAAGTGGGCGAACGACTCGCCGAAGCGCGCGGTCGCCGGATCCTCGGGGGTCGCCACGCGCGCGTGGTGCCCGCGCAGGTGCTCGGTGTAGAAGTGCTCGTAGAGGGCGGTGCACATCAGCAGCCTGCCGAGCTGCTGGTCCCAGCGGCCGGGGCGGTGGATCAGCTCGTGGGCCACGACGATCGCCGAGTAGCCGGTGTTGCCGCCGACGATCACGATGGCGGCCAGGGCATCCCACGACCAGAAGGCCTGGGCCGCGAACAGCCGGCCGAGCAGCGCCATGTTCAGGAGCTGGACGGCGGCCAGCAGGTAGAGGATGGCGTCGAAGGGCCAGGCCGGGACACCGGCCCGGGGCTGGCGGTGGAGCGGCGGGCTGAAGGCGTCCGCCAGGACGTGGAGCAGCAGGGGAACGACGAAGAGCAGCGCAGACGCCCCCTGGTGCGGACCCGTCACCAGGAAGACGAAGGCGTACACGGGGAAGCCGAACGCGAGCCCGTGCGGGGCGACGATCCACGCCAGCTCCCGGCCCGACGGGGGCGGGACGGAGGGACCGGCGCGGCCCCCGATCTCGATGCCACCGAGGGGTTCACTCACACCCGGGATCATACGGCGCGGCGGACCGCGATGCCGGTGGACGCTGTAGACTCGGTCCCTCGATCCGTGGGAGACCAGGTGGCCAACGAAGCGTTCGACGTGATCATCGTGGGCGGCGGCATGGGCGGCCTGAACCTGGCCGCCCTGCTGACCCACGAGGGCAAGCGCGTGCTCGTCCTCGAGAAATCGGGCCGCGACCGGCTGGGCGGGCGCGCCGCCAGCGGGAAGATCGGCAACGCCGCGATCGACAACGGCATCAAGGGCCTGATCCTCGCCGGCAGCCAGGACGAGGTCTACCGGCGCATCGGCAAGGAGATGCCCGAGAACGTCTGCCGCTGGACCAACTCGGGCCAGGTCCACATGGGCGGCCGCTGGCGCAAGCTCGACGACATGATCCGCGGCTCGATGGCCGAGTTCGTCAAGGTCTACGTCGAGACCGCAAAGAACTGGAGCTACCAGGAGATCGAGCAGCTCGACGACGTGTCGGTCGAGCAGTTCGTGACCGAGCGCACCGACCACCCGGACGTCATCGACTTCTTCCGCTACATGGGCTGGCTGTTCGGCGGCACGCTCTCGGTCCCGCACGACTACTCGGCCGGCATGCTGTTCTACAGCGTCAAGAAGCAGCTCGACACGCTCGGCCGCTTCCCGTCGCAGTCCTACTGGGTGAAGGGCGGCAGCGGCGCGATCGCGGGCCCGCTCGTCGAGGCCATCGAGGAGCGCGGCGGCGAGATCCGTACGAACACCTCCGTCTCACACATCGTGATCCGCAACGGCCGGGTCCGCGGCGTGGAGGTCGAGGAGGGCGAGCGTCGCGTGCCGACCGAGCTCTTCGACACGCGCATGATCGAAGCCCCCGTCGTCGTCAGCGCCGTCGCGATCTGGGACATCTTCAACATCCTCGACGAGGACGACCTGTCGCCCTGGTACGCCGAGCGCCTGCGCTACCTGCACCGCAAGACCCTGAACGACGCCACCCTCACCTACGGCCTCGACGACCGCGAGCTGTGGGACCACAGCGGGCCGCGCTGGGTGCAGGAGGGACCGGTGAGCGGACGACCCTGGTGCGCGAGCTCGCTCGACTTCTCGGACGACGCGGGACAGTACGAGGTGACCTTCTGGATCCAGACCGGCTGGTGGGAGAAGCCGAACATCTTCCAGCTGCGCGAGGCCAGCCACAAGATCGCGTTGAACCAGCTCTTCGACGACTGGGAGAAGGACGTCCAGCAGCTCTTCCCGGGCGTGGTCGAGAAGGCCCGGTGGCGCCACCGCTCGTTCGGCCCGGCCACGCTGATCGAGACGCCCGGCAACGTGGGCCGCAACCTGATCGACGTCCGCGCCGAAGGCGTCGACGGCCTCTACCTGATCGGCGAGCGGACCAGCGCCGCAAAGGTGATGGGCGTGTACGGCTCGGCCCAGGTCGCGCTGGAGGCGTGCCGGCTCATCACGGAGCGCTGAAGCCCAGCCTCGCGTCGGGGGACCCGCCGTGCGATCCTCCCGGCCGCCCGAACGAAAGGAGCCCCGTGAGCGACTCGACCCCGGACACCCCGACCTACACGCCGCCGACCGTCTGGAAGTGGGACTCCGAGAGCGGCGGACGCTTCGCCAAGATCAACCGCCCCATCGCGGGAGCCACGCACGACAAGGAGCTCCCCGTCGGCGAGCACCCGCTGCAGCTCTACTCCCTCGCGACCCCCAACGGCGTCAAGGTGACGATCCTGCTCGAGGAGCTGCTGGCGCTCGGTCACGCGGGGGCCGAGTACGACGCCTACCTGATCAACATCGGCGACGGCGACCAGTTCGGCAGCGGCTTCGTCGCGATCAATCCCAACTCGAAGATCCCCGCGCTGCTCGACCGCAGCACCGATCCGCCCACGCGGGTGTTCGAGTCGGGCGCGATCCTGGTCTACCTGGCGGAGAAGTTCGGCGCCTTCCTGCCGCAGGAGCCGTCGGCGCGGGCCGAGTGCCTGTCGTGGCTGTTCTGGCAGATGGGCAGCGCCCCCTACCTGGGCGGCGGCTTCGGCCACTTCTACGCCTACGCGCCCGAGAAGCTCGAGTACCCGATCAACCGCTTCGCGATGGAGGTGAAGCGGCAGCTCGACGTGCTCGACCGCAACCTGGCCGAGCGGCGCTTCCTCGGCGGAGACGAGTACACGATCGCCGACATGGCCACCTACCCCTGGTATGGCTCCCTCGCCCTCGGCAAGCTCTACGATGCCGGCGTCTTCCTCGACGTGCAGTCCTACACCCACGTGGTGCGCTGGGCCAACGAGATCGGGGAGCGACCGGCGGTCCGGCGCGGCCGGCGCGTCAACCGGACCTGGGGACCCGAAGAGGAGCAGGTGCCCGAGCGCCACGCCGCCAGCGATCTCGACTAGGAGCGTGCGCGGCAGAAGCCCCCTGCAAGCGCCCAGAGGGCGCGCGCAGCGAGCCGCAGGCGAGCGAAGTCCACCAGCTAGCCCCCACCCGGCCCCGGAGCCCGCATGTCCGCCCCGCCCGACTACCTGCTGTTCGACGCCGACAACCACTACTACGAGGCCCTCGACAGCTTCACCCGCCACGTGCCGGCCGAGATGCGGCGGCGCTGCGTGGAGTGGGCCGAGATCGACGGGCGCAAGTACCACGTGGTGGGCGGCAAGATCAGCCACGCGGTGCGCAACGCCACCTTCGACCCCATCTCGAAACCGGGCTCGCTCTACGACTTCCTGCGCGGCAACCCCGACGGCCGCAACCCGCTCGAGCTGCTGCGCGACCACGAGCCGATCCCCGACCACTACCGCGAGCCCACCGCGCGCACGAAGAAGATGGACGAGCAGGGCGTCGAGGCCATGTGGCTCTTCCCGACCCTGGGCGTGCTCTACGAGGAGCTGCTGCTGCCCGACGTCGAGGCGGTGACCACCACCTTCACCGCCTTCAACCGCTGGCTCGACGAGGACTGGGGGCTCGCGCACGAGGGCCGCATCTTCGCCGCGCCCTACCTGACGCTCGTCGACTGCGACTGGGCCGTCCGCACGCTCGAGTGGGCGCTCGAGCGCGGCGCGCGGCTGGTGTGCATGCGGCCGGCGGCGGCCTTCACCGCGAGCGGACCGCGCTCGCCGGGCGATCCCTGCTTCGACCCGTTCTGGGCGCGCGTGCAGGAGGCCGGCATCACGGTCGTGGTGCACGCCGGCGACAGCGGCTACAGCTCGCAGGGCTACGCCGAGGCGGGCTTCTCCGCCGCCTTCGGCGACGGCACGGGCCGGGGCCGGCCCTCGATCAAGACCTGGAACTTCGAGCGCGCCGCGATGGACTTCCTGGCGACGCTGATCTTCGACCGGCTGTTCGAACGCTTCCCGGGCCTGCGCGTCGCCTCGGTCGAGAACGGCTCCGAGTTCCTGCCCTACCTGTTCCGCAAGCTGCGCTCGTCGGGCCGCAACCTGCGCCACTACTACCAGCAGAACCCGCTCGAGACGTTCAAGCGGCACGTCTGGATCAACCCGTTCTGGGAGGACGACGTCGCGGAGGTCGTCGCGCTGATGGGTCCGGAGCGCGTCATCTTCGGCTCGGACTGGCCCCACATCGAAGGGCTGCCCGAGCCGGCGCAATACTGGAACGACGTCCAGCCCTTCGACGACGCCGTGCGCCGCCTGATCCTGCGCGACAACACGCGCGCCCTCACCGAGCCGCCGCGCGGCTGAGACCGGTCCGCTCGCGGCGCTGCGAGCGGCTCACGGGCTCGGGCGGGCGATTCCGCGCAGCAGCCTCCCCAGGATGTCGGCGCCGGTGATGATGCGGCGCTGCGGACCCCACACCAGGATCAGGTCGTCGTCGATGACGTCGTCCCCGGTCCGCCGACGTCCGACCTGGAAGCGGGGCAGCACGCCCTCGAGCGTCGTCGTCGGGTCCCGAACGACGATCGGCCGGTGGCAGAAGCGCTCTGGCCGCGGCGCCGCCCCGCGCACGACGGCCTCGCGCAGCAGCCCGTCGGCATCGAGAACGAGCTGCGGCTCGCCGTCGGGCGAGGTCACCACGACCCACTTCTTGCCCGAGGCCTCCACGGCGCGCAGGAACGGATCGCTCGCCGAGCCCTCGAAGGCGGGAAACGCCGGGTGGCCGTCGCGCACGGGCAGCTCGACGACGCTCTGCGGATCGAGCTCGCTCCCCTCCTCGAGTACGCTGAGGTCGTCGAGGGCCATGAAGTTGAGCGCGCCGATGCCCTCCACGCGCCCGATCTCGCTGGTCGGCGCCGAGACGTAGCGCTTCAGCACCTCGCGCAGCTGGGTCTCGCCCAGGAAGTCGACGCTCTCGCCGCCCAGCCAGGCGTCGAGCAGCAGCGCTGTGGGCTTGGCGATGGGATACAGGAGGACCTGCCAGAGCCGCAGGAATGGGCGCATCAGGTTCGCCATGCGCAGGGCGTTCCGCGAGAAGTAGGCCTGGGGGAGGATCTCGCCGCCGAAGGTGATCACGAACGTCGAGAATACGAAGCTGGCAACCCCGGCGAGCACCGAGTCGGTGAGCAGCGTGAGGAGCACGTTGGTCCCGACGTTGCCCCACAGCACGGTGGTGAGCAGGAAGTTCGGGTCGCGCCGCAGCTCCAGCAGGCTCGCGGCGTCGGCGTCGCCCGCGGCCGCGCGCGCCTGAAGCTGCAGGGCGCTGATGCCGAAGAGCGAGAGGTTCAGGCCGGAGAAGCTCCCCGACTGCAGCACGCAGAGCGCGATGCCGAGCCAGGTCAGGACGGCGGCGGACTCCATCGGACTCCCTCTAGGATCGCGCGGCGCGCAGGATCTCGTCGGCGGACCAGCGCTCGAGCAGCGCGGCCAGGCGGCCCGCCACGGCGGCGTCGGAGCAGCCCGCGGGCTGCGCGGCGTGCAGGAGCTCGCCGACGCGAGCCAGGGTGAGCGGCGCCTCGCCGAGGGCCTCGAGGCAGACGGCCTCGTCCGCCGCGAGCGAGCGGTGGAAGACGGCGAAGCCCTGGCGCCAGACGAGCGCCGCGCCCTGCCCCGCCGACGCGGCGACCGCGCTCGCCACGGCGTCGCCGGCGTCGCCGCCGAGCGCCTTCCAGCGGGGCAGCGCCGAGGCGTCGAGCCGCAGCAGGCGCGTCGCCGGGACGCGCTCGAAGCGGAAGCCGTCGGGTGCCGCCGTCGCCCGGGCGAGCAGCACGTCGCGCGCCAGGGGAACGGCGTCGGCCTCGTCGAACACGTCCACGCGCGCCCACTCGAGCCGGGCGAGGTCGGCCACGGCCGGGAGCTCCCCACCCTGAGGGTGGCTTGCCAGGAAGTCCGGCAGCGCGCGCCCCAGCTCGCGCAGCGAGAAGTGCGACGGGGGATGCGCCAGCAGGTAGTCGGTCACCAGGTCGTGGAAGCGGGCGTCGGAGAGCCACGCGGCGACCCGGGGAAAGTCCTCCGCCAGGCAGTCGCGCAGGCGGTAGAAGTACATGTCGGCGTAGACGTCGAGGCGCTCGACGGCGTTCATGCGCGCGTCCGGACGCACCAGGAAGTCGAGGTCGGAGCTGTCGAGCACCCGCTCGCGCCGCAGCGCCTGGGCTCCCCGGGCCACGCCCTCGGGCGCGGCGATCAGCCGCCAGAAGAGCGTCTGCAGCGGCGCGAGCGCCGGGAACCCGGGCGGCGTCAAGGCGGCGCCTCGCCACCCGCGAGGGCCGCGTCGCGCGCGGCGCGCGCGCGCAGGCACTCGGCCTCGAGCCCCTCCCAGTCCGGAATGTCGTCGTCCCACTCGACCAGGCTCGCCACGGCGCCGACGCGCCGCGTGGCGAAGCGGTAGAGCGCCCACACCGCGTCGCAGACCTGCCGGCTGTGGGTGTCGAGCAGGTGGCTGCCGCGGTCGACGTGACCGGCCAGGTGGATCTGCCAGACCCGCTCGGGCGGAATCGCGGCGACGTACTTCTGCGCGTCGAAGGCGTGGTTCACGCTCGACACGTAGACGTTGTTCACGTCGAGCAGGATGCCGCAGTCGGCGCGGGTGGCGACCTCGGCGAGGAACTCCCACTCGGGCACGACGCTGCCGGCGAAGGTCAGGTAGCTCGAGACGTTCTCGAGGGCGATGCGCCGGCCGAGCCGCTCCTGCACGGCGGCCACGCGCGCCACCACGTGGTCGAGCGCCTCCTCGGTGTACGGCAGCGGCAGCAGATCGTGCGCGTTGTGGCCGCCGACGCCGGTCCAGCACAGGTGGTCCGAGACCCAGGCGGGCTCGACCCGCGCGGCGAGGTCCGCCAGCGCGTCGAGGTAGGCCTCGTCCAGGGGATCGGTGCTGCCGATCGAGAGGCTCACGCCGTGGAGCACGACCGGATAGTCGCGGCGCACGCGCTCGAGCACGTGGAGCGGTCGGCCGCCCTTCACCATGAAGTTCTCGGAGACGACCTCGAGCCAGTCGACCCGGGTGGGGCCGCCGAGGACGCGCTCGAAGTGCTCGCGGCGAAGGCCGACGCCGTGTCCGAGGTCGGGAACGCTGCTCATGACGGGCTCGGGGCCGGCGGCAGGGGAGACGGTACGCCCGGGACCGCTCGCGAGCGGGCCCGGGCGTCGTCACACCGGCTGCCGGATCCTAGTCGGACTCCTCGACGACGGTGCCGCCCTGGTCGGTGCACTCCTTGGCGGACTTCGCGTGCACCCAGCCCTTGCCCTTGCAGCTGTTCTTGCCGCCGCAGTCGTGGCTGCCGTC
>JASJBO010000282.1 GCA_030066475.1 Myxococcota bacterium
ACGAAGAAGAGCGAGAAGGCGGCGATGATCAGCAGCCAGGAGAGCAGCACGAACTCCTGGGGCCAGAACGTGACGGAGAAGAACCAGAACTTCCGCGCCGGAATGTCGAGGAGCACGGCCGGGCGCCCGTTCCAGGTGATCCAGGGCGTCAGGTAGAAGACGCCGACGAGGACGAGCAGCACGATGCGGCGCCAGGTCTGGAAGCCGCCCGTCACCCAGGCCGGATAGATCTTCCTCCAGCGCTCGTACAGCGACACCTCGGCGCCGGCTGCGCGCCCGGGCTTGGCTTCGGCGAGTTCTTCCAGTCGAGGTTCGATCGCGTTCACAAGAGCTCTCCGATCGTCGATCCCGCCCCGCCCGTCGTCTCCTGCCCGCTGCGCGCGGCCCGGTCGTCGCTTCCCGGGCCGATCCGACCCGCTTCCCGCCTGCCGGCTCTACCAGGCTCCGTTCTGGAGGCTCAGGACGTAGGTCGCGAGCAGGTGGATCTTCTCGTCGCCGAGGATCTCGCCATGCGCCGGCATCCGGTTCGTCCGCCCGTTCGCGATCTGGTACTCGATCTCCTCGACCCGGCCGCCGTGCAGCCAGATGTCGTCGGTCAGATTGGGCGCACCGAGTGCCTGCATGCCCGTGCCGTCGGCCGTGTGACAGGCGACGCACAGCTGCGCGAACTTGGGCGCGGCCCTGGCGGCGGCGTCCGCGTCGTGGTCGCGGCCCGACAGCGACAGCACGTATTGCGTCATGTCGCGGACGCCCTGCTCGCCGCCGAGCGCCGCGGCCTGCGGCGGCATCACGCCGACCCGTCCGTTCGTGATGGTCTGCACGACGGTCTCCGGAGCCCCGCCGTAGAGCCAGTCGCCGTCCGTCAGGTTCGGATAGCCCTTCCCGCCGCGCGCGTCGGAGCCGTGACAGGTCGAGCAGTTGTTCGCGAAGAGCCGCCCGCCGATCTCCACGGCCTGCGGATCCTCCACGAGCGAAGGGATCGGCTGCTCCATGAACGCGGCGAAGATCGGGCCGTAGCGGGCGTCCGCCTGCTCCCGCTCGTTCTGGTACTGGCCGGTCGACGACCAGCCGAGCATTCCGGGGAAGGTCCCGAGGCCCGGGAAGAGGGCGAGGTAGCCGACGGCGAAGACCACGGTCAGCACGAAGAGCCAGACCCACCAGACCGGCAGCGGATTGTTGAACTCCTTCAGCCCGTCGACGCTGTGATCGAGGGTCTTTCCGCTCTCGTCGCCGCTGTCGCCCAGGCGGGCGCGGCGATTCGCGAGCAGCAGCCAGGCGCAGGCGACCAGCATGCCGACCGCCATCACGATGATCCAGACGCTCCAGAACGCAGTCATTCCCTCTCACCTCCTGCCTCGGGCGCGGCGGAGGAGGCGGCCGGCGCCTCCGGCGCCTCGGCATCGTCGAGGAAGGGATACAGCGCGTCCTCCTCGAAGCGGTCCCGGTTCCGCGGCCGGTATGCCCACCAGGCCACGCCGAAGAAGGCGAGCATTGTGATCGCTGCAATGAGTCCCCGAACTTCGCCCATGTCCATGAACTAGCGCCCCGCCTTCAGATGGGTACCCAGCTGCTGGAGATACGCGATCAGCGCCTCCATCTCCGTCTTGCCGGCTACGACGGCTTGCGCGCCCGCGATCGTCTCGTCCTCGTAGGGCACGCCCACCGCACGGAGCGCCTCCATCTTGCGCGCCGTCGTCTCCCCGTCGAGCTTCGCGGTCTCGAGCCACGGAAACCCGGGCATGTTCGAGGCCGGGACGAGGTTGCGCGGGTTGATCAGGTGCTCGTGGTGCCAGGCGTCGCTGTAGCGGCCCCCGACGCGGGCCAGATCGGGCCCGGTGCGCTTCGAGCCCCACAGGAACGGGTGGTCGTACACGAACTCTCCGGCGACCGAGTAGTGGCCGTAGCGCTCCGTCTCCGCGCGCAGCGGCCGCACCATCTGCGAGTGGCAGCCCACGCAGCCCTCGCGGATGTAGATGTCGCGCCCCTCGAGCTCGAGGGCGGCGAGCGGCGCGAGCCCCTCGATCGGCTCCTGGAACTCGCGGTCGAAGAAGAGCGGCACGATCTCGGCCAGCCCGCCGAGGCTGATCACGAGCACGATGAGGACCGCCATGAGGCCGACGTTCTTCTCGATGGTTTCGTGCTTCATCTCGCGCTCCCTAGGCGGCCAGTGCCGGCGCTTCCTCGACCTGGGCGGAGCCGGATCGGATGGTGCGATAGACGTTGTAGGCCATGATCAGCATCCCCAGGAAGAACATCAGGCCCCCGAACAGGCGCCCCATGTAGTAGGGCCGGGTGGCCTCGAGCGACTGGATGAAGCTGTAGGTGAGCGTCCCGTCGGCGTTCACGGCGCGCCACATCAGCCCCTGCATCACGCCCGCGATCCACATCGACGCGGCGTAGAACACGACCCCCAGCGTCGCGAGCCAGAAGTGGAGGTTCACCAGGCGGATGCTGTGCATCTTCTGCAGGCCGTAGAGCCTCGGCGTCACCGAGTAGAGCGAGCCGATGCTGATCATCGCGACCCAGCCCAGAGCGCCCGAGTGGACGTGCCCGATGGTCCAGTCGGTGTAATGGGAGAGCGAGTTCACCGTCTTGATCGACATCATCGGCCCCTCGAACGTCGACATGCCGTAGAACGAGAGCGCCACGATCATGAAGCGGATGATCGGGTCGTCGCGCAGCTTGTGCCACGCACCCGACAGGGTCATGATGCCGTTGATCATCCCCCCCCAGGACGGCGCCAGCAGGACCAGCGAGAACACCATCCCGAGCGACTGCGCCCAGTCGGGCAGCGCCGTGTAGTGGAGGTGGTGCGGCCCCGCCCACATGTAGACCGCGATCAGCGCCCAGAAGTGCACGATCGAGAGGCGGTAGGAGTAGATGGGCCGCCCCGCCTGCTTCGGCACGAAGTAGTACATCATGCCGAGGAAGCCGGTCGTGAGAAAGAAGCCGACGGCGTTGTGGCCGTACCACCACTGCACCATCGCGTCCACGGTGCCGGCGTAGACCGAGTACGACTTCCACGCGCCGGCGGGAATCGCGAGGCTGTTCACGATGTGGAGCACGGCCGTGGTGAGGATGAAGGCGCCGAAGAACCAGTTGGCGACGTAGATGTGGGGCATCCGCCGCTTGGCGATCGTCCCGAAGAAGAGGACCGCGTAGGCGACCCAGACCACCGCGAGCAGGATGTCGATCGGCCACTCGAGCTCGGCGTACTCCTTCGAGCTGGTGAGCCCGAGCGGGAGCGTCACGGCGGCCGCGACGATCACGAGCTGCCAGCCCCAGAAGACGAACGACGCCAGCCCGTTCGAGAGGAGCGGAGCCTGGGAGGTGCGCTGCACGACGTAGAGACTGGTCGCGAACAGCGCACAGCCGCCGAACGCGAAGATCACGGCGTTCGTGTGCAGCGGCCGCAGGCGTCCGTAGCTGAGGTAGGGAATGCCATAGGTGAGGTCCGGCCAGATGAGCTGTGCTGCGAGCAGCACGCCGACCAGCATCCCCACGATCCCCCAGACGATCGTCATGATCGAGAACTGGCGGACGACCCGATAGTTGTAGGCGCCGTTGGGCGCGCCGTTGGCGACGGCCTCCATGAGAGCTCCTCGGCGATTCGGTTCGGTGGAACCCCGGTCGCTGGCGCGCCGGTATTCCGGACGCCTCGGCCCGATGCACGTTCTGCGCCGAGTGGGCGAACTCGCGTCGTGCCCGCAGGCATGCGCTGCGACGCTTGAGTTGTAGCGCATTGCGCCAGCGGTGTGGCGCCCCGCCGCGACTGCCTCCGGCCTTCCCTGTAGACGGTTGTCCAGGAAGCCTTACTTCGCCGAAACGCGAAGGTGTATCCGAGGCAACCGCGGACGAGCACCCGCGCGGACCGGGAACGGGATCGTGAACAGTTTGAAGGCAGGGCTGGCTGGCGTTGAGTTCGGCTGGATCGCCGCCGGAGACCCGCGCGATGCTGTCCTCGGTGTCTGGGGTGAAGTCGCGCCTCGTGAAGATGTCTTTGTCCTGGATCCAGTTGCTGGCGGCGGAGCGCGAGCCGACGAAGGGCGAGATGGGCGGCCCTGCGAGGCCAGCGCCACGTGACGCGCTGCGGCACGGCCCAGCACCGCATCGACTGGTCCGTATTGCCACTGCATGCGGTTCTCTGTCACAGGCCCCGGACCGGGGAGGCGCAAAGGAAACCCCTTGTCCTGGAACGGCAGTTGCATCAACCTCGCGCCGGGGAGGTGAGCGATGACGATCCGCCACACGATTTCCAGGGCAGCGACGACCGGGCTGGGAGCCTGGGTGGCGTTGTTGTTCGCGCTGCCGGCCACGGCCGCCCAGCCCGAGGACTGCCCGACCTGGTTCCCGGACTTCCGCTGCGACCGGCAGGGGCGCTACGAGGGCTTCGTGCCGCCGATGATCCAGCCGTACCTGTTCGAGGACCCGTTCATCACGACGGGCCTCAACGCGGTGTACATCTGGCACGACTTCCCCGGCAGCTCGGTCTTCGAGGGCGGGGACGCGAACATCTACGCCCTCCAGGCGCGCCTGGCGATCACCGACCGGATCGCCTTCATCGCCACCAAGGACGGCTACGTCGACTTCGGCCCGGACCTGGGTGTCCTGGACAAGTCCAACGGCTGGGCCGACATCGCCTTCGGCTTCAAGGGCTCGCTGGTCGACCGCCCCGACATCCCCTTCATTCTGACCCCGGCGGTGCGCTTCGAGATGACCCAGGGCAGCGCGTCGGTCTTCCAGGGCAACGGCGACGGCAACATCCTGCTGTCGACCTCGGCGGCGTGGAGCCCGGCGCAGTTCGACATCGAAGAGCTGAAGAATCTCCACCTGATCGGCAACGTCGGCTTCACCATCCCGTTCGACAACGACGACGAGAGCACGCACATGTCCTGGCACATGCACGTGGACTACGCGCTCCACAAGTACTTCGTGCCGTTCATGGAGCTCAGCGGGATCGTCTACCTCGACAGCGGCGACGGCACTTACAGCGTCCGCCTCAAGGGGGGCGGCTCGGCCCCGCTGAAGGCCATCAGAACGAACTTCGAAGGCAACGACTACGCCAACCTGGGCAACAAGGAGGTCCAGGGCAACCACATGATGAGCTGGGCGGCTGGGGTGCGGATCCCCGTCCACCGGCACCTCATCCTGGGGGCGGCCTACGAGCGACCCGTGGGCGACCGCCGCGACATCCTCCGGCAGCGCGTCACGGTCCAGGCGACGGTCGAGTTCTGATCGGACCGAGCTGCGAACCGCGAACCAGAGTGGCGCCCACCCGGCAGCGGGAGGGCGCCACTGCTACTTCCCGCTGGCTCCTACGACTGCCCCTGCAGGCGCTTCAGCAGCGCCTGGAGCGCGTGCTCCTCGGCCACCAGGTCGTCGTGGTAGCGCGGGGTGCTGGTGCGCCGCACCTCGACGCGCATCTCGCGCACCGCGGCGTCGACGACCCGGACGAGGATCTCGCGCTCCTGCTCCGACAACTCGAGCTGCATGCTCCCTCCTCCGTCAGCGTTCCCGTGGAACGGAGACCGGACTAGTACTCGCAGTCCGCCTCGAGCCGCCCGTCGGCGCCGCGGCGGATCCGCATGCGCGTCATGCACGCCATGCAGTAGAGCCGGTCGCCGGGTCGCAGCTCGCGGGTCGAGCGCACCACCACCTTGCAGACCGGACACAGCACCTCGTTGAGCCCCAGCTCGTCGCTCGGCCCCTGCCAGTAGCGATAGAAGCGCCGGTACTTCTCGGGGACCTCGCGGAAGCCGGTGTCCTCGAGCACGAAGCGCTGCCGCGCCTCCTCGTGCTCGCCGGCCGTGCGCTCGAGCGGCTCCCCGGGCATCACTCGAACCCGAGCCGCGCCATCGCGGCGAGGTATCCCCGCCCCAGCTCCTGCCGGTCGTCCACGGGAATCCCGATGTCGCGCTGCGCGTCGTCGAGGGTCTCCAGGACCAGCGCGTCGAAGTCGCGCTTCACCTCGCGGATCCGGGCGCGACGGTGGGGCGACTCGCGCAGCCGCCGGCCGAGCTCGTTCTCCCCGAAGCCGATGTGCCGGCGCTCGTCCTTGACGATGCCCTCGAGCACCTCGCGCGTGATCGGGTCGGCCATGCGGGCGTGGCTCTGGAAGACGGTGAACTCCATCGCCTCGAGGGCCACGTTCTGCCCGAAGATCGCGGCTTCCCAGTCCTTCGACTCGACCAGTTGCAGCAGGCGCCGCCGGAACTCGAGGATGCTCGGGCTGGCCCGGCGCTCGACCTCGGACTCGGGATCGGCGACGCCGAGGTCCCGCATCCGGTGGAGCAGCACCTCGAGGTGCCGGCCCTCGTCGACCACCTGGGTGGACAGGAAGATCTTCGCGTGCCGGTTGGGGGCGATGCCGATCAGCCCGCTGGCGCCCTCGAGGGCGGCGGTCTCGCCGACGCAGTAGTTGCTGAGCACCGTGACGAGCCGGTCGCGCTCGGCGGCGTCGAGGCCGTTCTCCGCCAGCTCGGGCGCGTGCCCATAGGGGCGCCCGCTCAGGTAGCCCTCGACGGACTGGAACCAGAACTCGAAGGAGTGGACCTCCTCCTCGAACTGGGCGAGATCGAGATCGTGGACCTCGAGCGGACCTTCGCGCCCCGCGCTCACGGCCGCGCCGGGGTCTGGTACTCGAGCCCGATGCGCTCGAGACGGAGCTTGAACTCCTTGAGCACCGTGTCGGCCAGCAGCGCCTCGATCTCGGCGGGCTCGAGCTGCGTCAGGTCCTCGCCCTGCCAGCTCGCCTTCGCCGGCGTCGCGTCGCTGTCGCCCCGGATCTCGGCGCGCAGCTTCTCGACCCGGCTCGGATCGGGCCGGTCGCGGAACGCGTCCGCGAAGGTCGCGAGCATGTGGTAGGACATGTCGCGCTGCATGCGCTCGATCTCGGGCTTGCGCTCGGGGCTCTCGCGGATCAGCGACCCGATCCGGTTCTCGCCGAAGCCGACGTGGCGCCGCTCGTCCGCGATGGTGCCGGACAGGGTACGGGCGAACTTCGGGTTCAGCTCGAGGTTCGAGGCGTGCATCATCTCGAAGACGTGGAAGGCCATCCCCTCGAGGATGACGTTCTGGCCGACCACGCCGGCGACGAAGTCCTTCTTGTCGACCTTCTCGAGCAGAACCTCGGCGAACTTCACGAGGTTCGGGTTGGCGTTCGCCGCGATCACGTCCTCGAGCTCGTTCTTCTTGACGCCGAGGTCGTACAGGCGCTCGGTGAACACCTCGACGTGGCGCGCCTCGTCGAGCGTCTGGGTCGCCAGGAAGCGCTTGCTGCCCTCGTCGGGTGCCGCGTTGATCAGCCCCGACGACGCCGCCAGGGCGCAGCGCTCGCCCACGACCAGCTGCACGGTGCCGCGGATCGCCTGCTCGCGCAGCGCCGCGTCCGACACCAGCGGGTCGGGCTCGCGCTCACCGGGCTCGTGCCCGTACTCCGTTCCCAGCAGGTAGCCCTGCGCCGCCGACTCCAGCCAGTACTGGATCGAGTACGCCGAGAGGAAGTCGTTCATCGCCACACCTCCGCGCGCCGCCAACAGCGCGCCTTCCAGCTCGCTCGAACTCCCATTCAAGCCGCGTGCCGGCCGGCACCCGGCGGCGAAGGAGCCGGAGCGCTCGGCTGGTCCGCGACGCCCCAGCGCACGCCGTCCCCTGCGGCATCGTGTCACGCCTGGCGCAGGGCGAGCCGCACGAAGTCGCTCTCGCTGAGGATGCCGATCAGCCGGCCGCCCTCCACCACGAGCAGGCAGCCGATGCCGCGGTCGATCAGCAGCTGCGCGGCCTCCTCCACG
This sequence comes from Myxococcota bacterium, assembly GCA_030066475.1. The sequence goes on from JASJBO010000282.1 coordinate 7,791, forward strand.
GGGGCGTCGGGCCCGATCGTCAGCGGGTCGTTGGTCATCACCTCCTTGACGGTGAGCTGGCCCATGACCCGGCTCTGCGCATGCTCGCCGTAGCCGAGCGCCCGCGCCAGGGCGCTGCGAAACAGGTCGCGCTGGCTCAGGATGCCCACCAGCTCCTCGCTCTCGTCCTCGAGCACCGGTGTGTGGCGGATGCGGCCCAGGCGCATCAGGTCGTCTGCGATCAGCAGCTTGTCGTTGCGGCGCACCGTGGCGATCTCGGTCGTCATCAGGTCTCTCACCCGCATCGCGTCCTCCTCCTGCCCGTCGAGAGGGTGTCCCGTCGAGAGCGTCGATTGTCGCAAGCGCCGTGCCAGAGTGCCCCAGACCGGGAGCTGCCCCTTGCCAGCCTGCGGCAGCCGTCGATACTTGGCCTCATGACCAAGCCCGAGCTCGAAGAGCGGCTCGCTTTCCTCCAGCTCGACCACGCCGACCGCGAGCTGCTGGGCGAGCTCGAGCCGCTGCTCGAGCGGCACGCCGACCGCTTCGTGGGGGCCTTCTACCGCCATCTGCTCTCGTTCGGAACCACGCGCCGGCTGCTCTCCGACCCCGCGGTCAAGGAGCGGCTGCTCGGCAAGCAGCGCGAGTACCTGCTGAGCCTGTCGAGTCCCGAGCTCGACGACGACTACGTCCGCGAGCGCGTCCGCATCGGAGAGGTCCACGAGCGCATCGGGCTCGAGCCGCGCTGGTATCTGGGCGCCTATGCGCACTACTTCTCGCTGCTGGCCCCGGTCGTGTGCGAGTCCTACCACGCCGACCCGGAGCGCGGCCAGCGTCTCCTGACGGCGCTCGTCCGGCTGCTGCTGTTCGACGCCACCTTCGCGATGGACTCCTACATCGAGCGGCGCGAGGAGGAGCTCGAGCACCTCAACCGCGAGCTGGCGGCGGCCGGGCGCTCGCTGGCGCGCGAGGTCGAGGAGCAGGGCGAAGCGCTGCGCCGCACCGTGCGCCGCGCCCGCGACGCCGAGAACCTGGCGTCGGTCGCCTCGCTCGTGGCCGGCCTCGCGCACGAGATCGGCACGCCGATGGGCGTGATCCGGGGCCACGCCGAGGCGCTCGAAGGCGCGGTCACCAGCGAGCGCGCCGAGTGGCGGGTGCGCACCATCCGGGAGCAGATCGATCGGATCTCGGACATCATCCAGTCGCTGCTGAACCTGGCGCGGCCGCGCGAGGCGGTGCGCGAGTCGGTGGACGTCGCCGCCGTCGCCGAGGCCTCCGGGGCGTTCCTGTCGGAGAAGCTGCGCCGCCGCGAGGTCGAGTTCCTGTGCGAGACCGAGCCCGCGCCGCCGATCGTCGGCGACCGCGACAAGATCCAGCAGCTGTTCCTGAACCTGTTCCTCAACGCGATCGACGCGATGCCGGACGGCGGGCAGCTGCGCGTACGGGTCGGGCCCGAGGGCGCCAAGAAGATCCGGATCGAGGTGTCCGACCAGGGAGTCGGCGTCGCGGCTCAGGACGTGGAGCGCCTGTTCGAGCCGTTCTTCACCACCAAGCCGGCCGGCCGCGGCAACGGGCTCGGCCTGATGGTCGTCGACGGCATCGTGGCCGACCACGGCGGGCAGATCGAGGTCGACAGCGTGCCCGACCGGGGGACCACCTTCACGATCTCCCTGCCGGCGGCGCCGGCCTCGCACGGCCGTTCTGGAACGCCAGGCGGATCAGGTCGCTCTCGGTGACGATCCCGACGAGGCGCAGCCCGCCCGGGACGGGCTCGACCACGGGCACGCAGCCGCGCCCGGTCTCGACCATCGCCTCGGCCGCGTCGCGCACCGACGACGCGCCTGGCTCGAGCGACGACACCTCGCACTCCATCACCTGCTCGACCGGAATCGCCCGCAGGTAGCCCGGCGCCGGCCTCGCGGCGGCGCGCTCGAGGGCCACGTGCA
>JASJBO010000030.1 GCA_030066475.1 Myxococcota bacterium
CCGGGCCTCGGCGACGCCGCGGCGCTCGAAGCCGCCCGCCTTCGATTGAACCTCTTGGACCGTGTGGAGGATCTACGCTCCGGAGCGCGCGGGTGGCCGGTCGCCCGCCCGCCGCGGGAGACCGATGCCGTCGCACGAGGCGAGCGCAGGGGCCGCATCGCGAGAGGCGCGACGCGAGGACGACGACCGAGCACTCGTCCGACGTGTCGCGCAGGGGGACCGGTCTGCCTTCGAGGCGCTCTATCACCGCTATGCGCGTCGCCTGGGGGGCTTCCTGTTCAAGCTGCTCCGGCAGGACGACCTCGTGGAGGAGGCACTGAACGACGTCATGCTCGTCGTCTGGGAGAAGGCGGACCGCTACGACCCCGCCGCACGGGTCTCGACCTGGCTGTTCGGGATCGCCTACCGCAAGGCGCTCAAGGCCCGGGAACGGACGCGCCGGCACCGGCGGGCCGGGGAGCTGCCGGAGGGGACGCTCGAAGGGCCCGCGCGCCCGGACGACCCGGAGGAGGCCGCCGTGCGCAGCGACCAGCTCCGCCGGCTGGCGGGCGGAATCGAGGCCCTGTCGCCCGATCAGCGCGCCGTCGTGGAGCTGACCTTCTTCGAGGGTCGTTCGTACGCCGAGATCGCCGAGGTGATGGGCTGCCCGCTGAACACCGTGAAGACACGCATGTTCCACGCGCGGAAGCAGCTGAGACGTCACCTGGGCCGGTGGGTCCCGGAGGGTCAGGGAGGAGCCGATGCAGCGAGATGACGGCCGTTCGATCCCGGACGGGGAGCACCGGGCGGTGTTCGAGCTGCTGCCCTGGCACGCCAACGGCACGCTCGGTCGCGAAGAGCGCGAGCGCGTCGAGCGACACCTCGTGACCTGCGACTCCTGCCGGGACGAGCTCGCCCTGTGTCGCGAGGCGGGCGAGGCGGTGTGGCAGACGCGGGACGCCCACTGGGAGCCCCCGCCCGGACACCTGGACCGGCTGCGCGAGAAGCTGCCGCCGGCCGAGCCTCGCGCGGCCCGCCCGACGGGGTCGTGGATCGATCGGATGCGGGACACGTGGAGCGTGCTGCCGGGTCGCGTCCGATTCGCGCTCGCCGCGCAGTCCGCCCTCGTCGCGGGCCTCGCGGCCCTGCTGGTCGCGCAGCTCGCCACGCCCGAGCCCCGCCTCTACCAGACCCTGACCGCGCCGGCTCCGGCCGCGCCGACGACGGGGCCGCGCCTCCTGCTCGCGTTCGAGGCCGACACGACGGAGCCCGAGCTGCGCGCGCTGCTCTCCGCCGTCAACGGGTCGATCGTGCAGGGGCCCACGGCGCTGGGGGTGTACACCGTCGCCCTCACGGCCGAGGCCCGGGTGGATGCGGCCGTCGAGACCCTGCGGGCCGATCCGCGGGTCCGGCTGGCGGAGCCGCTGCCCGCGGCGCGACCTTGACCGCCGCCCGCCGCGTTCGGAGCCTCGCGCGCCGGCTGCTGTGGGTCGCCCTGCTGCCGTGCTGTGCCGGCACGCCGGCCGGTGAGGCCCCGCCGCGCGAGGTGCCCCTCCAGCTCCGCGGCCAGCAGCTCATCGTCGCCGTGCCGCTGGTGACGCCGGCCGTGCGCGGGGAGCTGGCGCGCCGGCTCGCCCGGCAGCACGACCTCGAGCTGCTCGGGGCCTTTCCGCTCGACTCGATCGACGTCCACTGCATCGTCTACGAGGTGCCCGCCGACCGCGACGTCGATCGGCTGATCGACTCGCTGGCGTCGACCCCGGGCGTGCAGCTCGTGCAGCGCAACCAGCGCTTCGACGGCATGGAGAGCGGATACTCCGATCCCTACGCGACGTTCCAGCACGGCGCCGCGGCGCTGCGCGCCGAGGCCGCGCACCGCTGGGCGACGGGACGCGGCGTCCGGATCGGCGTGGTCGACACCGGCGTCGACACCCGGCATCCGGATCTCTCGGAGCGGGTGGTGGCGGTCCGCAACTTCGTCGAAGGGGGCGACGCCAGCTTCGAGCGCGACGCCCACGGCACGGCCGTGGCCGGCATCATCGCCGCTCGCGCCGACGACGGCCAGGGCATCTTCGGCATCGCGCCCGACGCGGAGCTGGTGGTCGCCAAGGCCTGCTGGCACCGCGACGCGAGCGACGGCGGGGCGCTGTGCAGCAGCTGGACGCTGGCCCGCGCGATCGACTGGGCGCTCCAGGCCGACGTGCGGGTGCTGAATCTCAGTCTCGCGGGTCCCGAGGACCGTCTGCTCGCGCGGCTGCTGACGACCGCCGACGAGCGGGGCGTCGTGAGCGTCGCCGCCGCCGGAGAAGACGCCGCGCACCCCGGGTTTCCGGCTTCGCTCGACGTCGTGCTCGGCGTCGTCGCGAGCGACTCGCCGGGCTCGAGCCCGCACCCGGACGCCCACACCGCAGGCCCCGTACTGGCCGCGCCGGGCCACGAGATCGTCACGACGGCGCCCGGCGCGCGCTATCGCTTCCTCTCCGGCAGCTCCCTCTCGACGGCGCATGTCGCGGGAGCGGTGGCCCTGGTCGTGGAGCAGGATCCCGGTCTCTCGCCCGCCGCGGTGAGAGCCCTGCTCGAGGAGACGGCGCGGGCGCAGGGCCGTCCCCGACGACCGCCCAGCATGGGAAGCGTGGACGCCTGCGCTGCTCTCCACCGGCTTCGCGGCGGCGAGGGTTGCCGCTGAGGGCGCCCGCCCGCCCACGCCGGGCCCATTCCTCGCAACACGACTCAGAACTCGAAGGTCAGCTGCAGCCAGGTGCGGAAGACGTCGGGTCGGCCCCGGTCCGACGTGCTGCGCTCGAAGTAGGCCGTCTTCGCGAGCACCGTCACGAAGCGCGTCAGCGGCCGCGAGACGTAGGCATCGATCTCCCAGCCCAGGCGCTCGCCACCCTCGTCGCGCCAGAACTGGTGGAACGCCAGCTCGGCGTCGAGCCGCCAGGGCAGCTTCGGGACCGCGCGGACGAACAGGTCGCGAAGCCCGTCCGGGCCGCCGTTGTCGAGGAACGCGTCGGCCCAGCCGTTGAAGTTGTGGATCGTGCCGAGCGGCGTGCGGAAGACCGCCTTGCCGTCGTCGCTGCCGAGCCGCTCGAAGCCGACGGCCAGCGTGCCCGCCTGCTGGTGGACCAGGGCGCCCTGCGCCCAGACGTAGTGCGCGTCGTAGTCGTCGGGGTTGTTGGCCGCGTCGCGCTGGTAGGCGTACGACACCGAGTAGTCGAGCTGCCAGCGGCCGGCGAGGGCGAGCTCTCCGGTGACCCGCACGCCGTAGGAGTGGGACGAGTCGCGGGCCGAGTTGTCGAAGTCGAGCAGGTAGGCGAAGACGGCGGGACGGGCCCAGTCGTAGGCCGACCAGCGCAGGTTCAGCAGATGCGAGGTGGAGTCGAAGTCCCGGCGCGACGGCGCCTTGTCTCCGAAGATCCGCAGCGCCTGGTGCAGGTAGGCGTAGGTGAAGCGCAGGTCGCGGCGACCGGCGCCGGTGGCGAGCAGCGCCGCGTCGTAGGTCTGCTCGTTCTGACGCCAGCCCACGTTGCCGATGAAGCGCGCGTCGTCGAGGATCAGGCGCTGGCGCCCGACGCGCAGGTGCGTGGTCCACTCGGTGTGCTCGTAGTGCAGGTAGCCCTGGTTCAGGTCGATGTCGGCCGGATCCGGCACCAGCGAGCGGCCGTTCGAACGCCGCACGCCGTTGAAGTACCAGTCCGAGTCGGCCGCCGAGACCGCCTCGCCCTCGACCAGGAACGAGAGGCCGCGCCAGCTGCGGCTGCCGAAGCCCGCTGCGGTCCGCAATGTCAGGGCGTTCGAGTGGCGAGCCCCCTGGATCTTCGCGTACTCGTAGCGGGGTCGAAGCGAGAGGTAGAAGCTCCCCAGGCGGTTCGACTTGAGGGCGTCCAGCAGGTCGGCGACTCCGCTCGCTGCGCTGCCGGCGTCCGCGGCGCGCGCGAGTGGCGCGGCGGCGCCGGTGGCGAACGTCATCCCGCCGGCCAGAAGCAGCCGGATCGCCCCCGCCCACCATCGTCCCCGAGGCCGCTGCCGCACGGCATTGCCGCTCCCAGTCGGGAGCTTAGTCCGAGCGCGTCGAGAGAGCGCGCCCAGGGACGATTCCGATTGAACGGAGTCGGCGTCCGTGGGGATTCACGGGTCGACCGGGAGGCAGGAGCCGCCCGCGTCGCTTCCCCCAAAGGACGACAAGGAGAAACGTCATGAAGATTCCGCAGCTCATCGGTATCGCGCTCGTGTTCGCCCTCGGACTCTCGGGCCCCGCCTGGTCCGACGACGAACGGCGCGGCTTCGGCAAGAAGCAGAGCTCCAAGACCGCTCTGTCGGCCGCACAGGAGGTGCAGGCGGTGACCGACGAAGGCACGGGCGAGGTCCTGTTCTTCGAGCCTGCGACCCTCGCGGGCGATCCCCAGGGGCACGCCCGGGCCACGATCACCTTCGATCGCGGCTTCGAGCGCGCGACCGTGTTCGTGCGCTTCAACGGGCTGACGAGCGATCTGACCCGCCTGCACCTGCACTGCAACATCGCGGGCAAGAACGGACCGGTCGCGATCGGCCTGATCGACACGCTCAACCCGGGGAACGACAACAGCCAGGACATCAGCCAGGTCGGGCATCGCGTCTTCGGCACGCTCACGAACGAGAACTTCCCGGGTGGCGACCGCTGCTCGGACGTGATCGGCCGGCCGGTCAACAACCTCGTGTCGCTCGCCGACGCGATCGACGCGGGCCAGATCTACTGGAACCTGCACACCGAGCTCAACCCGCCCGGGGAGCTGCGCGGTCAGGCGCGCCCCGCCGGCGACTGATCGCCCGCGCGGCGGCCCGCCGTCCCGCCTTCCGGGTCGACGAGCCGCCGCGCACCGTCGCCGCTCAGGCCGCCTCGCGGCGGTGGAGCAGGAAGTACGTCGGGATCGCTCCCCGCCCCTTGAGCTCCGTCGCCCCCCGCGGCTCGAAGTCGTACAGCTCGGCGAGCAGGCGATGGCTGTCTTCGGAGACGTGGATTCGCGAGGCGGCGCCGGTGTCTTCCAGTCGACTCGCCACGTTGACGGTGTCCCCCCAGAGGTCGTAGGCGAACTTCTTGTGACCGATGACGCCGGCGACGACCCGGCCCGAGTGGATGCCGATCCGGACCTCGAGGTTCACTCCCGAGCGCTCGTTCAACGCCTTCACGTGCTCCATCATGCCGAGAGCCATCTCCGCAGCGGCCTCGGCGTGATCGCTCCGCGGCTTCGGCAGGCCGCTTCCGATCATGTAGGCATCACCGATGGTCTTGATCTTCTCGACTCCGTGACGTTCGGCCAGCGCGTCGAACCCGGAGAAGACCTCGTTGAGGAACACCACCACGTCTTCGGGGTCCTGCTCCGCGGCATAGGAGGTGAACCCCACGATGTCGGCGAACAGCACCGTGACCTGGTCGAAGCCGTCGGCGAGCGGGTTCACGCCGCGCTTGAGGCGCTCCGCCACCGGCTGCGGAAGGATGTTGAGCAGCAGCTCGTCCGAGTGGCGCTTCTCCCGCGCCAGGGCTTCCTGCGCGGTGGTGACCAGGTGGTTGTTCCAGACCAGGGCCGCCACGGCGAGGGAGCCGCCGAGGGCGAGGACGGCCACGCGAACCCAGGGCACGAAGGCGGCATCCACCGGAACCAACGGGGGCTTGCCAGCCCCGACGAGGTGTACGCCGGCCAGCGTCGCGAGGCTCATCCCCAGTGCGATCCAGAGCCCCAGCGACTCGCGCCGGGCGAACAGCAGGGGCGCGGCGACGAGGGGAACGAGCACCAGATACGGCGTTCCCGGCTCGAGCCCGATCAGGCGCGCGAACGAGACCACCTGGAGGCAGCCCGTCGCCATGAGCACGATGCGCCCCACGAAGTACAGGCGGCGGCGCAACAACGAGATCGAGAGCAGGTAGAGGACGGCAAAGCCGAGCGGCAGGAAGCGCCAGCTTCCGGGGAGCGCCGTCGTCGCCAGGAGCGGCGCCAGCACGAACGCGTTGAAGGTCGCGAGCAGGCAGACCCCCAACGCGGCCCAGGCGGCGGCGGCGGCGAGGCGCACCGGCCGCACCAGCTCCGGTTGATCCGGCAGCGGGGGCACGAGCCACCCGCGCCTTGCTTGCGCGTCCTCGGGCTCCGTTGCGCGTGTGGAATCGCCCACCATCGCCGACGAGATTCCGAAACGGGCCCCACCCCGTCAAGGAGTGAGGCGGGACCGATCGACATCCAGGACACGATGAGACGACGCGCCTCGGGCCTGGGCTCCTCACAGGTCGTCCGCGAACACGACGCCGTCGAAGCGATCCACCGGGAACGGCAGATCCAGTCTCGGGCTGCGATCGTGGGATTCGGCGTACGGATTGGGGCGGCAGGTGAAGCGGGTGGGGTAGTAGTTGCTCTCGATGATCGCGTGCGCAGCGCGCGCGGGGAGCTCGAGGGCCTCGAGGGCGCGACGTCGGCTCTCGGTTCGGCAGCCGGCCAGTAGCTCCGCGACCCGCTCCTCGGAGTAGCGGGAGGGGACGGCCGGGGCGTCGGCAGCCCGTGCCCGCGGAGCCGGCTCGGGCAGGCTGCCGGCTCGCCACAGCGACTCGCGGCCGTCGTGGGGGAACGGGTCGACCGGCTCCCCATCGAGCCAGGTGTTGAAGTGGACGTGGGGCGTGCCCCATGGGAACGTCACCAGGCCGTCGAGACCGCTGTAGCCCGACTGGGCGATGAGCTCGCCGCGGCCGACGCGCTGGCCTTCCCGCACGAAGGCTCGGGCGAGGTGGGCGCAGTTCGTCATGAGCCCCTCGCCGTGGTCGATGAAGACCTTGAGCCCGCCGCGATTGAACTCGTTGACGACTCTCACGACCTGGCCGGCCGCCGTCGCCAACACCGGCGTTCCCACCGGAATCGAGAAGTCCGTGCCGTTGTGGCTGTCGTAGGTCAGGTCGCGACCGCGGTAGTCGAGGACCTGGGTCCTGCGTACGGACCAGCCGTCCTCGATCGGAGTCTGCCGATGGTTGAACAGGTTCGTGACGATCGCGCGCCGCGGCACCGCCTCGCGCCCCCGCCAGAGCGGAAGCGCGAGCCGCGGCCGGAGCTGGGAGAGGCTCGACCGATCGAAGCGGCTGGGCGGCACGTCCTCTTCCCCCCGCAAGGCCACGAGGGTCTGCCGCCAGCGCTCGGCCACGGGCCGCAGTCCCAGGGCCTGGGCCAACCCGGGTCGGGTGAGGTCCGTGGGGGGACTGCTGTTCCTCGCCGCTGACGACATGGCCGGCTGGAAGGTATCGCGGGGTAAGTAGATTCGCGGGGGATTCGTGCCGCCCGCCCCGTAGAGCCGCGTCGCGTTGAGCAGAAATCGGTGGCGGTGCTGGAGTGCGTCACCCGGTCACACCCAGCCTTCTCCCCAACGCCCGGGCCCAGGCTCGACCCACTGGGAGCCGCAGCTGGGGGAGATCCAGGCTCGCTTCGAGGCCCTCAACCCCTACGACCAGGCCGCGGTGGCCGGCTCGATCCCCACGATCGAGGACGTGAACTTCAATCCGGAGACCGCTCGCCAGCGCGAGATCGAGGCCTACGTGATCTCAGCGAAGCGCGACGCGCTGTTCACGCAGCGACCCGACGGGACGCCCGAAGTGCTGCGGGACGGGTACTCCGAGCACGGGCTGGGCCACCTGCTCAACCCGATGGACCCGGAACTGGAGGATCGCAACTGGATCCGCGCGACTTGGCAGGGATTGGCACGGCACGAAGCGCTCAGCCGCAAGCGGAAGCGGTTCTGCGCGGACGGCAGAAAGGTCGATCGTTGGCCTGGGAACTCGCAGGCGCCGGCCGGCGCATCCACTATGCACGGAGCAAGGCCGAAGGCCGCCCTTGATGGCAGTTGCCATCGGCTCGTATCTGCGATGCGAGCCGTGTCGCTGACGCGCCCTCTCTATCCTTCCTCGCACATCGGGAGTTGACCTCGTGAAGCGAAGTTCCTTTCGGTCCATTTGCGTCGTTGATGCACTGTCCGTAGCTGTTGCTGCTCTTGCTCCAATGCGCGCACCCGGCGCCCCGGCGGTGATGAAAAGGAGGGCGCGTGGTGCCTGCATGTTCTCGTGCATCTGCCTGGCGACGCTCTTCGGCAGTCCTGACACGATCCATGCCGCGACCCTGCTTTCGGGAAATACGGAGGCGAGGATACAACCTCGGGAAAAACCAACCCTAGTGTTGTGGCGGCTCAATGATGACACCGACAACGTCTTCGTGGCGAACTTCTACTTTCGTACCGATACGTTGACCAGCCCGAACGGCGGTGAGGTCGACATCGGTGGGCTCGGGACCGTTACGGAGACGCAGCTTGGGCCGAGCTCGGTCCAGTTCGAAGCAGCCAACAACGATCTCGGAGCCCTCCAGACTTGGTCATTGACAGGTGGCGCGCCGGGCAGCGGGGATTCGTCCATCGAGTCGACCATTACGCTCACGAATCTGTCGGACAGCACGATCCCGCTGGACCTGTTCTTTGCGGCGGACTTCGACATTGCGTTCGATCAGGCGAACCCCAACGACGAGACGACGGCGCTGAGCAGCAGCGTTGTCGAAGTGTTCGATCCGCTGACGCAGACCCAGATCTTGTCGGAGGTCAGTCCGGGAGCGGACAGCTACCAGGTCTACGAGGGTCAGTTCGAGGTGTTGTTCAACTTCTTCCAGGACGTGGACGGCATCACGACACTCGGCAACACGCCCGGAATCGGCACGACCGTAGTCGATGAGCCCGGCGTCACCGACGCCGGGCACGCGTTCGGGTGGACGCTCGACCTTGCCCCGGGAGAGAGCTTCACAGCCACTGCCTCCAATGTGCAGTCGGTCGTGCCCGAGCCCGGGACCACCCTGCTGATGGGCCTCGGCTTCGCCGGCCTCAGCTTCGTCGGCCGCTCGCGGCGGCGAGCGACCCACGAGACGGCGTAGCAGCCCGTTGATGCCGATCTGCTTTCGCCTTATATTCGCCAGTCATGACGGACTCTCCCGGTCCGCGCTCGTCCGATCCGCGCCCTGCCCCCTCGCAGCACGGCGCCCTGCGCCGCGCCTGGAAGGGACGCGGGGCCGGCTCCGATCCGCCCAACCGGTTCGAGCGGCTCCACTACCTGCCCGAGGCGCCCGAGGACGTGGGGCTCGAGCACGAGGAGGAGCCGCCGGCGCCGCGCACCGTCTACCTGCGCGATCCCTCGCGCACGATCCTCGCCCACAACCAGAGCCCCGACATCGGCTTCGACACCAGCGTGAACCCCTACCGGGGCTGCGAGCACGGCTGCTCGTACTGCTACGCGCGGCCCACGCACGAGTACCTGGGCCTCTCGGCGGGCCTCGACTTCGAGACGCGCATCCTCGTCAAGACCGACGCACCCGTGCTGCTGCGCCGCGCCCTGATGGCCCGCTCGTGGCAGCCGCAGGTGATCGCGTTCAGCGGCGTGACCGACGCCTACCAGCCCGTCGAGCGGCGCCTGCGCATCACGCGCGGCTGCCTCGAGGTGCTGCGCGCCTTCCGCAACCCGGTGGCGATCGTGACCAAGAACCGGCTGGTGGCGCGCGACGCCGACCTGCTCGCCGAGCTGGCGCGCTTCGACTGCGCCTCGGTCTCGATCTCGGTGACGTCGCTCGACCCGGCGCTGCAGCGCGCCATGGAGCCGCGCGCCTCGAGCCCGGCGCAGCGGCTGCGCGCGGTCGCGGCGCTGGCGGAGGCCGGCGTACCGGTGGGCGTGATGGTGGCGCCGATCGTGCCGGGCATCAACGACCACGAGGTCCCGCGCATCCTCCGGGCGGCGGCCGACGCGGGCGCCCAGTTCGCCAACCCGATCGTGCTGCGCCTGCCGCACGGCGTGAAGGAGCTGTTCGACGCCTGGCTCGAGCGCCACTTCCCGGAGCGGCGCCGCAAGGTGCTGAGCCGGGTGCGCGCGATGCGCGACGGGCGGCTCAACGACGCGCGCTTCCGCTCGCGCATGCGTGGCGAGGGCGTGTTCGCCGAGCAGATCCAGGCGCTCTTCGCGACGAGCCGGCGCCGCGCAGGGATTCCCGACGAGCCGCCGGCGCTCTCGACCGCGCACTTCCGGCGCCCCGGCGAGGGGATCCAGGAGCGGCTCTTCTGAGCGGCGGCGCGGGCGCTACCCTCGGCGCCCGTGCGCGACGTCCGAGATCTCGAGAGCACGCTGCGCCGCATCCACCGGCGCGGCTACAAGGCCTACAAGGACATCCAGGGCAGCTACGACGCCGGCGACGTCGAGCTGCACGTCGACCACGTGCAGGGCGACCCGTTCGCGGCCCCCTCGCGCCTGCGGCTGCGCGTGCCGGCCGAGGAGGCGGGCATCCCCGCGGCGCTGTTCGCGGGGCGCGCACGGCGTGTCGCGCTGGCCGACTTCCTGGCGCGGCGCGTGCGCGAGGCGATCCGGCGCGGCGGCGGACAGCGCCGCGGCAGCGGCAAGAGCGGCCAGGTCTGGATCGACGCGGGCGGCCAGGAGGTGCTCGAGCGAACCGCCGTGCGCGTCGAGCCCGACTGGATCGAGGCGCGCATCGAGGTCGGGCTGCCGGCCGCCGGGCGTTCGGTGCTGGGCGACGAGGCGCGCGAGCTGCTGTGCGAGCAGCTGCCGGCGCTGGCGCGGGCGGCGCTGCGCTGGGAGTCGCTCGCGCACGACGACGCGCGCCGGTTCGTCGAGTGCGTGGAGAGCCAGGAGCACCTGCGCGCGCGGCTCGGCGAGCTGGGCCTGGTGGCGTTCGTGGCCGACGGCTCGGTGCTGCCGCGCGAGAGCGGCGCCAGCGACCGGCCGCTGCGCCAGCGGGTGGTGCCGTTCCGGGCGCCGCCGACGCTGCGCGTGGAGGTCGAGCTGCCGAACGAGGTCGAGACCGAGGCGGGCCCGACGCGCACGCTCGCGGGCCTCGGCATCCCGCAGGGCGTCACCCTGATCGTCGGCGGCGGCTACCACGGCAAGTCGACCCTGTTGCGCGCGCTCGAGCGCGGCGTCTACCCCCACGTGCCCGGCGACGGCCGCGAGTGGGTGGTGACGGCGCCCGACGCGGTGAAGATCCGCGCCGAGGACGGCCGGCGCGTCGAGTGCGTCGACATCCGGCCCTTCATCGCCGACCTGCCCCAGGGCCGCGGCACGCGCGCCTTCTCGTCCGACGACGCCAGCGGCAGCACCAGCCAGGCGGCCAACATCGTCGAGGCGCTCGAGCTCGGCAGCTCGCTGCTGCTGCTCGACGAGGACACCTCGGCCACCAACTTCATGGTGCGCGACGCGCGCATGCAGGCGCTGGTGGCGCGCGAGAAGGAGCCGATCACGCCCTTCCTCGACCGCGTGCGCGAGCTCTACGAGGCGCGCGGCGTCTCGACGGTCCTGGTGATGGGCGGCTGCGGCGACTACTTCGACGTCGCCGACACCGTGATCCTGATGGACGAGTACGCGCCGCACGACGCCACCGACCGGGCCCGGCAGGTGGCGGCGACTCACGTCAGCACGCGGCGCCGCGAGGCGCGCGATGCGCTCGGCGCCCGGGCGGAGCGCGTGCCCGACCCGCAGGGCTTCGACCCTTCGCGCGGCCGGCGCGACGTGAAGATCGACGCCAAGGGCCGCGACGTGCTGCTCTACGGGCGCGAGCCGATCGACCTGCGCCTGGTCGAGCAGCTGGTCGACCCGAGCCAGACGCGCGCGATCGGGCACGGCATCCACCTGGCGAGCGAGCGCTGGATGGACGGCCGGCGCTCGCTGCGCGAGCTGGTGGAGCAGCTCGACGCGCTGCTCGACGAGCGCGGCCTCGACGAGCTGGCGCCCTTCCGCCGCGGCGAGGGCCACCCCGGCAGCTACGCGCGGCCGCGCCGGGCCGAGGTCGCCGCCGCCGTCAACCGCCTCCGCACCCTGCGCATGACGCAGCGCCAGGAATAGCCCGTGCGCACGCTGGGCCTGCTGGGCGGGATGAGCTGGGAGTCGACCGTCTCCTACTACCAAACCCTGCACGCCGAGGCCGCCGCGCGCTGGGCGGTGGAAGGCGCGTGAGCTACCGCGTCCGCGCCTCCCGGCCCGACGACCTCGCGGCGCTGCCCGACATCGAGCGGGCGGCCTCCGCACTCTTCGCGGGGCTGCCGATCGAGCCCGGCGTGCTGGCCGACGTGACCACGCTCGCCCACTTCGAGCGGGCGCACGCGGCGGACGAGCTGCTGGTGGCGGCCGGCCCGGACGACCGCCCGGTGGGCTTCGCGTTCCTCGAGCGCGTGGACGAGTGCGCGCACCTCGACGAGCTCGACGTGCACCCCGACCACGGGCGCCGTGGCGTAGGCGCCGCGCTGGTGCGCGGCGTGCTCGACCGGGCCCGCCGGCGCGGCCTGCCCGCCGTCACGCTCACCACCTTCCGCGACGTGCCCTGGAACGCGCCCTTCTACGCCCGCCTGGGCTTCCGGGTGCTCGGCGACGCCGAGCTGGGCCCGGAGCTGGCCGAGCTGGTGCGCAGCGAGCACGAGCGGGGCCTGCGGCGCGAGGATCGCGTCGTGATGCGCTGCGATCTCGCCGGCTGAGGCCGCCGGCCCGAGCTGCACACGAGCTGCGCACCCCCGGGGGCCCAGAGACGGGCCGTCGATGCTAAGGCGCCGCGAGCCGTCTTCCGATGTTCCTGGGTGGCGAACCGCGAGGCCGAGACGGGGGCGGTGTGTCGGGCAGCTGGGTCGGCAAGATCGTCGGCAACAGTCGGATCGAAGAGAAGATCGGGGAAGGCGGCTGCGGCCAGGTCTTCCGCGGGATCGATCTCATGCTCGACCGGCCGGTTGCGATCAAGGTGCTGCACCCGGCCCTCGCCGCGCGCTCGGACGTCAACCAGCGCTTCCGCACCGAGGCGCGCGCCCTGGCCCGCCTCTCGCACCCCAACGTCGCCACCCTCTACAGCTTCGACCGGCTGGCGGACACCTACGTGATGGTGATGGAGTTCGTGGAGGGCCGGACCTTCGAGTCGCTGCTGCGCGAGGACGGCCCGATGGCGCCCGGCCAGGCGCTGCCGCTCTTCCTCCAGGCGCTCGAGGGCATGCACCACGCCCACGAGCTGGGCGTGGTGCACCGCGACATCAAGGCCTCCAACCTGATGGTGAACGTGGCGGGCCTCGTCAAGGTGATGGACTTCGGCGTCGCCCGCGCGATCGACACCGAGGGTCTGACCCAGGCGAACCAGCCGCTCGGCACGCCGGAGTACATGTCGCCCGAGCAGGTGCGCGGCGAGGAGATCGACCGCCGCTCGGACATCTACTCGCTGGGCGTGCTGCTGTTCAAGATGCTGACGGGCCGGCTCCCGATCACCGGCAAGAGCCCGTTCGACGTGATGCAGAGCCAGCTCGGCGCGGCACCGCGCTCGCTCCGGGTGCTGGTGCCCACGATCCCGACGGCGATCGAGGTGGCGGTGGAGCGCGCGCTCGAGAAGCGGCGCGAGGACCGCTTCGACAGCGCGGACGCGATGCGCGCCGCGCTCGAACGGGCGGTGGACGCCGACGGCTACACGACGCCGCCGCCGAGCCAGCCCGATCGCCGGACCCTGGCCGAGGACAGTCCGACCACCCTGATGGGCGACGCCGGCTCGACCGTGCCCGAGCACGAGCGCATCTCGCTGCCGCCCGTCGGAAGCCACGCGGCGGCCTCGCCGGCGCGGCGCGGGTCGCGCGCGCGGCACGCGGCGCTGTTCGCGATGCTGCTGGCACTGGCGCTGGGCTTCGTGCGCGGGGGCGAGCCGCTGCCGCCGCCGGTGCGGACCGCCAGCGTCCCCACCGCGGCCGTCGGGTCCGTTGCGGCGCCCGAGACGGAGCCGTGGATCGCGGCACTCGACGTGGCTCCGATCGCTCCGGCGCCCGAGCCGGAGTGGCTGCCCGACCTGCCGGCGGTGGCCCCGGAGCCGGCGCCGGTGGTCGCCGAGGCGCCGGCGCCCGAGCCGACTCGCGCCGCGCCCGCGAAGCAGGCGCCCGCCGCCCGCGCGGTGGCGAAGGCGCGGCGCAAGCGGGCCCGCGCGCGCGGGCCCGCCGACGTCTCCTCACAGAGCCCTGCGAAGGTCGCGCCGCCGGCCGCGGGCTGGAAGATCGAACGATGACACGCCGATTCCTGGTCCTCCTGGCCTGCGCCGTGCTCGCGCCCGGCTGCACCACGTTCGGAGGCCTCCAGCGCTCATGGCGCGACCCGGGCGAGCAGCTCGAGGCGTTTCCCGAGAAGGTCTGGGAGCAGTACGATTGCGGCGAGCAGGAGCTGCCCTTCTTCAAGATCGAGAAGAGCCAGCTCGTGCCGAAGCGGCTGCAGGCCGGCGAGGACTTCAACCACCGCTGGGTCTACGCGCTCTGCCCCGACCGCCCCACCGCGGTGATCGCCGGCACCCTCGACACCACCATCCTGTTCCGCGGCGAGCCGATCGTGCGCCAGCTCGACGAGAGCTTCGAGTTCAAGCCGGGCCGCTGGACGGTGGACGCCTTCGTCACGATCCCCGAGCAGGCCGAGCCGGGCATCTACTCGCTCGTGCTGGCCTTCGCCGGCACCGGCATGGACTTCACCGAGCGCTTCACCTTCGCGGTGGAGCCGCCGGAGGAGTAGCCGCCGCATCCGGCACCACCGCGAGCGGCGCCCGCTCCGGCTCCCCGCCGCCCCGCAGGCCGCGCAGGTCCTCGAGCACGAGGTAGCCGCAGGGCACCACGAGCAGCGTGATCGTGGTGGCGAACAGCACGCCGAAGGCCAGCGAGATCGCCATCGGGATCAGGAACTGCGCCTGCACGCTGCGCTCGAGCATCAGCGGCGTGAGCCCCGCGAAGGTCGTGAGCGAGGTCAGCACGATCGGCCGGAAGCGGGCGATGCCCGACTCGACCACCGCCGAGTGCAGGCGCAGGCCGCGCTCGCGCCGCCCGTTGACGGCGTGCACCAGCACCAGGCTCGCGTTCACCACCACGCCCGAGAGCGCCACGATCCCCACCACCGACATGAACGAGAGGCCCTTGCCCATCAGCAGGTGCCCCCCGATCGCACCGACCAGCCCGAACGGAATCACGCTCATGATGATCAGCGGCTGGGCATAGGAGCGCAGCGGGACGGCCAGCAGGGCGAAGATCGCCAGCAGGGCCAGGACGTAGGCGCGCCCGAGGCCGGCGAAGGCGCGCCGCTGCTCGCGCTGCTCGCCCTCGAGCGAGTAGGAGACCGAGGGGTAGTCGGCCAGGATCGGCGGCAGCGCGCGCTTCTGGAGGTCGCGAAGCACGTCGTTGGCGGTGGTGAGGTTGCGGTCGACGTTGGCCGTGACGTTGACCACGCGCATGCGGTCGGCGCGGCGGATCGTGGCGAAGCCGCGGCCCAGCTCGGCCTGCGCGACGGTGCCAAAGGGGACCTCGGTGCCGTCGGGCGCGCGGATGCGCACGTTCTCGACGTCGCCCAGCGAGCGCCGCTGCGCCTCGGGGTAGCGCACCATCACGCGCACGTCGTCGCGGCCGCGCTGGATGCGCTGGGCCTCCTCGCCGTAGAACGCCTGGCGCATCTGGCGGGCGAGGTCGTGCATGGTGAGTCCGAGCTGCTCGGCCGACGGCTCGATGCGCAGCTTCAGCTCCTGCTTGCCGGCGCGGAACGAGTCGGCGATGTCGATCACGCCGGGATAGGCGGCCAGCTCCTGCTTGAGCCGGGCGGCCGCGGCGCGCAGCGCGCCGGTGTCGGCGCCCTGGAGCCGCACGTAGATGGGCTGACCGGCCGAGAACAGGTCGGAGGCGAACACCAGCTCCACGGCGCCGGGAATCTCACCCACGATCTCGCGCCAGCGGTTCGCCACATCGCTGGTGCTGATCGCGCGCTGCTCCGACGGGGTCAGCTCGAGCACCACCTCGGCCAGGTGGGCGCCGCCCGCGACCCGACGGCCGAATCCCGTCGGCCCCTGGCTCTGGCGGTCGCGGAAGGGCTGCGCACCGACCGAGGCCAGCACGTGCTCGACCAGGCTCTCACCGGGCCGGGCGAACTCCGGATCGACCGCGGCGCGCAGCGCCGCCACCGAGTCCTCGAGCTGCTGCGCCGCCTCCTCGGTGACCTCGAACGGCGTCCCTTGCGGCATGGTGAGCCAGGCGGCCAGGTAGTCGGCCTCGACGGGCGGGAAGAACGAGAAGTGCATGCGGCCGCTCGCGATCACGCCGACGGTCAGCAGCAGCAGCGCCACCGCGGTCGCGATCGTCGCGTAGCGCCAGCGCAGCGCCTGCTCGAGCAGCGCGCGGTAGGGGCCGGCGGCGAGCCGCTCGAGCGCGGAGCCGAAGAAGGCCTGCACGCGCTTCCAGCGCCGTTGGAAGGGGCTGCGCGCCACCCGCCCGGGGCGGTCGCGGCCGTGCGCCAGGTGGGCGGGCAGCACGAGCTGCGACTCGATCAGCGAGAACGCCAGACAGGCGATCACCACCGTGGCGAGCACCGAGAACACCTGTCCCATCGGACCCGGCACCATCAGCAGCGGCAGGAACGCGGCCACCGTGGTGAGCACGCCGAAGATCACGGGCACCGACACGTTCTGGGCGCCGGCGATCGCGCCCTGCAGGCGGCTCTCGCCCTGCTGCTGGTGGCTGTAGATGTTCTCGCCCACCACCACGGCGTCATCGACCAGGATGCCGAGCACGACGATGAAGGCGAACAGCGACATCACGTCGATCGACTGGCCCAGCGGCTCGAACAGCCCGAGCGCGCCGAGCATCGCGATCGGCACGCCCACCGTCACCCACACCGCGACCCGGAAGCGCAGGAACAGCGCCAGCACGGCGAGCACCAGCAGGAACCCGCTGCGCCCGTTGCGCAGCAGCGTGTCGAGGCGCGCCCGCAGCACCTCGGAGTCGTCCTGCCAGAGCGTGATCGAGACGCCCTCGGGCAGGGTGGCGCGCGCCCGCTCGAGGTAGCCGTGCAGCTGCTCGGAGATCTCCACCACGTCCTGGTCGCCGACCCGGTAGACCTGCACCACCGCCGCGGGCTGCGCGTCGAAGCGGGCGGCCAGGTCGACGTCCTCGAAGCCGTCGATCACGCTCGCCACCTCGCCCAGCGTGACACGCGTGCCGTCGGGCCGGGTGAGCACCACGATGCGCTCGAAGTCGGCCCCCCGGTAGGCCTGCCCCTTGGTGCGCAGCAGGATCTCGCCGCCGTCGGTCTTGACGCTCCCCCCCGGCATGTCGAGCGAGGAGCGCTGCACCGCGGCCACCACCTCGTCGAAGCGCAGGCCGTGGCGGCGCAGGGTCTCCTCGGGCACCTCGACCGAGATCTCGAAGGGCCGCACCAGCGTGACCTCGGCCTGCGTCACGCCGGGCAGCGCCAGCACCTCGTCGCGCACGCGCTCGGCCAGCGCCTTCAGGGCGCGCTCGTCCAGGTCGCCCGAGATCGCCAGGTCGGCCACGCCGCGGCGCAGCGAGAACTGCTCGATCAGCGGCTTCTCGGTCTCGACCGGGAAGGTGTCGATCGAGTCCACCCGGTTCTTGA
Source organism: Myxococcota bacterium (assembly GCA_030066475.1). The sequence goes on from JASJBO010000030.1 coordinate 17,399, forward strand.
TCTCGTCGAGCACCTCGTTCACGTCGGCGCCCGAGAGCAGCTCGGCGATCACGGTGCAGTTGCCCTCGCGGGCGACCGAGCTGAGCTCGTCGATCCCGTCGACGCCGTCGACCTGCTCCTCGATCCGGATGCAGACGCCCTCCTCCACCTCCTCGGGCGCCGCCCCCAGGTAGTCGACGCTCACCGTCACCACCTCGATGTCGATGTCGGGGAACGTCTTCTGGGTGATCTGGCAGGTCGCCGTGAGGCCGCCCGCCACGAGCATCGCCATCAGCAGGTTGGCGGCGACGCCGTTCGAGGCGAACCAGGCGATCGGGCCCTTCACGACGGCTCCGGCGGCGCCACCGGGCGCACGCGCATGCCGTCGACCGCGGCCTCGGGCGGCGCCACGATCACGCGGTCGCCGGGCTCGATGCCGGAGCGCAGCACCACCTCGTCGCGACCGCGGCGGACGACGTCGGCGCTGCGGATCCGCAGCCGGTCCTCGGCGTCCGCCACCACCACCTGGTCGCGGCCGCGCAGGGCGGAGCGCGGCACGACGTAGACGCCGTCGAGCCGGCGCCCCAGGATCTCGGCCTCGACGAACAGGCCCACGGCGAGCGGCGGGCGCTCGCCGTGCTCGTCGCGCGCGTACGGATCCTCGACCCGCGCGATCACGTGCACCATGCGGCTCTTGGCGTCGATCTCGCCCTCGGTGCGCGCCACGCGGCCCGCCCAGGCGTGCTCCGCCCCCGCGAAGCGCGCGCGCAGCTCGACGCGCGCCGGCTCCCGCTCCGGCTCGCCGTTGCGGAACCACAGGGGCAGGTCGAGATGGGCGAGCTCCTCGTCCGAGACCGGCAGCCGGATCTCGGCCCAGTCGATGGCGTAGAGCGTGGCGAGCGGCATGCCGCGGTTCACGAACTCGCCCACGTCGGCGCTGCGCTCGCGCACGCGACCGCGGAACGGCGCGCCGATCTCGGTGCGCGCCAGGTCGCGCTCGGCCTGCTCGAGGTTGGCGCGCGCCTGGCGGAGCGCCGCGCTCGCGACCTGGTCGGCGGTCTCTGCCCGCTCCAGGGCCGACGGGCTCGCCACGCCCTGGTCGGCCAGATTGCGCTGCCGCTTCAGCTCGCTGGCCTCGCGCCGCTGCTCGCTCTCGGCCCGGGCCAGGCTGGCCCGCGCCAGCTCGAGCGCTACGCGGTAGTCGCGCGGATCGATCCGGATCAGCGGTTCCCCCGCCTCGAAGAAGCCGCCCGAGACGAAGGAGGGCGAGCACCACACGATCGGCCCCGAGACCTCGGGCACCAGCTCGCTCTCGGTGCGCGGCGCCACCGTGCCGTGCGTGCGCACCCGGAGCTGCACGCTGCGCGGCGCCACCTCGACCACGTGCACCAGCGGCGGCGCGCGCTCGGGCGGTGCGGTCTCGACCTCGGGCCGCGTCAGCACCAGCAGCGCCGCCCCGGCCGCGCCCGCCAGCACGATCGCCACCGGAAGGACGATCTGGAGGCGCTTCATGCGTCGAGTATACGGGGCCGACGGCCGAGGCCGCGAGGGCCGCCTCAGCCCGCGGGAAGCACGCGGAACACGGGGACGTCGGCCGCGATGGCCTCGAACGCTGCGAGGGGCGCATCCTTGTCGACCGCGACGTGCGGACGCGCTCCTGGCGCGCGGCGCAGGTAGGCCTTGAGCACCGGCGCGCGGCGGCCGACCGGGAGCGTCTCGAGCCGGACCGGCTCGGTCCGCCCGTGGCGCAGGATCGCGCGCGAGTCGTTCGCCTCGACGTTCCGAACCCATGCCGCGCCGGTCCCGAGCATCGAGACCAGGTACCGCTCGCCGTCGACGACGGCCATGACGAGCGGGAACGAGATCGTGCGTCCGGAGCGGCGGCCGGGCACCTCGAGCGTGACGAGGTAGTTCGGCGCGATCCCCCAGGCGTGGGCGATCGCCCAGCCGCGATTGAGCACCCGAGCCAGCCCGTGCGGGCGATTGCCGCGGTAGAGCCAGCGCTTGAATCTTCCGAACACCGGCGATCTCCCGGGGCCGTTGGCCGAGGGTATCGCACGGGCAGGGCTGCAGTGACGGCCGGAGCCTGCACCGGTGTCGGCGGATTCCTGCAGCTTCGAGCGGCCACGGCGTCCGGCCGCTCGCAGAGCGTCGGCGCCACGGCACGGCGCTTGCTCCCCATCGGAGCGGGAGCGACCGTGCCGCACAGACGACTCCGAGCGACGCCCAGGACCCTGCTCGCCGCCGCCGGTCTGCTCCCGCTGCTGCTCGCCTTCGCCTGGCTGAACCGCTCCGGAGTGTTCTCGACCGAGACGGCCCGCGCCATCATCGACGCGGCGGGCCCGTTCGGGCCACTCGCGCTCGGCGTCGTCTACGCGGCGACGGTCGTCTTCTCGCCGCTCTCGGGCTCGCCCCTGATCGTCGCCGCGGTCGCCGCCTACGGCTACTGGGAGGCCGTGCTCACGACGTTCGTCGGCAATCTGATCGGATCGAGCGCCTGCTTCCTCATCGCGAGGGTCGCGGGACGGCCGGCCGTGCGGCGCTTCGCGGGGGAACACAGCATGGCGCGGCTGGACGAGATCGCGGAGATCGCGGGCCTGCGCACGCTGGTCGTGCTGAGGCTGTTCGGGGGCGGGCTGTTCGACTTCGTGTCGTATGCGGCGGGTCTCACCCCGATGCGCTTCGCGACCTACTTCGCCATCACCAATCTCTGCTCGCTGCCGACGCTCCTCGTGCTGGTCTACCTGTTCGACCGGGCGATCCACATGCCTCCGCTTCAGATGGGCCTGATCGGGGCACTCCTGGTCGCGCTGCAGGTCGTGCTTCCGATCTTCATCTACCGGCGCGAGAGGCAGACCTTCGCCAGCCGCCGCGTCTCCGCTGCGTCAGTCCCGTCCTGACGTCGATCCGGGCCGCTGTTCGCGGGGCGTTGGCTGCTCAACGCTCCAGGCGAAAGTCGAGCGTCAGTCGCACACGCGACGGAACCTTTTTGCCATCTCGCACCGCCGGCACGAAGGCAGCCTCGCGCAGCGCGCGGCGCACCGCGCGCGCGAAGGCGTCGTGGGTGCTGCTCACGAGCTCGCCTCCCCGGACGGAGCCGTCCGCCCAGACGATCACCTCCGCCTCCACCGTGCCCTCGACGCCCAGCGCCCGCAAGCTGGCGGGATAGGCGGGCAGGATGGGGCGGACCGGGTGCGCGGGCACGTCCACCTCGTCCTCGGCGAAGATCCGCGGGCCCGCGTCCTCCCGCAGACTCTCGGCAGGAGAAGGCTTCGGCGCCGTCGGCGGTGGCGCGGCGCAGGCCAGCAGCGCAAGGGCCAGTGCCAGACAGGCACCGAGCCGGCGCGGCGCCACGCTCAGAAGTACACGCTGGCCCAGCCGCGGACGTTGCGCCGGTTGCCGGGCGTGAAGTGGAAGTCGTCGATTCCCTGCCCGCCCCCGGCCGAGGGGCAGCGCGGGTCGACCCCAACCTCGTTCGGGGCGCACGAGGCGTAGAAGAACTCGGAGCTCCGCCAGTCGGTCCCGAACAGGTTCTCGACGGACAGGCCCACCTCGAAGCGCCGCCAGCGATAGCGCGCGCCCAGGTCGAACACCGTGTAGTCGTGGAGCTTCGGGCTGTAGCTCTCCTCGTCCTTGTAGCGCTTGCCGAAGTGGCGGCCGCTCAGCTCCGCCGCGAAGCCTCCGAGGCGAACCCCGACTGCGCCCTTGGCGATGAAGCGCGGCGCCTGCGGAATCGGGCGGTTGGTGTCGTCCAGCTCGGTGTCGGTGTACGCCACGTCCCCGCGCACGTACAGCCACTCCAGCGGCCAGACCAGCGCCGTGAGCTCCACGCCGCGGCGCCGCGACTGCCCCGCCGACTCCGTGGTGCCCGCGTCGCCGGCGAAGACGAGCTCGTCGTCGAGGTCGAGCGCCCAAAGGGAGAGCGCCACCTCGAAGCGGCTGCCCCAGGCGGTGCGGACGCCGGCCTCGTAGCCCATCGCCGCCGGCAGCGACTTCCCACCTGCCAGCTTGGCGCGCGCATCGTTGGAGTGGAAGCCGCGGCCGAAGTTCAGGAACAGCTCGAGGTTGCGCGCCAGCTCGAACTCTTTCTCCCAGGGGCTGGCCGGCCCAAAGGGCGCCAGCACCAGGTTCGCCTTCGGAAGCCAGATCGTGTCGTCGCTGCCGCCCTGGTCGGTGCGGCCCAGGTTGTCGTCGACGTCGTAGCGGAAGTACTCGAAGCGCAGCCCGCCCACGAAACGCACCCACTCGAGGGGCTGGAACTCGGCCTCGACGTAGGGGCCGACCGAGAGCTGGCGCACGTCGTCGTCGTTCGTGAACTCGCGCACCTTGCGCCGCGTCTGGTTGCCGCGCTTCACCCGCGCGTCGTCGTAGCGCGTCTCGACGCCGAGCCGGAAGAGCGCGGGCCGCTCCGCATCGACCAGGTGCCGGTACTCGACGCGGCCGCCCGTGTAGATGCGGTCGTCGCGCTGGACGATTCCGTCGCCCGCGACGGGATCGTCCAGCGCGTAGGTGAAGTTCGAGTAGAGGTC
>JASJBO010000283.1 GCA_030066475.1 Myxococcota bacterium
AAGTACGTCACCCTATGCATGCGATCGCCTCTCCAATGCCTGGCGCCCGGGGATCGCTCAGATCCCCTGCTGGAAGCGCGCCCTGTCCTGTTCGACGAAGGCAACGAACTCTGGCGAGAAGACGTGCTTCGTGTGCCGCCACCACGAACCGCCTCCCGGCGAGCAAGCGATGCGTGCCAGGGTCATTCGCACGCCCTTGTACGCCTCGGACTCGAGGGCCCCCTGCGCGTGCTGATGGTAGGCGTTTGCGTGCAACGAGAAGAGGTTCATCATGAGGAGCACGAAGCGCTGGCTTTCTTCGGGGGTCAACTCCCGCCACTGAGCCAGGCCGCGCATGAAGATGCTCGATAGCTCCGGATCGTGCGCGACGGTCCCCAGGAAGTTGGCGACGCTGTTGGACAGGTTGTGGAACGCAGAGGCGCGCAGAGAGAGCGTGTTCTGGCGGATCTGGATGGCCAGATACGCGACGGAGACGATGACGGCAAGTGCGCCAACGAGCTCCCCGAGATTGCCCAGGTCATCGAGCGTCATCGTGATCGACCGCTTGTTGCATCTGGCCCTCGCTGGCGTGGCGGGCGCTGGCAGCCACTCCCACCGCCCTCGAGCGCTGCCCGGACCGACTCGAGCGCGTCCAGCAGGCCTTCGGCGAGCGTGTCTCGCGAACGGCCGAAGCGCTGCGAGGGCACTGGAATGGAGATCGCGTAGATGAGCCCGGTGGGAGTAGGGAAGGCCACCCCGACCGCCGAGATTCCCTCGGAGTGTTCGTCGAGGTCCAGTGCGAACCCCGCTTCCCGGACCCGATCGATTTCAGCGCGGAGCTGACGCATCGCCTTCTTGCCTGCCGCCCGCGCCTCGAGCTCGCGTGAGGCGATCGCATCCACGGCCTCGTCGTCGAGCAGCGCCAGGGCCGCCCTGCCGTTGGCCGTCGACGTCATGGGGAACCGCTCCCCAACTGCCGAGACGGCGCGCAAGCGGTGCGTGCCGATGACCTGGTCGATGAAGAGCATGTGATCCTCACGGAAGATGGCGAGATCGACCGTCTCGCCGGTCTTCGTGGACAGGGCCTCCAGGACGGGACGGACCAGATCTGCGACCGAAATCCGGCTGGCTGCCGCCAACGATTGGATCTCCGGCCCCAGGCGCAGCCCGCCCTCGGCCGAAGACGCGACGACCAGCCCCTCCTCGATCAGGGCGTTGACCAGGCGCTGGACCGTGGATCGCGGCAGCCCGATCCGCTTGGCGATCTCTCCCAGGCTCAGACCACCGTCGTCCTTGAGCGCGCGAAGGACCTGCGCGGCCCGGGAGATCGCACGGACCCCTCCGGCGTTGCGGACCTTTTCCTGTGTCTGCGGGAGCATCCGGGCTTCCCTGTCCGTTCCTGGTTTCGGGGCCGGCCCGCCGCCGACCGCCTGCTTGACCATTATACGGTACATATGTATCGTACAGCAATACAATCCCGTGGTTCGCGTGGGCTCCATGACGACCACCGTGCAGGCCACTGCTTCCCAGGAGCGCAGCGCGTTGGAAGGCTCTTCTTCGAGGAAGATCATCGCAGGCTTGGTCGTCCTGCTCCTCGCGCAGGCGGCACTGGCGGCAGAGGATCTTCCCCATGTCGTCGTCATCCTGGCGGACGATCTCGGCTGGAACGATGTCGGGTACCACGGCGGCGAGATCGCCACGCCCAGACTGGACGCCCTCGCTGCCCACGGCGTCGTGCTGGATCGCTTCTACGCCCAGCCTTCGTGCAGTCCGACGCGCGCGGCCCTGATGACCGGGAAGGCACCCATGCGCCTGGGCGTGCTGTCGCCCCTCTCCAAGAACAACCCCACAGGCCTTCCGCTGGCCGAGCGCCTGTTGCCGCAGTACTTCCGCGATGCTGGGTACCAGACCTTCATGACCGGGAAGTGGCACCTCGGTCACCGGTCCCGCGACTACCTGCCCAACGCCCGGGGCTTCGAACACTTCTACGGTCACGTGACCGGTGGCATCGGCTACTGGGACCACGTGCACGGCGGCGGGCTGGACTGGCAGCGCAACGGAAAGACGCTCCGCGAAGCAGGCTACAGCACCCATCTGATCGCAGATGAGGCGGTTCGCCTGATCCAGGGCCGAGACCCCGAACGGCCGATGCTCCTCTACGCGAGCTTCAATGCTCCCCACCTGCCGAACGAGGCCCCGCCAGAGGCGATCGAACGCTACCGCGACATCGAGAACCCCCACCGCCGCGTCCATGCCGCCATGGTCGGCGAGCTGGATGCTGCGATCGGGCGCGTGGTGGATGCGCTGGAAGCCGACGGGATGCTGGACCGAACGCTCATCTGGTTCATGAGCGACAACGGCGGCCTGAACCCGGAGAGCTTCGAGCCGCTTGTCCCCCGGCTGTCGCGGCAGCTCGAGGCCTGGTTCGGGAAGCCGCTGCCGCTGCTGCTCCTCGAGTTCGTGCGCGTCAACAGCTTGGAGGGTGGGGCCGACAACAGCCCCTACCGCAAGGGGAAGCAGTCGGTCTACGAAGGTGGCGCGCGGGTCCCGTCCTTCGTCTACTGGCCGGGGCGGCTGGCACCCCGTCGCTCGCTGAAGATGGTGACCGCACAGGACGTCCTGCCGACTCTGCTAGGCGCGGTCGGGCTGGAGGTGCCGGCGCCGGACCTCGACGGTGCCGATCAGTGGCCGTCGATCCACGCGGGCGCCGCGGCGCCGACGCCAGACTATGTCACCCAGGCGCGCGACGGGGTCGCCTTCTATCGCTTTCCGTGGAAGCTGATCGAGCTGGGCCCGGACGAGTTCGAGCTCTATCACCTCGAAGAGGATCCGGAGGAGCAGTTCGACCGTGCTGCGGCGCAGCCAGAGGTGGTCCAGACGCTCGCTGGCGCCTTGAGCGCGTTCCCGCGAGGTGAGACCGTCAATCTCCCGTTGTGGCGTGTCCTGTGGGACCCCGATTTCTTCGGCGGCGAGGAGGATCGGGAGCCCTGGGCGGACACGGTGAAATGAAACTCGAGAAGGGGATCGCAATGGAGAAGAGTTCCGTGGAAGAGAGGATCTTTCTCATGGAAGAGAGGCTGTCCTTTCTGGAGCAGGAGAACGCGCGGCTGGACAAGGCGAACGACGCGCACGAGATCCAGAACGTGATGTCGCTGCACGAGTACTACCATGCGGCCTGTATGCACCAGGAAGAGCTCGATTCGATATGGGCGAAGCAGGCGGACGATGTCGCGTTCGAGGAAGCGCTGTTCGAGGCCAGATTCGTGGGGCTCGAAGCGATCAAGACCTACTACGTCGACTTCATGCGGGACACGCTGTTCAAGTCCGCCCGCCCGCTGATCCAGACGTTCTTCCCGCAGATCAAGGACGACCCGGCGGAGGAACTCGCCCCTGGTCTCGCGTACATGCACACGGTCACGACGCCCGTGATCGAGGTCGCCGAAGACGGGGCAACGGCAAAGGGCGTGTGGGTCTCGCCCGGTTTCGCGACCATGCCCACGCTGGAGAAGCTCCAGGCCTACTGGCACTGGGACCGATACGGAGTCGACTTCATCAAGGAAGACGGCCGGTGGAAGATCTGGCACTTCTTCGTGGGGCGGGTGTTCACGTGCGCGTACGAGAAGGGCTGGGTCGAGACCGTGGCGGATGAGCAGGAGGCCTACGCGATGCCGCTGGCGATCTTCAAGGATTGGCCGGGCTTCAAGGAGCCGCACGCGGCCCCGCGGAACGCCTTCGAGTCGTACAGCCCCTTGAAGGTGGCCAAGCTGCAGCCGCGGCTGCCCGAGCCCTACAAGACGTTCTCGGAGACGTTCAGCTACTAGCGCGGCCAAGGCTGGTCAGATGGGCGCGCGATGGCCGAAGGGGTTCTCGACACTGCCTGACCAAGCTAGAGCCTAGGCCTCGGCGCGCTTGCCCTCGGCACGTGGCCGGTGGCGCACGGCCAGCGCGAGCGCGCGCTCCGTGGCGGCGTCGAGCAGGCTGTAGATCACCGGCACGACGATGAGCGTCAGCAGCGTCGACGTGATCAGCCCGCCGATCATGATCACGGCCATCGGCTTGAAGAACTCCGAGCCCATGCCGGTCGACAGCACCGCGGGCAGCATCCCGCCGATGAGGGCGCCCGAGGTCATCAGCACGGGGCGCATGCGCACGGGTCCTGCTTCGAGGATGGCCTCCTCGCGCGAACGGCCGCTTCGCCGGAGCGCGCTGATGTGGTCGACGAGCAGGATCCCGTTCTTCATGACGAGGCCCATCAGCACGAGGACGCCGATGCCCGACATCATGTCGAGGGACATCCCCGCCACCTTGAGGGCCAGGAAGCCGCCGAGGAACGAGAGCGGCGCGGACATCATGATCGTGAAGGGGTGCACGAGCGAGTTGAAGAGCGACGCGAGCACCATGTAGATGGCGATCAGGGCGAGGCCGAACGCGAAGGCGATGTCGGCCCCCGTCTCCTCCATCGACTCCACGCCGCCGCCCGCGACCATCTCGTCGGGCGCCGCGATGCCGAGCTCTTCGCCCCAGGCCTCCATCTTGACGGCGCCGTCCCCGAGCGGAACGCCGGTCCGAAGGTTGGCCTTCACCGTGATCTCCCGGGCGCGGTCGCGGCGGCGGATCTCGACCGGCCCCGCCTCCTCGCGAACGCGCGCGACGTTGCGGATCGGCACCAGCTCTCCGCGCAGGGAGCGCACGCGGATCAGGTCGATCTTGGCGGGGTCGTCCCGGTAGGCCGGCAGCACCTGGACGCGCACGTCGTGGCGCCGCCCCGCCTCCTCGAACGAGCCGACGTCCTCGCCGGCCAGCAGCGTGCGGATGGTCCGCCCGGCGCTCGCTGCGGGCACGCCGAGGTCCGCCGCACTGCCACGCGTGATCTCGAGGGTGAGCTGCGGCTTGCCCGTCTCGTACGAGCTGGAGGCGTCGGCGAAGAGGGGGTCGGCGCGCATGTGGGCCAGCAGCGCGTTCGCGTATCGCTCGAGGCGGGGCAGCTCGGGGCCGCGCAGGCTGTAGGAGAGGCCGCTGAAGTCCGCCTCCCCACCGCCGTAGCCCGGGTGCCCGACGCTCAGCTGCTCCAGCTCGGGGACGGCGGCCTGGATGCGGGCACGCAGGTCGTCGAAGGTCTCGTCGAGCTGGCGCCGCTCGCTCTTCGCCACGAGGAAGACGTCGAGGTTCGCGTGGTGCGGCGCGTACCGCCGGCGCCCGCCGGCCGAGGCGAACGTGTAGTCGACCTCCGGATGGGCGGCCGCGATCTCCTCCATGGCGCGCAGAGTCCGTTCGGTGACCGATAGCGGCGTTCCGATCGGCAGCTTCGCCACGACGCGCACCTCGCCCATGTCGCTGTGCGTGTAGAGGTCGAAGGGGAGGGTGGAGGCGACCCCGCAGCCCCCCGCGATGGCTAGGGCGGCAATCCCGACCGTTGCGGCGCGGTGGCGCACCGCCCAGCGGAGGATGCGCTCGTAGACGCGCTCGTGGACCACGAGGAACCACTCCAGCCTCTTGGCGAAGGGGTCCTCGAGCGCGTTCCGGGCGAGCATCCGGCTGGCCAGCATGGGCGTCAGTGTCAGCGCGACGAGGGTGGACACGCAGACGGCCACCGTGACGGCGACGCCGAACTCGTAGAAGTAGCGGCCGATCACGCTCTGCATGAACGTGATCGGCACGAAGACGGCGCAGACGGCGAGCGTGGTCGAGACGACGGCGAGTCCGACCGTCCGCGCCCCGAGCCGCGCGGCCTGCTCCCGCTCCTCTCCAGCCTCGAGCTTCCGGAAGATGCTCTCGAGCACGACCACCGCGTCGTCGATCACCAGGCCGATGGCCAGGGACAGCGCGACCAGCGTCATCCCGTTGAGGGAGAGATCGAGCGCGTAGAAGAGCGTGAAGCTCGAGATGACGCTCGAGGGGATGGCGAGGGCCGCGATCAGCGTGGAGCGGCGGCTGCGCAGGAAGAGCAGGACCACCAACACGACGAGCCCGGTTGCCACGAGCATGTCGATGAAGACCGACCGCACCTGCGCCTCGATGTAGGTGGCGTAGTCGCGCGCCACCATGATCTCCATGCCTTCCGGGAGCGACGCGCGGATCGACTCCACCTCGGCGCGGACGGCGCGAGCGATCGCGACCGCGTCGCCGCCGCTCTGGCGGCGGATCTCGAGAGCGACGCCCGGCTCGCCGTTCAGGCGGGCGATCGTCTTCGCCTCGGCCAGGCCGTCCTCCACCACGGCGACGTCGCGCAGCCGCACGAGTCGGCCCGCGCGCTCCGCCACGATGAGCTCGCCGAAGTCGGTGACCGAGCGCACCTTGCCCTGCGTGGTGACCGCCCACTCGCGCTCCGCACCCTCGATCCGCCCGCTGGCGAACTCGGCATTCTCGCGGCGCAGCGTCGTGGCCACGTCCTCGATCGAGAGCCCGTAGCCGGCGAGCCGCAGCGGGTCGAGCCAGATGCGGATCTCGCGCTCCCGGTCGCCGATGACGGTCACCCCGCCGACCCCGCCGATGCGCTCGAAGCGCTCGCTGACCTCGTGCTCGGCGAAATCCGAGAGATCGCGGAGTGGGACGCGGCCGCCCAGCACGATGGTCAGGATCGGGATCTGGCCGAGGTCGAACTTGCTGACGACGGGCTCCTCGACGTCGAGCGGAAGCTCGGGCCGAGCCAGGGCGATCTTGTCGCGCACCTCCTGGAGCTTGAGGTCGACGTCGTTGTCGAGATGGAACTCGATCGAGATCTCGGCGATGCCCTCGGACGAGGTCGAGCGGAGCGAGCGGATCCCCTCGAGCGAGTTGATGTGCTCCTCCAGGATGTCGGTCAGCTCGGCCTCGACGGTCTCCGGCGACGCGCCGCGCAGCTCGGCCGCGACCGCGACGAAGGGGAACTCGGTGTCCGGGTCCATCTGCATCTCGAGCCGGCCGAGCGAGACGAGCCCGAGCACGACGAGCCCGAGCACGAGCATGAGCGCGAAGACGGGCCGGTCGATCGAGATGTCGGAGAGGCTCACCCGCCCGTCTCGTCGCGCCGGGTCGCCGCGACCGGTGGCGTGTTGCGGTCGGGCAAGATGCGCGCGCCGTCGGCGAGGCGTGCGACGTCCTCCCCCACGACGATCTCGTCGCCGACGCGCAGCCCGGACAGGAGCTCGACGGTCTCCCGGCCGATGCGGCCGAGCTCGACGGCGACCTGCGCCACGCGGTCGCCCGCCACGCGGAAGACGTAGGTGCGGCCGTCGCGCATGCGCAGCGCCGCACGCGGGGCGACCGGCGCCGGCGCGCCGGGTGATGTGTCGATGGTGGCCTGGGCGTAGGAGCCCGCCTTGACCAGGCCGTCGGGGTTCTGGACGGGCGCACGCACCTCGTAGGTCCGGGTGTCCGGATCGACGCGGCGGCTGACGGAGCGCACGCGCGTCACCACCGCCCCCGTGAGGCCCTCGACCCGCAGCTCGACCCGGTCGCCCTCTCGCACCGGGGCGACGGTCGCCTCGGGCACGTCCAGCACGACCTCGAGGGCGCCGCTCTCCTGGAGGACGAGCACCGCGGCGGCGCCCGCCATCGCTCCCTCGTGGGCGCGCCGCTCGACGATGCTGCCAGCATACGGGGCGACCACCTCGGTGAGTCGCAGGTCGCGCTCGGCCCGGGCGAGGCGCACTTCGGCCTGCTCGACCCGTGCCCGGGCGACGGCGGCCTGGGTGCGGACCTGTTCGACTCGCTTCGCCGAGGCTGCTTGCTCCTCGGCGAGCTTGTCGATCCGCGTCGTCTCCGTGCTCGCGTTGTGCGCTTCGGCGCGGGCGAGGGCGAGGCCCGCCCGCGCGTCGGCCGCCGCCATCTCGAAGGGCGTGGGATCGATGCGGAAGAGCCGGTCCCCCGCGGCGACGTCGTCGCCCACGTCGACGGATACCTCGACCAGCCGCCCCTGCACCTCGGGCACGATCTCGGTCACGCGGCGGGCGACGATCGTGCCCGAGGCCGTGATCGAGACCGCGACCGTGCCGAGCTCGACCCGGTGGACGGGGGTGGGCGGTAGCTCGGTCGCGTGCGCGGGCGTGGCAGCGGTACCTTCGGAGGCGGCCGCCGCGGGCAGGTCGCCGTCACTGCAGGCGAGCGAGAGGGTGGCGAGCAGGGCCGCGGCCGGTGCGAGTCGCGGGTGCCCGCTCACGACGCCCCCGTGGCGATGCCGTGGAACAGGATGTCCAGGCTCGCATCGACGAGCCCGTCGTCGGGGCTCCCCAGCCAGCGCGGGTCGAGCACCTGCTCGACGAGCGCCAGGTACTGGAGGCGGACCACGTCGGCCACGCGCTCGGGGTCGAGATCGGCCCGCAGCTCGCCGCTCTCGATGCCGCCCTCGATGGCGGCGACCAGCTCGGTGCGGAACTCTTGCATCCGACGCCGCACACTCTCCTCGCCGACGCTGTGCAGCACCATCGGTTCGAGGGAGAAAAGGGCGCCAACCACCGGGTTGGCGCGCACCCAGGCGAGTGCGGCCCTGTGCATGCGGGCGAGAGCGTCGACGACCGAGTCCCCCTCCGCGATGCGCCAGCGGCCGGCCGCCTGCCACTCGTCGAGGGTGCGCTCGAGCACGGCCTCGAGGATCTCCTCCTTGCTCCGGAAACGGTGGTAGACGAGAGCCTTGGAGACGCCGGCGCGGAGCGCGATCTCCTCGACCGTCGTCTTGGCAAAGCCGTTGGTGGCGAAGCACTGCCCCGCCGCGTCGAGAATGCGCTGGCGCGTGCGCGCTGCGCGATCGGCTCGCGCCGGGATGCTGCTGCTCATTGCGACAAACTAGACGATACGGGTAGAAATTGTCAAATCAGAGCAAAGCGATGCTCTGCTCACAGATCTTCCAGGATCTCCTGCCGCATGCGCTCGTACTGCTCCTCCGTGATGAGCTCATCCTCGCGCAGCTCCTCGAGCTCGAGCAGCCTGTCCGTCGCCGAGGCCCGGGGAGCAGCCTCCTCCGCAACCCGGGTGCGAGCCGCCTCTTCCTCCTGCAGCCTTACGGCTGCCGCCTGGAACGCCTCACTCGAAACCTCGTCGAGGAGCTGCTGTATGACCTCGGTCATCGCATTCTTCGTCGCGGTGAAGAAGGCACTATGCCCGCTCAATTGGTAGGACTTTCCGTGACCCCGGAATGTCCTGCGATAGACCCGCTCAGCGTCTGGCGTCTGCACCTCGATCGTGAGCTGGATATCTCCCCATGTCGGAACGTAGGGCCAGAGCCAGTTGTAGTTCCGAAAATAGAACTCGTCGACTGTGACGATGATCGCCGGCGAAGGATCCGAGTCACGCCGGTCGCTCAGGAGTGCCGCTCGATCATCCACGAGGACCTCGTACCCGACCGACTTGAGAGCAGCCTCCACGTTTCTCACGACTTCGTACCCAACCGGTTCGTATGTCTTGATGCTGCCTGATGTGATGGCGAACAAGGTGAACGTTGCACGACCGATGCGGGTCTGGTCGGCTCTCGCGTCCTGCGCGGGCTCCACCAGCGAAACGAAGCCGGCGGACCTGGGAGACGCGCTGTCCCAGAGGGAATCATGACGGATGCGAATCGTCTCCCCACCAATGCCGACACAGGCGAGCTGCGTGGCGGCGAGCAGCGCAATCGAAACGTGCGGAATCCGCAGGACGCACCACGAAGAAGCGATTCTCGCCCGCTCGGACAGGATCGAGGAGTTCGGCGAATTCGCGCCACCGCCCTCGAGTCCAGCATCCGGGATTTCGT
>JASJBO010000284.1 GCA_030066475.1 Myxococcota bacterium
CCTCCCGGCACCAAGGGCAAGCAGCGCAAGCGCGTGCGCGAGGTGGTGAACCTGCGCGAGCAGGAGCAGATCGCCCGCCAGGTGACCGGACGTACGGTACGCCGCCCCGCCACGATCGATCCGCGTGCGATGACCTCGCCGCGCCGCCGCCGGCGCGACCGGCCGCAGGCGCCGCGGCCCGCGCAGGCCACGGCCCCGAAGGTCCAGAAGCGCGTGGTGCGCGCCGAGGGAACCATCACGGTGGCCGACCTGGCCGCCCAGATCGGCGCCAAGGCCGCCGAGGTGCAGGGGCGCCTGATGGCGCTCGGCGTCATGGCCAGCGTCAACCAGTCGCTCGACCTCGAGACCGCGCAGAAGGTCGCGACCGAGTACGACTTCGAGGTGCAGAACGTCGGCTTCGACGAGCAGGCCGTGTTGGAGAGCGCGAGCGAGGCCTCCGACGACGCGGCGCTCGAGCCGCGGCCGCCGATCGTGACCGTGATGGGTCACGTCGACCACGGCAAGACGTCGCTGCTCGACGCGATCCGCAAGGCCAACGTCACCCAGGGCGAGGCGGGCGGCATCACCCAGCACATCGGCGCCTACCAGGCGCAGGTCGGCGACAAGCGGCTCACCTTCATCGACACGCCCGGCCACGAGGCGTTCACGCTGATGCGCGCGCGCGGCGCGCAGGTGACGGACATCGTGATCCTGGTCGTGGCCGCGAGCGAGGGCATCATGCCGCAGACGGTGGAGGCGATCGAGCACGCGCGCGCCGCCGAGGTGCCGATCGTGGTGGCCGTCAACAAGTGCGACCTTCCGGACGCCAATCCGCAGCTCTGCCGGCAGCGGTTGATGGAGCACAACCTGGTCCCCGAGGAGTTCGGCGGCGAGATCATCTGCCGGGACGTCTCCGCGCTGAAGGGCACCGGCCTCGACGAGCTGCTCGAGATGGTGGCGCTCCAGGCCGACGTGCTCGAGCTGAAGGCCGATCCGAACCGGCGCGCCGTGGGCGTCGTGCTCGAGTCGCAGCTCGACAAGGGGCGCGGCCCGGTGGCGACCGTGCTGATCCAGGAGGGCACGCTCCGGGCCGGCGACGCCGTCGTGGTCGGCAAGGCCCACGGCCGCGTGCGCGCGATGGAGAACGAGCACGGGCAGCGCGTGAAGGAGGCCGGCCCCTCCGCGCCGGTGCAGATCTTCGGGCTCTCCGAGGTGCCCGAGGCCAACACGGCGCTGCACGCCGTCGAGAACGAGCGCGCGGCGCGCGAGGTGGCCGAGCACCGCGCCTCCGAGCAGCGCGGCCGGCCGGCCGCCCCCAAGCCGCGGCTCAGCCTCGAGGACCTGTTCGCGCAGAGCGAGGGCGACGGTCCGCGCGAGCTGCGGGTCGTGCTCAAGGGCGACGTCCACGGCTCGGTCGAGGCGGTGCGCGACGCGCTGCTCAAGCTCTCGACCGACAACGTCAAGCTCGACGTGATCTCGGCGGGCGTCGGCGGGGTGTCCGAGAGCGACGTGATGCTCGCGGCGGCGAGCCAGGCGATCGTGATCGGCTTCCACGTCCGGCCCGACTCGGCCGCGCGCCGCGCCGCCGAGTCCCAGGGCGTCGACATCCGCTCCTACCAGATCATCTACGAGGTACTCGACGAGGTCCGGGCGGCGATGGCAGGGCTGCTGCCGCCCAAGCTCGAGGAGAACGTCCTGGGCCGCGTCGAGGTGCGCAAGACGTTCAGCGTGCCGCGCGTCGGTACGGTGGCCGGCTGCTACGTCACGGAGGGGCTGGTGCGCCGCAACGCGCGCGCGCGCCTGATCCGCGACGGCGTCCAGCTCTGGGACGGCGGGCTGGCGTCGCTGAAGCGCTTCAAGGACGACACCCGCGAGGTCCTGACGGGCTTCGAGTGCGGCATCGGCCTCGAGGGCTACAACGACGTGAAGGTCGGCGACGTGATCGAGCCCTACGAGATCCTGGAGAAGCCCGCCGAGCTCGCATGATCGTCGGGGCGGCGCTGGTCGAGATCCACGTGCACGGCTCCCAGTCCCTCAAGCAGAAACGCGGTGTGGTGCGCTCGATCGTGCAGCGCGTGCGCAACCGCTTCAACGTGTCGGTGGTCGAGGTGGGCGGACAGGACACCTGGCAGCGCTGTGTACTGGGCATCGCCGCCGCGGGCGCCGACGAGGCGAGGCTGCGCGGCGTGCTGCGCCGCGTGTGCGAGTTCATCGAAGACCTCCACCTCGCCGAGGTGCTCGGCACCGACGTCGAGGTGGTGGCGCTGGCCTGGGAAGGGGGCTTCTCGGAGCCGGACCCCTGGGAGCCCGGCGCCGACGACGGGGATGGCCCCGGCGGTATGGAGTGAGACGTGTCGCGTCGGATGGAACGAGTCGCCGAGCTGCTGCGCGCCGAGATCGCCCGGGTGCTGCGCGAAGAGGTGACCGACCCGCGCGTCGCGCTGGTCACGGTGCTGCGCGTCGATCCCTCGCCCGACCTGCGCAATGCCCTGGTGTTCTGGAGTCGCCTCGAGGCGGAGGGCGCGCCGCCGCGCCAGGAGGTGGCGGAGGGGCTGGCGAGTGCCGCCCCGTTCGTCCGCCGGCAGCTCGCGCGGAGCGTGCGGCTGAAGCGCATGCCGGCGCTCGAGTTCCGCTTCGACGCCTCGCTCGAGGAGGGCGACCGCACGCTGACCCTCCTCCGGGAGCTGCGCGATGAGCCGCGCTAGACGCGGCCGGCCGGAGCCGCCGGGGCCGAGCGGGTTCCTGGTGGTCGACAAGCCGGCCGGCTGGACCTCGCACGACGTGGTGGACGCGGCGCGGCGCTGGCTGGGCACACGGCGCGTGGGCCACCTGGGCACGCTCGACCCGCAGGCCACCGGGGTTCTGCCGCTCGCCGTGCGCGAGGCGACCAAGCTGGTGCCGTACCTCTCCGGCTCGCCCAAGATCTATCGCGGCGTGATCCGCCTCGGCATCGAGACCGACACCCACGATGGCGAGGGCACCGAGGTGGCCCGGCACGAGGGCGCGCTGCCGGACGCAGACGCGGTGCGCGAGGTCATGGCGGGCTTCCTGGGCGAGCACGAGCAGACCCCGCCGATGTACAGCGCCGTCAAGCAGGGTGGCGTCCCGCTCTACCGGATGGCCCGCAAGGGCCAGGAGGTCGAGCGCGCCGCGCGCAAGATCCGCATCGACGCCTTCGAGCTGCTCGGCTTCGACGGCGCCGACGCCGAGGTGGAGGTGGTCTGCTCGCCCGGGACCTACGTGCGGGTGCTGGCGGCCGACCTGGGCACCCGGCTCGGCTGCGGCGCGCACCTCGCGAGCCTGAGCCGGCTGCGCAGCGGCCCCTTCTCGCTCGAGCAGGCGGTCACCGCCGAGACCCTGGAGGCCGAGGCGGAGCGAGGGGAGATCAACGCGCGGCTGATCCGGCCGGCCAGCGTCCTGGGGCTGCCGACCCTGCGGCTCGGGCCCGAGGACGCGCGGCGCGTGCTCAACGGCGGAGCCCTCGTGCTGGGCGGCCGCGTCCGTCAGCCCGGCGAGCGCCTGGCCGCCCTCGATCCCACGGGGGCCCTGATCGCCATCCTCGAGTGCTCCGAGGACCACCGCCTCCGCCCCCTGCGCGTCCTCAAGAGGTCGAACTGACCGACACGGCTCAACAAAACCCAAGACTGGAAGAGCACCCCTGCAAGCGCCGTCCGGCGCGCGCAGCGAGCCGCAGGCGAGCGAAGTCCACCCAGCCGGCGCGCGCAGCGAGGCGAAGCCGAGCGAAGTCCACCCAGCCGGCGCGCGCAGCGAGCCGCCGGCGAGCGAAGTTCGAACCAATTTGGTAAACAGCCGTCGTTCCTGGGAAACGAAAGCAACTGGAGATGGGAAGCCGGCCTTGATCGCGACGGAACAGAAACGATCCGTGATCGATTCCTACCGCCTTCACGACTCGGACACCGGGTCGCCGGAGGTGCAGGTGGCGCTCCTCACCGAGCGCATCAACGAGCTGTCGGAGCACTTCAAGGTCCACAAGAAGGACCATCACTCGCGGCGCGGTCTGCTCAAGATCGTGAGCCAGCGCCGCCGACTGCTCGACTACCTGCGGCGCAACGATCCGTCGCGGTACCGGGGCCTGATCCAGCGCCTGGGTCTCCGGCGTTAGACCCGGCGCTCGAAGGCGCCCAGGTGGGGTGGCCTTCATTCGTTCACGACGCCATTCGGACGACGCCGATCGCGCCGATGCGGAGTGTAGGAGTCAGTGATCTGCGAAGCCGGCCGTGCGGCCGGCGCTTCGTGAATCCCTGATCCTGCACTCCGCCTCTCCTCGATTCCTCCCACGCGTCGTTCGTGACACCCGGTGAGGCCGGCGCGGCCGAGCGCCGCCCCGGACCGCTGGGGAGGAGACAACGGAAACATGCCTTCGTACTGGTTCGAGCCCCAGACCACGAGCTTCGAGGTCGGTGGGCGCACGATGACGATCGAGACGGGTCGCCTGGCCAAGCAGGCCGGCGGCTCCGCCCTGGTGACGTACGGTGAGACCGTGGTGCTGGTGACCGCGTGCTCGTCGGCCCCGCGCCCGGGCATCGACTTCTTCCCGCTCACGGTCGACTTCGTCGAGAAGACGTCGGCGGCCGGGAAGATCCCGGGCGGCTTCTTCAAGCGCGAGGGGCGGCTCTCGGATCGCGAGGTGCTGGTCTCGCGCTTCATCGACCGCTCGATCCGGCCGCTGTTCGCGGACGGCTACAACGACGACACCCAGATCACCGCGACCGTGCTGTCCGCCGACGCCGAGCACCAGCCGGACATCCCGGCCTTCCTCGGCGCGTCGGCGGCGCTCACGCTCTCCGACATCCCGTTCCTCGGCCCGATCGCCGCGGTGCGGGTGGGTCGCATCGAGGGCGAGCTGGTCGCCAACCCGACGCGCACCCAGCTCGACGCGAGCGACATGGAGCTGGTCGTCGCCGGCAGCCGCCAGGCGCTGGTGATGGTCGAGGGCGGCGCGCAGGAGGCCAGCGAGGCCGAGCTGCTCGACGCGCTGCGCTTCGCGCACCAGGCGATCCTGCCCCAGCTCGACTCGCAGGAGGACCTCCAGAAGCGGGCCGGCAAGCCCAAGATGGAGGTCGAGGCCCCGAGCGGGCCCGGCGAGGTCGCCGAGCGCGTGCGCGCGGCGGCGGGCGAACGCATGGCCGAGGCGGTGCGGATCCCGGAGAAGAAGGCGCGCTACGACGCGATCGACGCCGTCGAGAAGGAGATCGTCGCGAGCTTCACCGAGGAGTACCGCAACGCCCCCGCGACGCTCGACAGCCTGGCCGCCGTCGAGGCGCGCCGCGAAGGGCTCGCCAGTCTCGGCAAGGAGACCAAGGGCGCCCTCAAGGACCTGCGCGCCGAGCTGATGCGCGCCCGCATCCTCGACGAGGGAACCCGCATCGACGGACGCAGCACCACCGACGTCCGGCCCGTGGCCTGCGAGCTGCGGGTGGTGCCGCGCGCCCACGGGGTGGCGGTGTTCACGCGCGGCGAGACCCAGGCGCTGGTGTCCACCACGCTGGGCAGCGCCGACGACAAGCAGACGATCGACGCGCTCACCGAGCGCTACCAGAAGTCGTTCCTGCTGCACTACAACTTCCCGCCGTTCTCGGTGGGCGAGACCCGGCCGCTGCGCGGTCCGGGCCGCCGCGAGGTGGGGCACGGCAACCTGGCCGAGCGCGCCATCAAGGCGGTGCTGCCCGACAGCGAGGAGTTCCCGTACACGATCCGCGTGGTCGCGGAGACGCTCGAGTCCAACGGCTCGTCGTCGATGGCCACGGTGTGCGGCTCGTCGCTGGCGCTGATGGACGCCGGCGTGCCGATCAAGGCGCCGGTGGCGGGCGTCGCGATGGGCCTGATCGAAGAGGGCGACCGCGTCGCGATCCTGTCCGACATCCTCGGCGACGAGGACCACCTGGGCGACATGGACTTCAAGGTGGCCGGCACCCGCGAGGGCGTCACCGCGGTGCAGATGGACATCAAGATCCGCGCCGTCGACTGGGACGTGATGGAGCGCGCGCTGGCGCAGGCGCGCGACGCGCGGCTGCACATCCTGGAGTGCATGGAGGCCGAGACGCAGGACTCGCTCGGCGCCGGCTTCTCGCACCGCGAGGACCTGCACGAGTACGCCCCGCGACTCGAGGCGCTGTGGATCAAGCCCGACCGGATCCGCGACATCATCGGCCCCGGCGGCCGCGTGATCCGCGCGATCCAGGAGGCGACCGGCGCCAAGATCAACGTCGAGGACACCGGCCAGGTGGAGATCTTCTCGCCCGACCTCGAGAGCCTGGGCCGCGCGCGCGCGATGGTCGAGGAGCTCACCCAGGAGGCCGAGCTGGGCCGGGTCTACATGGGCAAGGTCAAGCGGATCACCGACTTCGGCGCGTTCGTGGAGATCTTCCCCGGCACCGACGGCATGATCCACATCAGCCACCTGGCCGAGGGCCGGGTCGAGAAGGTCACCGACGTGCTCGCCGAGGGCGACGAGGTCCTCGCCAAGTGCATCGACATCGATCCCAGTGGCCGGATCCGCCTCTCCCGCAAGGAGGCGATCGCCGAGCTGGCGGCCTCCGAGTAGGCCGTGCCGGCGCCGGGCCCCCCGCGGTGACCGACGCGCGCAGCCCGCTGCGCGTGTCGGTCGCGCGCGTCGACGGGGCCGACGATCTGCCGCTGCCGGGCTACGCCACGCCCGGCGCGGCGGGCATGGACCTGCTCGCCGCGGTCGAGGGCGAGCTGTGGATCGAGCCGGGCGCGCGCGCCGCGGTGCCGGCCGGACTGCGCATCGCGGTGCCCGCCGGCTACGAGGCGCAGGTGCGACCGCGCAGCGGCCTGGCGCTCCACCACGGGCTGGTCCTGCCCAACGCGCCGGGCACGATCGACTCGGACTACCGCGGCGAGGTGAAGGTGATCCTCTGGAACACCGGCGGCGAGCGCTTCCGCATCGGGCGGGGGGACCGCATCGCCCAGCTGGTGGTGCTCCCGGTGGCGCGCGTGTGCTGGCAGGAGGTGGCCGCGCTCGAGGGCACCGAGCGCGGCGCCGGCGGCTTCGGGCACACCGGGCGCGCCGCCTCCCAGGTGGAGCGCGCATGAGCGCCGAGCCGATCCATCCCCAGCCGCCCACGCCGAGCGCCGGGCCGCGGCCGCCGTCGCGGCGCAGCGAGCTGGCGCTGCGGCTGCTCACCGCGGCCTTCCTGATCCCCTTCATCCTGTACGCGATCGCGCGGGGCGGCTTCTGGACGCTCGGCACCGTCGTGGTGCTGGTGCTGCTCGGCATCCGCGAGTTCTACCAGCTGATCGAGGCGAAGGGCGCCCATCCGCTGTTCGGCTTCGGTCTGGCGGCCGGCGCCGCGCTGCCGGTGGTGGCGTACTTCGGCAACGAGTACCACGCCACCATGTTGATGACGCTGGTGCTGCTGACCGTGATGGTGCGACAGGTCGGTCGCGCCCAGATCACCCAGGCGCTCGCCAGCATCTCCGGCACCTTCTTCGGCGTCTTCTACGTGGGCTGGCTGCTCGCCCACGCGGTGGTGCTGCGCAACTTCCACGACGTCGTGGACGCCAAGTGGGGCGCCGAGGCAGCGGCCGGCTTCCACCCCGACTCGGGTGCCTTCTTCCTGGTCGTGGCCGCGTCCACCGTGGTCGCCTGCGACGCGGGCGCCTACTTCGCCGGGCGCGCCTGGGGCAAGCGCAAGCTGGCGCCGCGCATCAGCCCGGGCAAGACGGTGGAGGGCGCACTCGGCGGCGTCGTCGGCAGCCTGGTCGCCGCCGCGATCTGCAAGGCGCTGTTCGACGCGCTGTGGCCGGAGCTGTCGGCGCCGCTGTCCTGGGGGCTCGCCCTCGCGATCGCGCCGGTGCTGGCCGTCGCCGGCATCGTGGGCGACCTGGTCGAGTCGCTGCTCAAGCGCGACGCCGACATCAAGGATGCGGGCTCGCTGCTGCCGGGCATGGGTGGAATCCTCGATCGCATCGACTCGGCCCTGCTCGGCATTCCGGTGATGTACTATCTCCTCCTGGCGATCACCTACCTCAGCACGGGCTTCCGATGATCGAGCGCTACACCCGACCCGAGATGCGCGACCTGTGGTCCGACGACCACCGCTACCGCTGCTGGCTGCGCGTCGAGATCGCAGTCTGCGAGGTCTTGTCCGAACGCGGTTTGATTCCGCCCGAGTCGCTCGCCGCGATTCGCGAGCGTGCCGAGTTCGACACGCAGCGGATCGCCGAGATCGAGGCCGAGGTGCGGCACGACGTGATCGCGTTCCTCACCAACGTGGCCGAGTCCGTCGGGCCCGAGTCGCGCTGGATCCACTACGGCATGACCTCGAGCGACGTGCTCGACACGGCGCTGGCGCTCCAGGTCCGAGAGGCCGGCGAGCTCGTGCTGGCGGGTCTCGACCGCACGCTCGCCGCGCTGCGCGCGCGGGCGGACGAGCACCGCCACACGCCGATGGTCGGGCGGACCCACGGCATCCACGCCGAGCCCACCACCTTCGGGCTCAAGCTGCTGGTGTTCCACGGCGCCTTCGCGCGCGCCCGGACGCGGCTGGCCGCCGCGCTCGAGGAGGCGGCGGTGGGCAAGATCTCGGGCGCGGTGGGGACCTTCGCCCACCTCGACCCGGCCGTGGAGGAGGCCGTCTGCGCGCGGCTCGGCATCGGCTTCGAGCCCGCCGCCACGCAGGTGGTGCAGCGCGACCGCCACGCCGCCTTCGTCTCGGCCCTGGCCCTGGTCGGCGCCACGATCGACCAGGCCGCGGTCGAGTTCCGGCACCTGGCGCGCACCGAGGTGCGCGAGGTCGAGGAGGAGTTCGGCAAGGGCCAGAAGGGCTCCTCGGCGATGCCCCACAAGCGCAACCCGTGGCGCTTCGAGAACCTCTCCGGGCTGGCGCGCCTGGTGCGCGGCTACGCCAGCGCCTCGCTCGAGAACCTGGCGCTCTGGCACGAGCGCGACATCAGCAACTCGTCGGTGGAGCGGGTGGTGCTCCCCGACGCGACCACGGTGGTCGACTTCATGCTGCAGCGCTTCGCCGGGCTGGTGGAGTCGCTGCGGGTGCTGCCCGAGCGCATGCGCGAGAACCTCGAGTCGTCGCGCGGGCTGGTATTCAGCGGCACGCTGCTGCTGGCGCTGGCCGAGCAGGGCCTGACCCGCGAGGACGCCTACCGCCTGGTGCAGGGCCACGCGATGGACACCTGGGAGAAGGGCGGCGAGTTCCGCGACCGGGTGCTGGCGGACCCGGGCATCACCGAGGTGCTCTCGAAGGAGGAGATCGAGCGCGCCTTCGACCTCGACCACGCGCTGCGCAACGTCGACGCGATCTTTGCCCGCGCACTCGGAGACACGCCGTGAGGGCCCTCGTCTACGTCACCCTCAAGCCCGACGTGCTCGACCCCCAGGGCCAGGCGATCCAGCGCGCCTGCGGCTCGTTCGGCTACCAGGGCGTGCGCGACGTGCGACAGGGGAAGCTGTTCGAGGTCACCCTCGACGCCCCCGACCGCGCCGCCGCCGAAGCGCTCCTCCGCGAGCTCAGCGACAAGCTGCTCGCGAACCCCGTGATCGAAGACCACCACATCCACAGCATCGAGGAGGACTGACTCCCGCCGGCCACCCCCCAGCGACATGGCTGAGAGACCGCCCGCGCAAGCGCGCGGTCCTCCGCGCGCGCGCAGCGAGCCGTAGGCGAGCGAAGTCCCCT
>JASJBO010000285.1 GCA_030066475.1 Myxococcota bacterium
CCCAGGTGTAGCCGAGCCGGCGCATGCGGGCCTCGGCCTCGGCGCGCTCGGCCACGCCGAAGGTGCTGCGCCAGCTCCGGCCCACGCCCGACTCGGGGTCGTCCTCGGGCGGCATCACCAGGCTGTAGAGCAGGCCGTGCTTCTCGCAGTCCTGCGCGAACTCGGGGCAGCGCGCGGCCAGCGCCTCGAAGAGCCGGTCGGAGCGGCACAGCGAGGTCGCCCCGCCCTCCTCCGCCGGCTTCTCGCAGAAGAAGAACAGGCGGCTCGGGTACACCGGCGTCTGCGCCATCTCGTGGTGGAGCGTGATGGTGACCGACGGCGGCGCCTCGTTGGCGGTGAAGACGCGCTCGGTGCGATTCACGCGCACCGCGTTCGAGAGCGACTCGGCGTAGCGGAAGTTCGGGTAGTCGAAGGCGCGGATCAGGGCGTCGAAGTCGCCATCCGAGGCGAGCGGGAAGCCGCGGAAGAGCAGCGCGCCGTGCCGGCGCAGCTCCGCGTCGAGCGTCTCGCGTTCGGCCGCGACCCAGCGCGTCACCGCGTCGAGGGCGGCGCCGGGGCTCCGGCACGCGTGGATTCGCGGGAAGTCGCCGCTGCTCGTCACCTCGAGCTCCGCCCGCCTCATCGCCGCTCCGCTACTCGTAGATCGGGAAGAAGGTGTGGAAGGCGCCCTCGCAGAACACGCCCGGGTCGTTGAAGCGGCGTCCGCGATCGAGTCCCGAGATGGCGTCCATCTGCACGGCCGACAGCTCGAAGTCGAACAGCGCCAGGTTCTCGCGCAGGCGCTCCGGGCTCTGGCTCTTGGGGATCACGGCCGTGCCGCGCTGCACGCCCCAGCGCAGCACCACCTGGGCGGGGCTGCGGCCCACCTCCTGGGCGACCTCCACCACGGTCGCGTGCTCGAGCACCGACTCCGCGGCGCGCGCCATGTCGAGCTCGAAGTAGGACTGTGCCGCCAGCGGCGAGAAGCCGGTGACGGCGATCGACTGCTCGCCGCAGAAGCGCAGCAGCTTCTCCTGCGCCAGGTAGGGGTGCAGCTCGACCTGCAGCACGGCGGGCCGCACGCGCGCGTAGGAGAGCAGGTCGCGCAGCAGCGACACGCCGAAGTTGCAGACGCCGATGTGGCGCACGAGACCCGCGTCGACCAGGTCCTCCATCGCGCCCCACGTCTCGGCGATCGACACGGGGGCGGGCTCCATGCGCGGCTCGGCGGCGTCGGGCTCGTGCAGCCACTCGGGCGGGTAGCGCACGTCGAACGGCACGTAGCGGAGCGCGATCGGGAAGTGGATCAGGTAGAGGTCGAGGTGGTCGAGGCCGAGGTCGCGCAGCGAGCGCTCGAGCGCGGGCCGCACGTGCTCGGCCGCGTGGTAGGTGTTCCAGAGCTTGGAGGTGATGAACAGCTCGTCGCGCCGGCAAACGCCCGCGTCGAGCGCCTTGCGCAGCCCGGCCCCCACCTCGGCCTCGTTGCCGTAGTCGCAGGCGCTGTCGAGGTGGCGGTAGCCGGCGCGGAGTGCGGTCTCGACGATCCCCGGCGCGTTGGCGCCCGCGATCTTCCACAGGCCGAGGCCCACCGCGGGCATGCGGGCGCCCGAGGCGAGCGGGAGCAAGTCCGAGGGGGTGGCCATGGTCGACGCATGATAGCGGGGCTCGTAGGGCTCGAGCCGCAGGTGCTGGCGGAGCGCCGAGCCCGGCGCCCACCTCCCAGGCGCTGATCTCCATCTCGCCCGCGAGGTCGGTGCCGTAGCCGGTAGCGACGTGAGGCGGACCATGTTCGCTTCCTCTCGGATCGAGGTCAGCATAGCCCGAAGCGGCCCGGCTAGAGCTCTCCCGCCAGCGACTCGAAGGCGTCGAAGCCGGTCTCCTCGCGGAACACGCAGAAGTGGCCGTCGTAGTCCGCGGAGGGCGTGCAGCGGACCAGCTCGCCGTCGCGGGTGGCGTCTGCGATCCAGCCGGGACCCTCCTCGGGGAGCTTGCTGTCGCCGTCGCCCTGGAAGACCACGACCGGCGTCCGGTGGCTGGCCGCGACCGGCAGCGGATCGCCGCCGTCGATGACGAGCTGGAACGGGATGCCGAGCGGGTGGAAGCGGTCGATCCCGTCCCAGGCCTCCGGCGGAACGCCGAACAGCGCCCCGAGCACGCGGGGTGGCGTCGGGTCCTCGGGCACGGGCACGCCCGCGAGCAGGAAGATCAGCTCGGCGATCCCGGTGAGCTGGAACAGGTCGGAGGCCAGCACCGAGTGGAGCTGGAAGCCGGAGGTCCCGTTGAGCAGGATGCGCTGCGGCCCCTTCCAGCGCGGGTGCAGCGCCGCGGCCACCCCGCTCATCTGCGCGCCGATCGAGTGCCCGAAGACACCGAGCCGCCAGGTGCTGAGGTCGCGGCCGAGTCCCCACTCGGCCAGCAGGCGCTTGAGCCGCTTGCGCGCGAAGCGCACCACGACGTGCTGGTCGACCGCGCCCTGCTGGATCGCCGCGCGGAAGGCCGGCAGGTTGGGCACGTTCACCACGGCCAGGTTCGTCTCGTAGCCGCGGTCGATCAGCGGAAAGCGCTGGCCGAAGAGCGGCTGGTCGAAGCTCAGCAGCACGGTGCCCAGCGCCGCCAGGCGGCGGCGGATCTCGGGCATGTCGTTGGCGGGGTCCTTGCGCTGAACGGCCGCGTAGGCGTCGCCGCCGGAGCCGTGCGCCCACACGACGAGGCGGCGGAGCTTCGCTGCGCGCGGCACCTGCACCACGATGCGCATGGGCTCGGCCCGGCCGGCCGCGAGCAGCTCGCCCGCCGGCGTGAACGGGATCCAGCCGTCGCTGCGCCCGGTGTCGCCGAGGATGCCGAGTCCGGGGCTCTGGTACGGGCGTCCCGCCGGGTCCTGGAACGCCACCGTCCGGATCGTGGCCTGGAACACGCGCATCGGGCCGCCGGTCAGATCGACGACGTTCGGCGGCGCGCCGGACCGGTCGCCCAGGAAGGTCCGCTCCTCGCCGCCGTCCGCGAAGCGCACGGTCTCGACCGTCGCGGCGTTGCCGGACGGCGTCACGCCCTGCTCGTAGCGCAGCGACGCGACCTCGCGCAGGGGCGAGACCGGATCGAGGAGCGAGGGGTCGGCGTCGATCGCCGCGTCGGTGGCCGCGCGCAGCGCCGCGAGCTCGGCGACGCTGTGCTGCACGGTGAAGACCGTGGCGATCCCCGCATCGCCCGCGAGTCCGGGCGGCAGGCTCGCGGGCGGCGACCAGCCCAGCGCGCGGCGCACGGCGCGGGCCGACACGACGCACGCGTAGCGCTGCCCCGAACGCAGCGGCACGCGCTCGTCGGGCGTGATGATCAGCAGTCCCTCACGCAGGTACGGGTCGCCCCGAGGGTCGGCCAGGTAGCGGACGCGCACGGGCACGCGGTGGTGCGAGTCGAGCGCGACCAGGCGCACCGCATCGCCGGGTGCGCTCTCGTAGCGGTCGCGCAGACCCGGGTCGGTGTCGGTGCGGAAGTAGATCGGCGTCATCGCCGAGAAGCCCCCGACGCTGGCCGCCACCTGCGCCAGCCAGCCGTCGAGGAAGAGCTGACCGATGGCGGAGGCGGCGCGCGGGAAGCCGTCGAGTGCGACGCGGCCGTCCCCGGCGCGCAGCTCGTCGGAGGGGAAGGGGCGGTCGAGCAGGTGGGCGCTGCGGTCGGGAGCGACCACGGCCGTGGCGAGCGGCTCGAGGCCCGGCGGGGGCGAGCCGGACGAGACGCCGAGCAGCAGGGGGAGCAGCAGCAGGAGCGGAGCGCGAGGCATCGGGGATCTCCGGAAGCGCGACGAGGAGCGCTCGAGTCCGCCTCCCCTTCTACGTGAGCCGTCGGCCGGAATCAAGGCGCGTGCGGGGGGCCGGGAGGCACTGGGCTACGCTCCCGGCATGGGCGAACGCGAAGTCGACTCCTGGCGCTTCACCGGCTCCACCATCGGCAGGCTGCTCTCGGCCGGCATCCCGGCCGAGCCGTCGCACCCGCCGATCCCCTGGACGGCGGTCTCGAAGCCGCTCGCCGAGAGCCGCGTGGCGCTGCTCTCGACCGCCGGTCTCTCGATGCGGGGCGACGAGCCCTTCGACATGGAGTACGAGCGCCAGCACCCGACCCGCGGCGACTCGAGCTGGCGCCGGCTGCGCGCCGACGCCACGGCGCAGGACGTCGAGGTCAACCACCTGCACATCGACACCGGCTACATCGAGCGCGACCTGAACGTGGCGCTGCCTCTCGACCGCCTGCGCGAGCTGGTCGCGGAGGGCAAGGTCGGGGCGCTGGCCGACACGCACTACTCGATCATGGGCTTCCAGGGCAACGACCCGAGCGTGCTGGTGGAGCGGAGCGCGCCCGAGATCGCGGCCGCGATGCAGAGCGAGGAGGTCGACCTGGCGCTCCTCGCCCCCGTCTGACCCGACTGCTGCCGGTCCGTGGGACTGGTCGGGCGCGTGATCGAGGCGGCGGGGATCCCCACCGTGACGCTCAACATGATCCCCGCCTACCAGAACCTGGTGGGCATGCCGCGCGTGGCGGCGATCGAGCACCCGTTCGGCCGGCCCTACGGCGACGTGGGCGACGCGGCCACCCAGCGGGCCGTGCTCGAGGCGGCGCTGGCGGTGTTCGACAGCGCGAAGCAGCCGGGCCACGTCGAGCACCTGCCGTTCGTCTGGCACGAGGACCCGAAGCAGACGAAGTGGCACCCGGCAGAGCCGTCTCCGATCATCGCCTTGATGAAGCAGCGGCGCGCGAAGCAGGGCTAGCCTCGGGCTGCCCGCTCAACAGGAGGTCGAGATGGCGATCGAGGAAGGCAAGAAGGCACCCGCATTCACGCTCCCGGACGCGAGTGGCCACAAGGTGGCGCTGAAGGACTTCGCCGGGCAGCACGTCATCGTCTACTTCTACCCGCGCGACGACACGCCGGGCTGCACCAAGGAGGCCTGCGCCTTCCGCGACGACATCCGCCAGTACGAGAAGCTCGACGCGGTGGTGATCGGCATCTCGCCCGACGGGCCCGAGAGCCATGCGAAGTTCGCCAAGAAGTTCCGGCTGCCCTTCACGCTGCTCTGCGACCCCGACAAGAAGGTGATGACGAAGTACGGCGCCTTCGGCGAGAAGATGATGTACGGCAAGAAGACGCAGGGCGTGATCCGCTCGACCGTCTGGATCGGGCCCGACGGCGTGGTACGCAAGCACTGGAAGAAGGTGGCCAAGGCCGCGGACCACCCCGCCAAGGTCCTGGAGGCGCTCCGGGAAGCCGAGTAGGGAGCGTCCGATCGTGCGCGCTCGCGATCGCCAACTCGGCATGCACCGAGACATCTCGCGGCGCGACTTCCTGCACGGCGCCGTCGGTGGCGTCGTCGCAGGCGCCGCGCTCGGAGCCGGCTGCTCGCCGGCCACGGGCCCGGCACCCGGCCCGGTCGGGATGGCCGGCGCGCCGCCCGACCCCGCGCTCCATCCCCCGTCGCGGCTGGGCCTGCGCGGCAGCCACGAGGGGTCCTTCGAGGTCGCCCACCAGCTCGGCCGCGAGAAGCGCACCGACTGGGGTCCCGCGGCCGAGCCGGACGCCGGGGAGTACGACCTGGTGGTCGTCGGGGCCGGGGTGAGCGGCCTCGCCGCCGCCTTCTTCTATCGCGAGGCCCACCCGGGCGCGCGGGTGCTGCTGCTCGACAACCACGACGACTTCGGCGGCCACGCCAGGCGCAACGAGTTCGCGTGGAACGGGCGCACGATCCTGGGCTACGGCGGCAGCCAGTCGCTGGAGGAGCCGTCCGCCTACAGCGACGTGGCCACGGGCCTGCTCGAGCGGATCGGCGTCGAGACCAAGCGGCTCGCCGACGCCTACGACCAGGACTTCTACCGGCGCAACGACCTGGCGGGGGCCTTCTTCTTCGATCGCGCCCACTACGGCGCCGACCGCCTGGTGCGCACCGACCTGATCGACCCGTCGCTGTTCCTGCCGGTGGCGCCCGCGGGCGTCGACGTGCGGAGCGCGATCGAGCGGATGCCGCTCTCCGAGCCCGCGCGGCAGGAGCTGCTGCGCCTGGTCGAGGGCTCCGAGGACCGGCTGGTGGACCACTCGATCCTGTCCGAGCCGGAGCTGCTCGGCTCGATCTCCTACCGCGACTTCCTCACGAAGCACCTCGGCGTCGAGCAGCCCGAGGTGCTGGCGCTGCTGCAGGACGTCCCGAGCAACTACTTCGGCCACGGCATCGACGTCGTGCCCGCGCTCGAGGCGCTGGGATTCGGGCTGCCGGGGCTGGGAAGCACCAGCCTCGGCCGCGTCGAGGGCCTGATCCGCGCCGGGATCTCGTTTGCGTTCGAGCCCTACGTCTATCACTTCCCGGACGGCAACGCGTCGGTGGCGCGGCTGCTGGTGCGGCGACTCGTTCCCGCGGTGGCCGAAGGCACGACCATGGACGACGTGGTGAGCGCCGCCTTCGACTACGCGAAGCTCGACCGTCCGGACGCCGAGGTGCGATTGCGCCTCGGGAGTACGGTGGTGCGCGTCGAGCACGAGGGCGACCCGCGCTCGGCCGAGCGCGTCGGCGTGACCTACCTGCGCGGCGGGCGCACCGAGCGCGTGCGCGGCCGGCGCGTCGTGCTCGCCTGCTACAACATGATCGTTCCCTACCTGTGTCCGGAGCTGCCCGCGGCGCAGAAGGAGGCGCTCGCCTCGCTGGTCAAGGTGCCGCTGGTCTACACGAACGTGATGCTGCGCAGCTGGCAGGCGTTCCGCGAGCTCGGCCTGGCGATCGCCTTCTGCCCCGGGAGCTGGCACCAGATGGCCATGCTCGACTTCCCGGTGAGCCTGGGCGACTACGGCTTCGCTGCGACTCCCGACGATCCCGTCGTGCTCCACATGAACCGCGTCCCGACCTACCCGGGCCTGCCGCCGCGCGACCAGTCACGCACCGGCCGCCACGAGCTGCTCGGCACCCCGTTCGAGACGATCGAGCGCGAGATCCGCACCCACCTGGCCGGCATGCTCGGTCCGGGCGGCTTCGATCCGGCGCGCGACATCGAGGCGATCGCGGTGAACCGCTGGCCCCACGGCTACGCGTTCGCACCCAACCCGCTGTTCGACCCGGAGTACGAGCCGGGCGCGGCGCCGCACGAGATCGGCCGGCAGCGCTTCGGCCGCATCGCCATCGCGAACTCCGACGCGGGCGGCCGCGCCTACCTCGACGAGGCGATCGACCAGGCCTGGCGCGCCGTCACGGACTTGACGAGCTAGGAGCCTGCGCGGCAGAAGCCCCCTGCAAGCGCCCGTAGGGCGCGCGCAGCGAGGCGAAGCCGAGCGAAGTCCACCAGCTAGTCCTCCTGGATCGGATGGGGCCGGCCGTCGAGCACGGTGCCCCAGATCTCGATGTCGCGGATCGCCTCGGGGGCGACCGCGCGCGGGTCGGCGGCGAGCACGGTGAAGTCGGCGCGCTTGCCGGGACGGATCGAGCCGATCTCGTCCTCGAGGCCCAGGCTCCAGGCGGCCTCGATGGTGACGGCGCGCAGCGCGCGGTCGAGCGCGATGCGCTGGTCCGGCCCCCACACCCGGCCGTCGCTCGCGATCCGGTTCACGGCGGTCCACACCAGCACCAGCGGCTCGGCGGGCGCCATCGGGAAGTCGGAGTGGAACGAGGTCGGCACCTCGGCGCGCGCGAGCCCGCCCAGCGGCGAGATGTCCGCGGCGCGCTCGGGCCCGAGCCCGTGGCGCGCGTAGATCGGCGCCAGCTCGTGCAGGTAGTAGGCGTTGTTCGACACCGCGATGCCCAGCTCGCGCACACGCCGGTGCTGGTCCTCGCGGGCGTAGCCGTAGTGCTCGAGCACGATGCGCCGCGCGGGGCGCGGGTCGGCCGCGCGCAGGCGCTCGACCTGGTCGAGCAGCACGTCGAGGCCGGCGTCGCCGTTCACGTGCACGTGCAGGTCCCAGTCGCGGGCCCAGAAGGTCGAGAGCACCTCCCACTGCTCCTCGGGCGTCATCATCCACTCGCCGTGGTGGCCGTCGAGGTAGGGCTCGCTCATCTGCATCAGCTGGCTGAAGATCGCGCCGTCGGCGTAGTACTTGGCGTGGCGCGGGATGCGGATGCGGTCGGTGCTCCAGCGCAGCAGCCCCGCCGCGGCGCGCTCCGCCTCGGCCGCGCCGCCCTCGGCGCGGTACAGGAACATCGCGTTCGGCACCAGTGCGAAGCGGAACGGCGTGTCGGCCTCGTGCATCTCGAGCATCAGCATCGCGAGCTCGGCGAAGGCGCTCACCTGCGGGAAGCCCTGCTCGCCCACGGTGGTGAGCCCCCCGCGATGGATCACCTCGCTCATCAGCGAGAGGCCGCGGCGGTAGGTGAGCGGGCTCGCCAGCACGCGGGTCATGGGGCCGCCGAGACTCAGCGTGCCGCGCTCCCACAGGTGGCCGCGCTCCCAGTCCGCCTGCGGGTGCGCCTCCCAGTCTTGGCGCGACATCTCGAGCACCTCGAGCGCGCGCGTGTTGAAGAACATCTCGTGCACCGAGCGCTGCCAGACGAAGATCGGGCGCGTGCTCGAGACCGCGTCGAGGTCGCGGCGCGACAGCTCGCCGTGGTAGGGCGCGTGGTAGCCCCACACCGACAGCCAATCGTCGGGCTCGCCGGCCTGCGCGTCGAGCTCGCGCAGGCGCGCCAGGAAGGCCTCGCGGCCGCGCACCGCCCGGGTGCGCCCCCGCGGCGTGGTCCACTCCATCGCCGACACGATCTCGATCGGCAGGATGGTGGCGGCGAGCGCCGGGTGGATGTGCGGGTCGACGAAGCCGGGCAGCAGCACGTGCTCGCGAAAGGTCGGGTCGCGCTCGAAGGGGCGCTCGCCGAGCGCCGCCTCGACCTCCGCCCGGGACCCGACGGCCACGATCCGACCGGACTGGATCGCCACCGCCGTGGCCTCGGGCCGCTCGGGATCCATCGTGAGGATGGCGCGCGCCTCGAGCACCCGGAGCGTGTCGTCCGGCGCGGGAGGCCCGGTCGCGAGCCACCAGACGACGAGCCCCGCCGCGGCGAGCGCGAGGACGAGCGCCGCGCGCTTCAAGCCGCCGGCGTCGGGTCGGCGACCTTCAGCAGCTGCTTGCCGAGGTTCCGGCCCTCGAACAGCCGCAGCAGCGTGCGCGGCGCGTTCTCGAGCCCCTCCTGGACGTCCTCGCGGTGCGCGATCTCCCCACTGGTGACCCAGCCGGCCAGCTCCTGGACCGCCTCGCCGAAGTGCGGCAGATAGTCGAGGACGATGAAGCCCTCCATGCGCGCGCGGCGGATCACCAGGTTCATCAGGTTGCGCGGGCCGGGCGGCGGCTCGGTCTCGTTGTAGCCGGAGATCCCGCCGCACAGCACCACGCGGGCGTGCTCGGCGATGTGGAACAGCGCAGCGTCGAGGATGGCGCCGCCGACGTTGTCGAAGTACACGTGGACGCCGTCGGGACAGAGCTTGCCGAGCTGCTCCTGCACGTCCTGCGCCTTGTAGTCGATCGCCGCGTCGAAGTGCGCCTCCTCGGTGAGCCAGGCGCACTTGGTCGAGCCGCCCGCGATCCCGACCACCCGACAGCCCTTGAGCTTCGCGATCTGGCCCGCCACGGAGCCCGTCGCGCCCGCGGCACCGGAGACCACGACCGTCTCGCCCGGCTGCGGCTTGCCGAGGTCGAGCAGCCCGAAGTAGGCGGTGAGGCCGGTGAT
>JASJBO010000286.1 GCA_030066475.1 Myxococcota bacterium
CTCGCTGCGCGCTCCGGCTTCGCCTCCGCTTGCGGCCAGCTCGATGCCGGCGCGGGCATGTCTTGGTGGACTTCGCTCGCCTGCGGCTCGCTGCGCGCTCCGGCTTCGCCTCCGCTTGCGGGGTGCCCTCGTAGGGAGTCGTTGCGGGAGCCCTCTTAGCGCTGGAGTGACAGCTCGAAGCGGGCGGCCGCTTCGGGGAGGCGCTCGAACACCGCGTCGAAGGCGAAGTGGGCGCCCGGGGCGAGTGGATGGGAGGCCAGCTCGCGAGCGCCGCGCAGCTGCTGGGCGCGCAGCCGGCGCGGGTCCTCGCGACGCAGATCGCGCTCGCTGCGGGTCGGGCCCGCGGTGGCGAGCAGGCCGGCGAGAGGGTGGCCCTCGGCATCGAGCAGCGAGACCTGGAGCTCCCCGCCCAGCGCCCGCGCCTGCGGCCCGGGGTTGCGCAGCGCCCCGGTCACGACCAGGACCGGGCCCGTCACGGCGTTCTCGAGGATGCGTGCCCGCGCTCCGGCGACCTCGAAGCCGGCCACGGGGGCGAAGGCGGACGGCGGGGGCGCCAGCGGGCGCAGCAGGCCGGCGACCGCCATCCCGAGGCCCGCCGCCACGGCGACCCAGCCGGTCCAGGCCCACGAGCGGCGCGCGCGGCGCGGGCGGCTCGCGGTGGTCGGCTCGACGGCGGGGGCGGGCGGCGCCTCCCGAGCCACTGCCGGCGCCGCCTCGACCGCAGCCCGTGCCGGAGCGGGTGGCGCGACAGCCGCGGCGGTGGGCTTCGGCTCGGGAACGAGCCGGGGCAGCTCGGGCGCCGCTTCGGGCACGGCCTCGGGGGCCGCCTCGGGAGCGGGCGGCGGTGCGGGAGGCGGCGCCTCCTCGACGGGCGGCGCGGCGGGCGCGGACTGGGCAGTCAGATCCCAGCTCTCGGGGTCGCCGAGATCGGCGAAGGAGGTCTCGTTGGGGTCGCCCGCGTCGAGCGAGCCAGGCTCCGGCGTGACCGGGTCGAGCTCGCTGTCCGGGCCGCCGAAGTCGGGCAGCTCGTCCTCGAACTGCCAGTCGCCGTCCTCGGCATCGCCGGAGCCGGCCGGGCCCGCCGCGGGTGCGGCCCGTGCGGACGGCTGGGCGGTGGTGCCCTCCTCGAGGTCCCAGCTCGGCTCCGGCGCCCCGGGGGCCGCGCGCCGGGCCGCCTGCTCGGCGGCTGCGTTCAGCATCTCCTGGCCGCTGGCGCCGGGCCGTCGCACGAAGAAGGCGTGCTTGCAGCGCGAGCAACGCACGCGCGTGCCGGTGGCGGGAATGCGCGAGGGGTCCAGGCGGAAGCGCGTCTGGCAGCGCTCGCACTCGATGATCAACGGAGCCCCCCCGGCCGTTTGCTAGTGTCCGCCCGAACCCAGCGACCCGTCGATCGTTTCGGACACGCCGGGGACGCGCTTGAGGCCCCGACGAACGGTCCCGTGAACCCCCCGGACGCACTCCCCACGCTGCTCGACCGCCGCCTGGTGATCGTCACCGGCAAGGGCGGCACCGGGAAGACCACCGTGGTGGCGACGCTCGCGCTGGCCGCTGCCGCTGCCGGGCGCCGGGTGCTGGTCGCCGAGGTGAGCCCGGACGAGCACGTCCCGCGGCTGCTGGAGCCGGGCGCGAAGCCGGTGGGCTACGAGGGCCGCACCGTGCGCAAGGGCCTGCACGCCATGCGCGTGGATCCCTACGAGGCGCTGGCCGAGTACCTGGGCCTCCAGATCGGCCTGCGCGGCGTGGTGCGCCGGGTGCTCGGCAACCAGGCCTTCCGCCAGCTGATGGACGCCTCGCCTGGCTGGCGCGAGCTGATCACGCTCGGGAAGATCTTCCACCTGCACGAGCTCGACCGGCCGGACGGACGCACGCGCTTCGACCTGATCGTGATCGACGCGCCCGCCACGGGCCACGGGCTCACCTTCCTCGACGTGCCGCGCGTGGTCGGCTCGGCGGTGCGGGCGGGCCCGCTGCGCCGCAACGCGAGCCGCGTCGAGGCGATGATCCGCGACCACGAGGGCACGCTGCTGCTGCCGGTGTCGCTCGCCGAGGAGCTGCCGGCGCGCGAGACCACCGAGCTGGTGGCGCGGCTGCGCGACGACGTCGGCGTGGCAGTGGACCGCGTGGTGGTGAACGCGGTGAGCGAGGCGCCCTTCCCCGCCGGACTCGAGGACCTGGACGCCCGGCTCGGCGCCCTCGACCCGGCGCTCGAGCTGCCGGGCTCGCCCTCGCCCGGCACCCTCACGGCGTGCGCCGCCTGGGCGCGCGGCCGCCACGAGCTGAACCGCCGCTGGCTCGACGTGGTGGGCCGCGAGACGGGGCTCCCGCTGGTCCTGCTGCCGAGGCTCGCGCGGGGCGTCGCCGGCCCGGACGACCTCGAGCGCCTCGCGGGCGCGCTGCTCGCCGCCCCGAGGAGCGTCTCGTGAACGTCGCCGAGCTGGTCGCCCGCAAGCGGATCCTGGTGTGCGTCGGCACCGGCGGCGTCGGCAAGACCACGCTCGCCGCCAGCCTGGCGCTCGACGCCGCGCGCCGCGGCCGCCGCACGGCGGTGCTTACGATCGACCCGGCGCGGCGGCTCGCCAACGCGCTCGGGCTGCGCGAGCTGGGCAACGAGCCCGCGCCGCTCTCGCGCGAGCAGCTGACGGCGCTGGGCGTGCCCGCCGAAGGCGAGCTGGCGGCCCTGATGCTCGACATGAAGCGCACCTTCGACGACCTGGTGGTCCGCTTCGCCGACTCGGAGGAGACGCGCGACCGCATCCTGAGCAACCGGATCTACCAGCACGTCTCGGACGCCCTGGCCGGCAGCGCCGAGTACTCGGCGATGGAGAAGGTCTACGAGCTGTCCGAGCGCGACGACTTCGACCTGATCGTGGTGGACACACCGCCGTCGCAGCACGCGCTCGACTTCCTCGACGCGCCGCGCCGGCTGCTCGAGTTCCTCGACAGCCGGCTCGTCCAGGTCCTGCTCCACCCGGCGTTCGCCGCGGGCCGGCTCGGCTTCAGGGTGTTCCAGCGTGGCACCGCGCGCGTGCTCCAGGTGATCGAGAAGGTCTCGGGCGTGGCCTTCCTCGAGGACATCTCGGAGTTCCTGCTGGCCTTCGAGGGCATGTCGGAGGGATTTCGGGAGCGGGCCCATCGGGTCGAGAAGCGCCTGCTCGGCCCCGATGCCGCGTTCGTGCTGGCGGCGTCGCCGGCGCGCGAGTCGACGCTCCACGCGCTGGGCCTGCTCGAGCGGCTCGACGCCGCGGGCGTGCCGCTGGCGGGCGTGATCGTGAACCGCGTGCACCGCTGGCCCGAGGCCGAGCCGGTGCCCGAGTGCGTCCCCGCCCCCGGGTGCGCCGAGGCCGCCGAACGCGCACTCGGCGAGGCGCTGGCCGCCGCACACGGCGCCGCCTTCCCGGCGTCCGCCGCGGCGCGCGCAGCGCTCGCCGCAGCGGACGGCTACGCTTCGCTGGTGCGCGCAGACCTGTCCCACACCGCCGAGCTGGCCGAGCGCGTCGAGCGCATCGGCGGCTTCGTGCGGCGCGTCCCCGAGCTGTCGGGAGACGTGCACGACCTCGAAGGTCTCGCCCACGTGGCGCACTGGCTGCTGCGCGACGACGGCGAGGAGGCCGCGTGACCCACAAGCCCGGCGCGCCGCGCGAGCGAGCGACCGCGCGCAGCGCCGAGGAGGCGCTGCACCGGGCGCGCGACCACGCCCGGACCGCGCTGGCCGAGGCGCTGGCGGCGGCGCGCTGCGTGCTCGACGCCGCTGCGCTCGCCACCGCGGGACACCCGGCCGCCGAGCACGACACGCTGGCGCGCATCGACGCCTGGCTCGAGCAGGCCGCCGCGGGGCTGGGCGGCGACGCCGGCAGTCGCTGGCTGGGCGGCGTGTCCGAGGCCCTCGACGCGGAGATCGCCCGCTGGGAGGAGCGCAGTCGCGAGGACCCCGAGGCACGCGCGGTGCTGCGGGCGTTCCTGGGCGTGCGCGAGGTGCTCTGGGAGTTCGGGCTGCGCTCGCCGCGCACCGGAGACGGCGCGAACGAGCCCGAGCAGGAGTCGGCGCCCCGGCGCCGCGTACGGCGCTCGCGCGGCGACCGCCCCCTCGAGCGCGTCCCGATCGAGGGCTGACCTCGCCGGGACCTTTTGTTAGCTTGCGCGTCCTCCCAAACCGGGGCACCACCCGAAACCGGGGAACCACCCGTGGTGGACGCGAGCGAAGACGCGGTTCTCATCAAGCGCTACGCGAACCGCAAGCTCTACAACACGCAGACGAGTCGATACATCACGCTCAAGGGCATCGCCGAGCTGATCGAGGCCGGCGACGAGGTGCGCGTGATCGACAACGAGACGGGTGAGGACATCACCTCCGTCACGCTGTCGCAGATCCTCGTCGACACCGAGCGCTCGAGCCGCACGGTGCCCGGCACGGTGCTCTCCGACCTGATCCAGCGCAGCGGAGACGTGCTCTACAGCGCGCTGAAGCGCGGCGTGGGCGACGCCTCCGAGGGGATCGAGGAGTTCCAGCGCAACGTGCGCAAGCTGCTGCGCCAGGAGCGCGAGGAGGGCGAGGCGGCCGCCAAGGCCGGCCGGCGCCGGCCCGACTGGATCGCCTTCGGGGCGCACGACCTCGACCACATGGTGCAGCGCGCCGTGGAGCGCGTGTTCCACGTGCTCGACCTGCCGCGCCGCTCGGACATCGAGGCGCTCAACGCCAAGCTCGACCGCCTGCAGGACCTGCTCGACTCGATGGAGCCGGAGGCCCACGCCCCCGCGCCGCCGCGCCGCGCCGCGGGCAGCGACAAGGGCTGAGCTGCCCCGGGCGGCTCGCAGCGCTTCACGACCCCTTCGCGTCGCGCCGGATCGCCTCGTCTCGGGCGCCGTGGCTCATCCGGAGCCCGCAGCGGCCTCGGCCTGCGCCCTGGCCCAGCGGTAGTCGGCCTTGCCGCTCGGACTGCGCTGGATCTCGGCGCGGAACACGTACTGCTTCGGCAGCTTGTAGCGGGCCAGGTGCTTGGCGGCCTCGGCCTGCAGGTCGGACTCGGTGGCGGCCGCACCCTCGCGCAGCCGCACGATCGCGATCACCTCCTGCCCCCAGCGCTCGCTGGGCCGTCCCGCCACCACACAGTCGAACACGTCCGGGTGCAGCTTGATGGCGTTCTCCACCTCCTCGGCGAAGATCTTCTCGCCGCCGGAGTTGATCGTCACCGAGTCGCGGCCGAGCACGTCGATGCCCCCGTCGGCGCGGTAGCGGGCGCGATCGCCGGGCACCGCGTAGCGCACGCTCCCGATCACGGGGAAGGTCCGCGCCGTCTTGTCGGCGTCGTCCAGGTAGCCGAGCGGCACGCGGCCGCGCTGCGCGAACCAGCCCACCTCCTCGTCGCCGGGATCGAGCGCGCGCGTCAGGTCCTCCGAGACGACGGCGGCCCCCACCAGCGGCTTGAAGTCGCCGGTGGTCACGTCGGTCGACGCGTTGCTCGGGTTGGTGGCCTGGGCGCCGGTCTCCGAGGATCCGATCGAGTCGATCACCGTCACCTGCGGCGCGTGCGACAGGAACTCCTTCTTGTGCGCGGTCGAGAGCGGCGCGCCGCCGGAGGCGATCACCAGCAGGCTCGACAGGTCGTAGTCGCCGCGCCCGATCTCGTCGAGGATCGGACGCGCGAAGGCGTCGCCGACGATCAGGCACATGCCGGCCTTCTCGCGCTCGATGGTCGAGAGGAAGTCGGCTGGATCGAGCTTGCGGTTCTCGCCGGGCAGGATGCAGGCGTTGCCCATGCCGAGATTGATGAAGGTTCCCCACTGCGCGGCGCCGTGCATCAGCGGCGGGCCGATCGCGCACTTGATGTGGCCGCCTGCCCGCGCCCAGTTGGCGACCTCGTCGAGGGAAGCCAGCTCGACGCCGTCGGGCTTGCGACCGCCCATCGCCGCCATGTGGATGTCGGCCGAGCGCCACAGCACGCCCTTGGGCATGCCGGTGGTCCCGCCCGTGTAGAGGATGTAGAGGTCGTCGGGCGAGGGGTCGACGTCGGGCCGCTCGTCGGTGGAGGCGGCCAGCGTCTCCTCGTAGTCGACGGCGCCGGGGAGCAGCGCCTCGCCCGAGTCGTCGGCCACCTGGATCAGCAGCTCGAGCTCGGGCAGCTGGCCGCGGATCGCGGCGATCCGGGGCGCGAACTCGGCGTGGTAGACCACGGCGCGCGAGCCGGAGTTGCGGAAGAGGTAGAGCAGCTCCTCCTCGACGTAGCGGTAGTTGACGTTGAGCGGCGCCACCCGCGCCTGGAAGGCGCCCAGCATGCTCTCGAGGTACTCGTTGCCGTTGTACAGGTAGATCGCGAGGTGGTCCTGGCCCGACTCGTGTCCGGCCAGCGCGTCGCGCTCGGCGCGCACCGCGAGCCCGCGCTCGAGCAGGAAGTTGGCGAGCCGGCGGCTGCGATCGCGGAACCCCGCGAAGGAGAGCCGGCGATCGCGGAAGATCACCGCCTCGCGGTCGGGGACCGCGTCCGCGATCACGTCGAACACCTCGGCGAAGTGGAAGTCCATGACTGCGCTGCCTCACTCTTCCAGGTCTTCGTAGTACGGGAGCTGGACCTTCTCGGCCTCGTCGCCCTTCGGCCCGGGCGGTCGGGGACCGCCCACCATCGCGACGGTGATCGGCGCGATCACCGACCCGTCCGTCATCACGTTCACGCAGGCCGGCTTGCCACTCGCGAAGGCCCGCTCGAGCGCCGGCGTCAGGTCGGCGGGATCCTCGACGTGCTCGGCGTGGCAGCCGAAGCCGGCGGCGGCCAGGTCGTAGCGCGTGGCGCCCAGCTCGGTGACGACGCGGCGGTCGCGTCCGTAGATCAGGTCCTGACCGTGGGCGGACATGCCCCAGAGCTGGTCGTTGTTCACCACCGTCACGATCGGCAGCCCGTGCCGCACCATGGTGTCGAACTCGGCGAAGTTGAGCCCCACCGAGCCGTCGCCCACGATGCACAGCACGCGCCGGTCGGGGTGCGCCACCTGCGCGGCGATCGCGAAGCCGGCGCCCGTGCCGAGACAGCCGAGGTAGCCGTGCGACATCCAGCCGCCGGGCTCCTCGACCCGGGCCACCATCTCCATCCACGAGGCGGTCTCGCCGCCGTCGGCGGCCACGATCGTGCCGGGCGGCAGCGCCTGTGCCACCTCGTGCGCGAGGCGATACGGGTGGATCGGCGCCTTCTCGTGGGCGAGCGCCTGCGCGAACAGGGCGCGGTGGCCGCCGCGCACGCCGGCCAGTCCCGCCAGCCAGTCCCGGCGCTCCGGCCACTCGCGCTCGCCGGCCGCCTGGTCGAACGCGCGCAGCGCCTCGCGGCAGTCCGCGGCGATGCCGAGCTGCACGGCGCGATTGCGCCCGATCTCCTCGGGCGCGACGTCGACCTGGACGACGCGCGCCTGGGACGGGATCAAGCGCGCGCCGCGCCCGCCGGTGAACAGGCCCAGGCGCGCGCCCAGCACCAGCACGCAGTCGGCCGCGCCGACGCCGGCGCCGGCCGCGACCGCCAGGTTGGCGAAGCCGCCGCCCGCGAGCGGGTGACTGCCCGGCAGCAGCCCGTGGGCCTTGCCGTTCGAGAACACGGGAGCCCGCGTGCGCTCGGCGAAGCGGCGCAGGACGTCGGCCGCGCCCGCGAACCAGGCGCCGCCGCCCGCGAGGATCGCGGGCCGCTCGGCCACGTGCAGCCAGTCGATCGCCTGCTCCACCGCCTCGGGCGCCGGCGCGGGCGCGGCGTCGGGCGCGATCTTGACCGGGAAGTGCACGCGGCTCTCGTCGACGCGGCCGAACAGCACGTCGATCGGGATCTCGAGGAACACCGGGCCCGGGCGGCCCGAGCGCGCCACCCGCAGCGCCTGCGCCACCAGATCCGGGATGCGCTCGGTGTGGGTCACGCGGTGCGCCCACTTCGTGACGGGCGCGACCATCGCCACCTGGTCGATGCCGCCCTGGAGCGGGAGCGTCTCGGCCTCGCGCAGCGGCGGCGCGCCCGCGACGAACAGGGTGGGCACGCAGTCGAGGTAGGCGTTGGCGATCGCCGTGACGCAGTCGGTGAAGCCGGGGCCGGCCGTCACGACCGCGACCCCGACGCGCCCGGTGGTGCGCGCCCAGCCGTCGGCCGCGTGGCCGGCGGCCTGCTCGTGGCGCGTGTCGACCAGGCGCAGGTCGTGCTGGACGGCGGCCTGGAAGATGGCGTCGAGGTGGCCGCCGTGCAGCGTGAAGAGGGTGTCCACCCCGGCCTGGCGCAGCACCCGCACGAGCATCGCGCCGCCGTCGATCCTGCCCATCGCTCCTCCGCGGCGGACGCCCTCCTGCGGCGGAGGAGGTCCGGGGCGACCTATCGTAGCGCCGCCCCCGGACCGGCGCGGCAGGAGCCCCCTGCAAGCGCCCGAAGGGCGCGCGCAGCGAGCCGCAGGCGAGCGAAGTCAATAAGGCCGCCAGCGCGCCGGCAACCAATCCCCTCGACGGCACCCCCGCAAGCGCCGCAGGCGAGCGAAGTCCACCAGCTAGCGCCAGATCGAGTCGCGCGTCTCCAGACCGGCGTCGACCATGTCCTGGATCGAGGCGCGGATCTCCTCGGTCATGCGCCACACCAGCAGCTCGTCGTCGGCCGCGTCGGGACCCAGCGCGCGCGTCTCGATCGGCGCGCCGAAGCCGATCCACCACTTGGAAGGCAGCGGCACGAAGCCGAGCGGTCCGAGCGCGGGGAAGGTGGGCGTCACCGGCAGGAACGGCAGCCCGACGGCGCGCGCGGCGGTCTCGACCTTGAACAGGACCGGGTGGACCTCCTCGGCCCCGACCACCGCGACCGGCACCAGCGGCACGCCCGCCGCCAGGGCCGTGCGCACCACGCCGCCGCGCCCGAAGCGCTGGAGCCGGTAGCGGTTGCGGAACACCTTCGCGGCGCCCTTCTGCCCTTCCGGGAACGCCACCACCGGGTGGCCGCCGCGCAACAGCCGTTCGGCGTTCTCGCGGCAGGCGCGCACGCCGCCGAGCCGGGTGATCCACGGCTGCGCGAACGGCAGGGTCACGAGCCAGTCCGCCACCAGGTAGCGCGGACGCGGCCAGGCCGGGCGCCGGCGCGACACCGCGTGCGCGATCATCAGCCCGTCCCAGGGCAGCAGCCCGGCCCGGTTCGCGACGAACAGGCACGGGCCGAGCTCCGGCAGGTCGCCCAGGCCCGCCACCTCGATGCGCCACCAGCGCTCGAAGAGCAGGTCGAGCAGCGGCAGCGCGCTCTCGAGCGCACCCGCGTCCATCCCGAACTCGTCCACCTCCTCGGCGCGAGGCCGCATGCCGAGGGACTGGAAGCGCTGGCGCAGCGATTCGTACAGCGCCATCCAGTCGAAGCCCGCGTCCGGCGCCCCGAAGCGGGTGCGGATCTCGTCGCGCAGGCCGTCGAGCGCCTCGCGCAGCACCGCCAGGTCCTCGGCGGCGAGGCGCTCCTCGCGGTCGGGCGTCTGGACTTCCTGCTCGGGATCGCTCACGACGGCTCCGATCACCGGTAGCGGCGCATGCGCCGCGACGAGACGAACGAGATCCACGCCTCGCGGGTGGTGTAGGCAGGACGACCGAACTCGTTCCAGCCGCGCTCCCCGTCGGCCACCCACAGGTAGCGCAGGTAGTCGGTGAACCCGGCCGGCGGATCGCCGGT
>JASJBO010000287.1 GCA_030066475.1 Myxococcota bacterium
GCCCGCGCGTAGGCGCGGGCGCGCGCGGCCGGCGCCCCGGCGCCGCGCGGCCGGCGGCGGATCGGCGCCAGCGCGCGCGCCAGCTCGGGCGCGCAGGCCTCGATCTCCTCGAGGATCACGCGCGCCTTCCAGGCGAAGATGCCGGCGTTCCAGAGGTAGCCGCCCGCGCGTAGGAAGCGCCGCACGCGCGCCGCGTCCGGCTTCTCCGTGAAGCGCTTCACGCGGTGCAGGCCGGCGAACTCGCGCCCGGCGGGGCGGCCCACCTGGATGTAGCCGTAGCCGGTCTCGGGGCGGGTCGGGCGCACCCCGATCGTCACCAGCGCGTCGGCGCGATCGGCGGCGCGCGCCGCCCGGCGCAGTGCGGCCGCGAAGGCCCGCGCATCCGGAATCACGTGGTCGGCGGGCAGCAGCGCCAGGACGGCCTCGGGGTCCTCCGCGGCGATGCGGGCTGCCGCGAAGCCCACGGCCATCGCGGTGTTGCGGCCGCGCGGCTCCACCAGGACGTGTCCGCGCGGCAGGCCCGCGGCCGCGCGCATCCGGGGCGCGTTCTCGGCGGTGCACACCAGCCAGCTCCGCTCCGGGGGCGCCAGGCGGCGGGCGCGCGCCAGCGTCGCCTCGAGCAGCGTCGCGCGGCCGACGGCGCGCAGCAGCGGCTTGGGGCGAACGCGCCGCGAGCGCGGCCAGAAGCGCTCCCCGGCGCCTCCGGCCATGACGACGGCGTGGACCTCGGGCGCTCGCGCCACTCAGCGTCCGACGCAGACGTACTGGAAGCCCGCCGCGCGCATCGGTCCGGGCTCGTAGACGTTGCGCAGATCGACGACCAGCGGGCGGCGCAGCAGGCCGCGCACGCGCTCGAGGTCGAGCATGCGGAACTGGTTCCACTCGGTCACCAGCACCAGCACGTCGGCCCCCTCGCAGGGGTCGTAGGCGTTCTTGCAGAACACCACCTCCGACGGCAGCAGCGGCGCGGCGTTCTCCATGGCGACGGGGTCGTAGGCGCGCACCGAGGCGCCGCCCGCGACCAGGCCGCGGATCAGGTCCAGCGACGGGGCGTCGCGCATGTCGTCGGTCTCGGGCTTGAAGGAGAGCCCCAGCACGGCCACGGTGCGGCCCTGCGCCGAGCCGCCGAGGGCCGATACGATCTTCTCGAGCATGCGCTCGCGCTGCCGCTCGTTCACCGCGAGCGCGGCCTCGATGATCGAGAAGCGCTCGCCCGACTGGCGCGCGAAGCTCACGGCGGAGCGCGTGTCCTTCGGGAAGCACGAGCCGCCGAAGCCGGGCCCCGGGTGCAGGAACTTGGGACCGATGCGGCGGTCGAGCCCGATGCCGCGCGCCACGCCGTGCACGTCGGCTCCGATCTGCTCGCAGTAGTTGGCGATCTCGTTGATGAACGAGACCTTGGTGGCCAGGAACGAGTTCGCGGCGTACTTGGTCAGCTCGGCGGTGGGGATGTTGGCGACCACGAACGGGGTCTCGTTCAGGTAGAGCGGGCGGTACAGGTCGCGCAGGATGGCGATCGCGGCCTCGTCGTCGGCGCCGATCACCACGCGGTCGGGCCGCATGAAGTCGCCGATCGCGGCGCCCTCGCGCAGGAACTCGGGGTTGCTCGCGACGTGGAACGGGTGGTCCTCGCCGCGCGCCGCCAGCTCCTCCTCGATCCACTCCCGCACCTGGTAACAGGTGCCCACCGGGACCGTGCTCTTGGTGACGAC
Organism: Myxococcota bacterium; assembly: GCA_030066475.1. The sequence continues at coordinate 1,713 of JASJBO010000287.1, forward strand.
CACCTTGTAGCCGTCCAGGTGCCGGCCGATCTCGCGCGCCACGGCCTCCACCGCCGACAGGTCGGTGGTGCCGTCGGAGCCGGTCGGCGTCTGCACCGCGATGAAGATCACCAGCGACGAGCGCACCGCCTCGGGCGTGTCGGTCGTGAACGAGAGCCGGCCCTGGCTGACGTTGCGCGCCACGATCTGGTCGAGACCGGGCTCGTAGATCGGCATGCGCCCCGCCTCGAGCCCCGCGATCTTCTCCGCGTCCTTGTCGACGCACACCACCTGCACGCCGAACTCGGCGAAGCAGGCGCCGGAGACCAGGCCGACGTAGCCGGTTCCGATCATGCAGACGTTCACCGTCCTCCCCCCGTCACTGGAGCGCCTCGATCGTGCGGCGCAGCCCCTCGTCGAGCGAGGTCCGCGGCTCGTAGCCCAGCAGCTCGCGGGCGCGTGCGAGGTCGGCCAGGCTGTCGCGCACGTCGCCGGGCCGCGCCGGCCCGCGGACGGGCTCGACCGCGCTCCCGGCGATCTCCTGGATCCGGGCCAGCAGCTGGTTGAGGCTGGTCTGGCGCCCCTGCGCCACGTTCATCACGTGGCCGGCCGCCTTGGGCGCGTCGGCCGCCAGCACGTTGGCCTCGACGGCGTCGGCCACGAAGGTGAAGTCCCGGGTCTGCTCGCCGTCCCCGTGGATCGTCGGCGCCTCGCCGCGCAGGCAGGCGGTCGCGAACAGCGGGATCACCGCCGCGTACTGGCTCTTCGGGTTCTGGCGCGGACCGAACACGTTGAAGTAGCGCAGCGCGACCGTCTCGAGTCCGTACAGCTCGCAGTAGAGCCGGCAGTAGACCTCGCCGGCGTACTTCTGGAGGGCATAGGGGGAACGGGGCTGCGCCGGCATCGTCTCGATCTTCGGCAGGACCTCGGTGTCTCCGTAGGCCGACGACGAAGCCGCGTAGACCAGGCGGCGCACCCCGGCCCGGCGCGCGGACTCGAGCAGCTGGAGCGTGCCGTCCACGTTGGCGCGGTTCGTGCGCAGCGGCTCCGCCACGCTGCGCGGCACCGAGGGCACCGCCCCCTGGTGGAAGACGACCTCGACGCCGTCGACGGCCGCGTCGGCGACCTCGGGCTCGGTGAAGTCGGCCCGCACCAGCTCGATGCGGTCGCCGGCGAGCTCGAGGTTCTGCTCGCGCCCGCTCGAGAAGTCGTCGATCACCCGCACCTGCCAGCCGTCGGCCAGCAGCCGGTCGACCAGGTGGCTGCCGATGAACCCGGCGCCGCCCGTTACGAGGGCACGGCGCGCGCTGCTCACGCGTCGCTCCCCAGCCAGGCGACGAAGCGGGCGATCCCCTCCTCGAGGGTCACGCGCGGCGCGTAGCCGAGCGCCTCCCGGGCCGCGCCGATGTCGGCCCAGGTCCGCGAGACGTCGCCGACCTGGCGCGGCAGCCACTCGATCTTCGCCTCGACCTCGAGCGCCGCCTCGAGGGTCTCGATCACCTGGCTCACCGACACGGTGCGGCCCGCTCCGAAGTTGAGGATGCGGAAGTCGAGATCCGAGTCGAGCGCCCGCACCAGCCCCTCCACCAGATCGTCCACGTAGGTGAAGTCGCGCAGGCTGGATCCGTCACCGAACACCGGCACGGAGTCGCCGCGGCGCATGCGCTCGGCGAACTTCCGGATCGCCAGGTCCGGGCGCTGGCGGGGCCCGTAGGCGGTGAAGATCCGCGCGCACACCGCGGCCAGTCCGTGGGCGTGGTGGAAGGTGTGGAGCAGCAGCTCGCCGGCGCGCTTGGTGGCGGCGTAGGGGGAGATCGGCCGCTCGACCGGCTCGCTCTCGACGAAGGGTCCGTCGCTGCGCTCTCCGTAGACCGACGACGACGAGGCGAAGACCAGGCGCGCGACGCCGTGCCGCACCGCGGCCTGCGCCACCACGGCCGTGCCGTGGACGTTCACGTCGGCGTACGCGGCGGGGCGCTCCAGGCTGGGGCGGACGCCGGCCAGCGCCGCCAGGTGCACGACGGCGTCGAAGCGCGCCGCCCCGAGCAGCGCGTCGAGCCGCGCCGCGTCGCGGATGTCGCCGACCTCCAGCCGGAAGCGGTCGCTGCGCCCGGCGCCCGCGAGGTTGCGGCGCTTGAGCGCCTCCGGGTAGAACGGGTCGAAGCCGTCGAGCCCCACGACCTCGCGGCCCTCGGCCAGCAGGCGGTCGACGAGGGTCGAGCCGATGAAGCCGGCGGCGCCGGTGACCAGGATGCGACCGGGTCGGCTCATCGCGTGTCCGGACCGCCGCGCCGGCGCCCGGAGCGCCGCTCCTGTGCCTCGAGATCGGCGTCGACCATGATGCGCACCAGCTGCGGGACGCGCGTCTCGGCGGTCCAGCCGAGCTCCTCGCGCGCCTTGGCCGGATCGGCGAGCAGGGTGTCGACCTCGGCCGGGCGCACCAGCGCCGGGTCGACCCGCACGAACTCCTCGGGGTCGAGCCCGACGTGGTCGAAGGCCAGCCGCACGAAGTCGCCGACCGCGTACTGCTCCCCGGTGCCCACCACGTAGTCCGCGGGCTCGTCGCGCTGCAGCATGCGCCACATGGCGTCGACGTACTCCTTCGCGTAGCCCCAGTCGCGGCGCGAGTCGAGGTTGCCGAGCCGCAGCTCGTCCTGGAGCCCGAGCTTGATGCGCGCCACGGCCTCCGAGATCTTGCGCGTCACGAACTCGCGGCCGCGCCGCGGCGACTCGTGGTTGAACAGGATCCCGGACACCGCGTACAGACCGAAGCTCTCGCGGTAGTTCACGGTGATCCAGTGCCCGTACGCCTTGGCGACCGCATAGGGGCTGCGCGGGTGGAAGGGCGTGGTCTCGTTCTGGGGAACCTCGCGGACCTTGCCGAACATCTCGGAGCTCGAGGCCTGGTAGAAGCGGATCGAGTCGTCGACGATGCGCACGGCGTCGAGCATGCGCGTGACGCCCAGCGCAGTGAACTCGCCGGTGAGGCCCGGCTGCAGCCACGAGGTCGGCACGAAGGACTGCGCCGCCAGGTTGTAGACCTCGTCCGGGCGCACCTCGCGCAGCAGGTTCACGAGCGAGACCTGGTCGAGCAGGTCGGCCTGGTGCAGCCTCACGCGCTCGCCCAGGTGCTCGATGCGCTCGAAGCTCTCCGTGCTCGAGCGGCGCACCATGCCGTGCACCTCGTAGTCCTTCTCGAGCAGCTGCTCGGCCAGGTACGAGCCGTCCTGCCCGGTGATGCCGGTGATCAGGGCGCGTCGGGTGCTCACGGAGGCTCCTCCTCGGTGGCCACCTGGGCCTCCTCGCTGTCGAAGAAGCCCAGGTTCCGCAGGAGCCGGAGGGTAAGGAAGATCACCAGCGCGAGGAACAGCAGCGCCGCGGTTCCCTCGAGATTCGTGAACGAGACCGCGATCACGCAGAAGCAGGCCGTCAGGAAGTAGATCGAGAGCACCGCGGAGCGCTGCGAGCCCTCGGACTCGAGCAGGCGGTGGTGCATGTGCTGCCGGTCGGGGTCCATGATCGAGGCGCCTCGGCGCAGGCGGCGGTACATCGAGAGCGCGGTGTCCATCAGCGGGACGGCCAGCGCCAGCAGCGGCACCACGAAGGTCAGCACCGAGAGCTTCCGGTAGCCCTCGAGGGCGAGCAGCGAGAGCGTGAACCCGATGAACAGCGCTCCCGTGTCGCCCAGGAAGATGCGGGCCGGCGAGAAGTTGAAGGGCAGGAAGCCGAGCAGCGCGCCCACGAAGGCCAGCCCGATGAAGGCGCCCACGAGCTGCCCGGCCTGGATGCAGATCAGGGTCAGCGTCGCCGCGATGATCGCGGCGACCCCGGCGCACAGCCCGTCCAGGCCGTCGAGCAGGTTCATGGCGTTGGTGATGCCCACGATCCAGAGCGTGCTGGTGAGCCAGACGACGGGCAGCGGCAGCCACCACGACTTCATCCAGATCGGGTCGGTGAAGCGGTCGATGCGGAAGCCGTAGTAGATCGCGATGCCGGCCGCGACCAGCTGGATCGCCAGCTTGGCGCGCGGCGTCAGCGTGTAGCGGTCGTCGACGGCGCCCACGCCGAGCAGCAGCACGCCGCCGAGCAGCAGGCCCTCGAGGTGGTTGCGGTACTCGAGGTCCTCGCCGGTCATGAGCAGGGCCGCCGACAGCCCCATCAGGAAGCCCAGCGCCACGGCGATACCGCCCAGCAGCGGGATGTTCGCCCGCTTGCTGACCTTGCGGTCGTTGGGGCGGTCGATGATGCCGATCCCGCGCGCGATGTACGCCACCACCGGGGTGGCCAGCGCCGCCACCGCGGCCGCGACCACGAACGGGATCAAGGCCGAGGCGACGGTCACGGCGTCCTCTCCGGGCGCAGCGGCAGCACGCTTCAGTAGCCGTAGCGACCCGACTCGTCGTCGGTGCCGTTGAGCACCATGCCCAGCACGCGCCGCCGGTCGAGAACGTCGAGCGCCGCCTGCACCTCGGTTTGCGGCGTGCTGCCCGCCCGGACCACGACCACGATGCCGTCGCACAGCTCGCTCAGGATCTTGGCGTCGGGCAGCGCCAGCGTCGGCGGCGTGTCGATGATCACGCGGTCGTAGCTCCTGGCCAGCTCCTCGACCAGGCTGCGCATGCGCTCGGAGGCGAGCAGCTCGCTGGGATTCGACGGCGTGCTACGCACCGGCAGCACCTCGAGATTGCAGCCCTCCACCGGGACGATCGCCTGCTCGAGCGGCACCTGGTCGGTGAGAACCTCGGCCAGGCCGCACTCGGGGCGCAGGTTCAGCGCGGCGTGCACCTTGGGCTTGCGCAGATCGCAGTCCACGAGCAGCACGCGGCGCCCCAGGCTCATCGCGGTCACGATCGCCAGATTGACGGCGGCGGTCGTCTTGCCCTCGCCCGGCGCGGCGCTGGTGATCGAGAGCGTCCGGACTGGGCGCTCCGCCCCGAGCGAGTCGAGTCGGGCGCGCAGCGTGCGGAACTGCTCGGCCACGAACGAATCGGGCTGAAGCAGCGAGATGCGGCGCTTGTTGATCGCGCCCGCGTCTTCGGTCGCCGCCCGGGCCGCCTTCCGTCCCTTGCGCCGGAACAGGCCGCGGAAGCGGTCGAGCCGGCCCGCCGCGGGGCGCGGCTGGCGCTCGGGGAGCGCGGCCCGCGGCGGCGCCGGGGCCGCCACCTCGCCGGGCACGGCGATCCGCTCGGCGCGTTGCGCCTCCGCGCGTCGTAGGGCGTCGTGGACCTTTCCCATCGCTTCTTCTCCTGCGGCCGCTCAGCGGAAGATGGCGCGCAGCCGGCTCTTCCAGCGTCGTTCTTCGTCGCGCGGGGACTCCGGACCGTCGTCGTCGACCCCGCCGTGGTCGGCGCCCGGCTCCAGGCGCAGGTCGCTGGCGACCTCCTGGATCGCCTTGGCGTCGAGCACCGGCAGGTCGCGCGAGAAGCCCAGCAGCATCGCACCGTCGCACAGGATGTTGATCAGGCGGGGCACACCGCCGCTCATCCGGTGGAGCTGCTTGATGGCCGAGCGCCGGAAGATGCCCTTGCCGGTGTAGCCCGCCAGGCGCAGCCGCTCCTCGACATAGGCCGCCGTCTCGTCGGCGTCGAAGGGGCGCAGCTGGAAGCGCAGCACGATGCGCTGGCGGAGCTGGCGCAGCTCGCGGCGCGCGAGCATCTCGTCCAGCTCGGGCTGGCCCACCAGCATCACCTGGAGCAGCTTCGAGGTCGCGGTCTCGAGGTTCGAGAGGAGCCGGATCTCCTCGAGCATCTCGGTCGACAGGTTCTGCGCCTCGTCCACGATCAGCAGCGTCGACTCGTCGCGCTCCAGCCGCTCGATCAGGAACCGGTTCAGCGCGATCAGGTACTCGCCCTTGGTCTGGCAGCGCTCCTCGATGCCGTACTCGTCGAACAGGACCCGGAAGAAGTCGAGCGGCTCGAGCTTCGGGTTGAAGATGTAGGCCGAGGCGGTGCCGCTGTCGAGCTGGGAGAGCAGCGCGTGCAGCAACGTGGTCTTGCCGGTCCCGACCTCGCCCGAGAGCATCACGAAGCCCTTGCGCGCACGCACCCCGTAGATCAGCGTGGCCAGCGCCTCCTGGTGCGCGTCCCCCAGGTACAGGAACGCCGGATCGGGCGTCATCTCGAACGGCGGTCGGAGCAGGCCGTAGTACTCCAGATACATCTCGCCTCCGCCGCTCGCTAGCCGGCCTGCCCTGCCGCCTGCGCCGCCTCGGGGCGCGACTCTGCGTCGTCCCCGGCGAGCAGGTGGGGCATGTTCAGGTACACGTAGCCCGCCGCAGCTCCCGTCAGGGTCACCCCGGCGACGAGGAGCGCCGCCGCCAGCTCGCGGACGCGCCGACGCCGAAGCGCGCGGCGGTCGGCATCGAGCAGGATGCCGGGAATCGAGGCGAGCACGGGAATGCGAAGCGAGTTCTGCACCGCGCTGGGATCGGAGTAGGACGAGTCCGCGGCCGTGAGCAGCACTCCGACGGCAACGCCCATCAGGATGCCGAGCAGCAGCCCGGTGACGACGATCAGCGGGCGGTTGGGCGAGACCGGCGACGGCGGCGGATAGGCGGACTCGAGCACCCGGAACTGCTCGCCCTTCTGGCGGCGCTCCATGTTCGAGGCGACCGCCGCGTCGAGTCGCTTCTCGCTGAACTCCTGGAAGCTGCCAGACAGGTGCAGGTAGCTGCGCTCGAGAGCGTCGAGCTGCTCGGCGACGCGAGGCGTCGCCGCGAGGCGTTCGTTGATCTCGCCGATCTGCTGTTGCAGCCGGTCGATCTCCTGAGCGGCGGCGTCGGCGCGCAGCGCCGCCCGCCGGGTCTGGGCCTCGGCCACCTGCTGGGCCGCGGAGGCGCGCCCCGCCAGCGGGTCGTCGTCTTCCTCCTCGCGCAGCAGCCGCTCGCGCAGCGCCTCCATCTCGATCGTGGTCGCGACGACGTCGGGGTGCTTGTCGGTGAATCCCCGCGCGCGCAGCTCCGAGAGGTCCATCTCGAGCAGCCGCAGGCGCAGCGCCGGACTGGTCACGTCGCCGACCACCCCCGTCCGGGCCTCGTCGACCACCAACGACGCTGACTGCTGCCCGTAGAAGGCCTCGTCGCTCTGCGCCTCCGTCAAGCGGAACTGCGCCAGGCGCATCTCGTCGACCGCGCGCTGAAGGGCGCGCTGGTTGGCGTCCAGCTCCTCGGGCAGGCTGCCGGAGTTCTCTGCCTTGACCTGGGCGATCTGCGCTTCGATCTCGCGGATGCGTCCGGCGAGCCGGGCGAGCTCGCTCTCGATGAACTCGGCGGTGTCGCCCGACACCTGGATCCGCTCGCGGATGTGCTCGTCGATGAAGTCGCCGGCGAGTCGGTTCGCCACGGCGGCCGCCGTCTGGGCGGAGGAGTCGCGGAACTTGAGGCGGAAGGTGTTGATCTCGGGCGCCGAGCGCCGGAGCAAGGTCTCCTCGACCAGTTCTGGGAGCACGGGCTGGACCTCGATCTTCGAGCGCATGTACTCGATGATCTCCTCGCGCGTCATCTCCTCCGACTCCTCCGCATAGAGACCGAGGTCGTCGATGATCCGCGAGAGCCGGGGCCGGCTCAGGATCTGCATCGTCATCAGGTGCAGGCGGTTGGTGATGTCGCCCTGATCCAGCCCGCCCTCGACCAGCTTGCGGGAGATCGTCTGGGGCTCTACGAGGAGCGTCGTGGACGCCTGGAAGGTGTTGGGCAGCACGGCCGCCAGCACGATGCTGATCAGGAAGATCGTCTCGGCGACGACGATCATTTTTCTCAGGTGGCGCCGGAACACCCGCTTGAGGTCTCTGAGATCGAAGGTCTGCTCGTCCATCCGCTCGTCCTTCTGGTCGCGACGCCCGTCTACAGTTTGATCGCTTCGAATTCCCAGCGGAACCCGAACTCGATCCGGAGGTCGTGCACGTTGCCTCGCCGACTGAGGTCACCGTCAGACTCCTGCCGGAGCCA
>JASJBO010000290.1 GCA_030066475.1 Myxococcota bacterium
CTGCCCGTGCACCCGCGCCACCCGTACGCGGGCGAGCTGGTCTACACCGCGTTCTCGGGCTCGCACCAGGATGCCATCAAGAATGGCCTGGCCGCGCAGCGGGCCGCCGACACCTCGGTGTGGGAGGTGCCCGAACCTGCCGATCTATCCCGCCGACGTGGGGACGGTCGTCGAGATCTAGAAGCCCGGCCGAGAAGCCGGGCTTCTAGCCAAGCTAGGGTGGTGACGCAGCATTGGCCGGGTCGTCGAACCAGCGCAAGCGCCTCGTCGAGATGCCGAAGCTGCACTTCCATGATTCGGGCTTCGTCTGCTGGCTGTTTAGTATCCGGAGCGTGGACCAGCTTCACTCTGATCCGCTCAGCGGCGCAGTCTTCGAGTCGTGAGTCGTCCATGGAGGCGAGCGGAGCCAGGGGCGCTCCGACGCGAAGCTCGTACCATGGGCGCGACTTCATGAGGAGGCGTGGACATGACGGATCCCGCCAACGGCAGGCCGGGCACGCTTCGCCGCGTCGAGGAGACGCTTGGCGAGCTCGTGGACGTCGGGACGTTCGCGACGCGCCGCCGGGTGGCCAGCGACGACCTGCATCTCGCGGTCGACGGCGTCGGAGCGATCCGGCTTCCGGTCTCCGCGCGGCAGGCGCGGCAGCTCATCGGCGTCGCAAAGCCCGCACCGTTCGGGCGAGGGCGCGAGACGCTGATCGATACGGGAGTGCGGGATACGTTCGAGATCGCGCGCAGCCGGATCCGGATCGACGGGCGAGCGTGGCGGCGGACACTGCGGCCGGCACTCGAGCATATCCGCGACGATCTCGGCCTGACGGGCGGGGTCAGGCTCTCGGCCAGGCTGCAGAAGATGCTCGTCTACGAAGCCGGGCAGTTCTTCCGGCCGCACCAGGACTCGGAACGGGCGGACGACATGGTGGGCTCACTCGTCGTCATTCTGCCTTCCCACTACGACGGCGGCGCGCTCGTGGTAGAGCACCGGGGCCAGAAAAAGACCTACCGCCGCGCGAGCGGCGACGCCGAGCTCTCGCTGATTGCCTTCTACTCCGACTGCCGTCACGAGGTGCGCCCCGTGCGCTCGGGATATCGCATCGCGCTGTCCTACGACCTCCGGCTGAAGGACGCCCGGCATCGTGCACCAAGGCTGCAGGAGGACGCGGTCGCGCGGCTCGCCGAGAGCATCGAGGCCTACTTCTCCACGCCGATCCGCCCGCGCTATGGCAATCGACCACCGCAGCCGCCGGATCGCCTGGTCTGCCTGCTCGACCACGAGTACTCGCGCCGCAGCCTGGCCTGGAGTGGCCTCAAGAGCAGCGATCGCCTGCGTGTCGAAACGCTGTGCGATGTGGCCAACCGCCTCGACTGCGACCGCTACCTCGCGCTCGCGGACGTGCACGAAACCTGGTCCTGCGAGGATGAAGACCTCGATTGGCCGGAACGACACCACGGCTGGTACGTCGACGATGAGATGGAGAACGACGAGTCGGATGATGAAGTCGATGCCAGCGTCGAGTCCGATTCCTACCGGCTCACGGACCTGATCGAGAGTGGCATCGAGCTTCGCCACTGGGTCGGAGAAGATGGCGCCTCGGCGCCGACGACTCCTGGCTTCGCGGGTCCCTCGGAGACGTGCCAGACACGACCGACGTGCGAGTTCGAGCCCTTCCGCTCCGAGCACGAGGGCTGGATGGGCAACTACGGCAACACGGTCGATCGCTGGTACCACCGGGCTGCCCTCGTCCTCTGGCCACGAGAGCGTACGTTCGTCATCCGCGCCAAGCTCTCACCTCTGTGGGCTGCCCAGCAGCTGCAGGGACTTGCAGCGGCCGGCAAGCTGCCCGAGCTCAGAGACCGGGCGCGCTCATTGCTCCCGTTCTGGACTGCGCACGCGAGCGGCGAGGAGCAGACGGGCTTTGCGGTGTCCGTGTTCGAGGTGGCCGCGGCAGTCGACGATCCCGGGCTGGCCGCCGCGCTGGTGGAGCCACTCGACCCGGCGCGCATCGACCGCGAGGCGGCGCGGGCCTTCGCAGACCTGGTCACGCGCCACGGAGGCGACTGGGGCACCGAGGTGTTGAACGCGTGGACCGACACACGCAAGCACGCTTGGCTCGAGCCGTCGCTCGGCCCACTGGCCGAGATCGCAGCCGCGCTGCACGCGGAGGGAGGCCGGGAAGGCAACGACCTCGCGCGCTGGATCCTCGACCGTGAGGTGCGGCGAATGCGCGAACGCCTCTCCCCCGGAGTCGTGGCGTGGCACTGGCCGAGGCCCCGCGTCTCCGACGACCTGCTGGCAGACCTGGGCGCCTTGTTCGAGGCGGCCGCTCGTCTCGAGTACACCGCGAGCGTCGACGCCCTCGTCGGTGCCCTCACGGACGCCAAGACCGGCCTTCCGCCCCTTGCCCTCGTCGACCTGCTTCGACATCTCCGCGCGGGCAGCGACCGGAAGGCCACGGCCCGGCTCGGAGTGGGGGCGCTGTACGACCAGGTGCTCGCTGCCGTCGCGCGCGAGGACGAGCGACCTCGCCGAGACGCCGACGACTGGTCGATCGAAGGCGAGTCGCTCTGCTCCTGCCGGGACTGCAAGGAGCTCGAGGAGTTCCTGCGGGCTCCCGATCGCTGCTCGCTCGACTGGAAGCTGGCCAAGCCGAGGCGCAGGCATGTCCACGAAGCCCTCGATCGCAAGTGTCTGCCCGTGCGCCACGAGACCCTGCGTCAGGGCAGTCCATTCACCCTGCAGCTGCGCAAGTCGGCTGGGCTCTTCGCCATCGACGCCGCCTACCGAGAGGAGGTTGCCGAGCTTCGTCATTGGCTCGAGAAGGAGGCTCGCAGCTTTGGACGTTGACAAGGGCCGAGAGTCCGGCCACAGGGTTCGAATGGACGAGCCCTCGGCAGGCGCGGCAACGGCCTAATCCTCTGCGTCTCGCCGCCGTAGGATCTCCCGGAGTACGATGACGTCCTGCCGGTCCTGGGGTCGGTCGGCAGCCTCCTTGGACCGGATGATGTCGGGGAGATCCGAGGCGAGGATCTCGACACCGAACACTTCGAACCGGATCGCGCCGCTCTGGAGATCATCGAATCCGCCGGTCCCGGATGGCGTGAACGCGATGTCCAGCCGTCCTGCAGCCGTGACGAGATCCCAGAGATCGGAGCGGGCCAGGGTTGCGCCGCTTCGATCGAAGGGGAGACCCTCTGGCACGCTCTCCGTGTAGACCCGGGCATCCAGCTCCCGGAGTGCTGCGGCCAGCCTCTCGAGGTTCTCCGCACTCCGGGCAGGCGTGATGTCCGCATCGGCAGTCAGGCGGGGAAAGCCGTGGAGCCGCGCTGCGAGCGCACCGATCAGCACGTACGCCACGTCGTGGCGGCCAAGCGTCTGGATGAGCCGCTCCGGATCGAGCGGGGCGCTCTCAGACACGGCGTGCCGCAGACTCGAAACGACTCACATTGCCGACTTCGCACAGCCGCTGTTCCGGCGTGAGTGCCAGAATCCGCGCAACGTCTTCGAGCATGTGGGTTTCGGCGACGGGAAGGGGAACGAGTTCGACGCGGAGTTCGAACCCCGCAGCTTCGAGAAGCCGCCGGAGGGTTCCACTTCCCGGTCGCGTCTGGCCCGCCTCGATCCGGGCCACCACCGACTGCGAGGTACCCGCGCGAGCGGCAAGCTCGCGCTGGGTGAGTCCTGCCCTGGACCGGGCCTCGCGCACCAGTACAGCAGGTTCCAGACGAGCCGACATAGAAGGACGATAGCAAATTAGCTATCAGCTTGCAGCTTCGGGCAGGCCACCGGCTTCTCGACGCTCGCCGGCCCGCATCCATCGCATCCACCCCATACTGGGGGTGTCCGCGACCCGCCGTGGCCCGCAGCGCGACGGGAAGCGCGACCGCCCGCGATTTCGCTGAACCTCTCCGTGGCGCGAGCGGATTCACCGCGGTGTGCGGCAGCGAAGGGGGCAGTGGGTCGGTCCCACGGCCTTCGTCGCTCGCTCGAAGCCGAAGGATGGTTCGACATGAGGGTTCTCACACTCGTTGCGAGCGTGACTTGCTGCTGGCTCGGTGCTGCCAACGCGCAGCTCATCACCGCCTACACCGGCGACGAGCCCCCGCCGAAGATGTGGATCATCGATGTCACCACAGGGGACGACGTGGAGGGGCCGCTCGGCAAGAGCCGGGCCCTCGCCTCCGACCCCACCACCAACCGGATCTTCGAGATCGAGGACCGGAGCCTGGGGCGGACCTCCGTCTCGCTTCGGATCTCCACGGTCGACGCCAGCGGCCGGATCACCCAGGGGAGTCCCCGGCTCGTCGTCGACGACGATGGCATCGACATCCGCTTCATCCGCTCCCTCGCCTTCGGCAACGGCACCCTCTACGCCGCGAGCAGCGGAAACAGCCGCGCGGGCGTCCCGGGCTCCCTCGGCACCATCGACCTCGAGACCTACGTCTACACGCCCCTGCCGACCTCGAACCTGTCCCCGGGTGCCAGCGCCATGACCTTCGACCACGACCGCAACCAGCTGCTCCTCGGCTCCATCGGCAGCGGCAGCAACCCCAACCGGATCTTCGCCTTCGACCCCGAGACCGGCGAGAGCGAGCTGGTCGTCGAGCTGCCCCCCGAGGAGGGCGACTTCGACGGCCTCGCCTACGGCTACCAGCGCATCTGGATGGACTGCGGCGCGTCGAACGCCTGCGGCGACATCTCGGTCTTCAACCGCATCACGGGTGCGTTCGAGGCTCCCCTCGACACCCCGAACCGATTCGGGAACGGCTCGGGCGGCGCCACCTTCCTGGCGACCCTGGCGGTGATTCCGCCGTGCGGCGACGGCCTCGACAACGACGGAGACGGCGAGGTGGACCACCCGGCGGACCCGGGCTGCGACTCGCCGGACGATGCCTCCGAGAAGGCCGAGGGCGCTCCGAGCCTCCCGTGCGACAACGGAATCGACGACGACGGCGACGGCTGGATCGACTTCGATCCGACCACCTTCGCCAGCCCCGGGGACGCCACGACCGACCCGGCAGGCGGGGGAGACCCGGGCTGCGCGGGCCCGTCGGCTCCCACCGAAGCGCCGGCCTGCCAGAACGGGATCGACGACGCCGACGGCGACGACGCGGTCGACTTCGACGGCGGCCGCTCGGTCAACGGCGTGACGGACCCGGCCGGCCCGGACCCGCAGTGCATCGGCAGGCCGTGGCGGAACCGGGAGACGACCCACGGCTGCGGCATCGGCTCCGAGATCGCTCTGCTGCTCCCAGCCCTCGCGTACCTCCGAGGCCGTCGCGTTCGGTGGTGAGCCGGGGGGCACTACCGCGCCGCCCGCTCGGTCGATCCGCTACGGGCACCCAAGCCTCGGGATCGTGCTCCTCGCTCCGCCCTGATGCGGTAGCGCCGCCGGGCCTGCCTGGCGACGGCTTCGAGATCGAGACCCACATCCTTCTCGGCCGAGATCAAGTCGATGCGATGCTTGTTCGAGCGCTTGCCGGGGCTCGTGGGCTCATAGGTTCTCAAGATACACAGAACCCTGACACCTCCATAGTCGGCAAAGACGTGGTGATTCCGGTAGCCGACCTCACGCCTCTTCAGTTCGGCGGCAAGCTGAGCGTCCAGCGCTTCGAACGTGATGGTGCTGAACTCGCCGAATCTGCCGATCCCCAGGATCCGGATCAGGCCCGTCAGGCTGTTCTCCTTGTAGCGTGTGTCGTGACAGACCACCACATGGGGGGGGAACAGGGCATCGCCGTCGGTCTGCTCCGGCGGCTCCAGCACCGAGTTCAGCCTCTCCGAGAAGTTGCGCAGGACCTGTTTGGACAGATTGCACTCCCTCTTGCAGTAGGCGAAGTACAGATTGGGATCGATCAGGCCGACGGAGACGCAGCTGCTGATCCGGGTACGGGAACCGTAGGGCGGATCGACATAGGGCGGACTGTGACTTCGAATGACGTCGAGGGCGTCGACATCGTCTTTGGTCGTGTCGCTGACCCGACGTATCCGTCTATGAGCCGCCTGCTTGGCCGTGTAGATGATCCGGGTGGTTCTCGTGAAGAAGCCCGTGTCGAGGTTGACGCCGCTGACCACGCCGTCGGGGAAGAGAAGGGTGGCATTGTCGAACTTGAGGCTCTCGCGGATCTTCTTGCGAAAGAGCGTGTCATCGAGCTCCTGCGGCCGATACTCGATCTCCTTCTCGTCTACGTCCTGGTAGATCAGCCCACCGGGAATGAAGATGGCCCCCTTGTTGTCCAGCTTCCCGGTGGCGCCTTCCTCGTCGACTTCGGGAAGCTGTCCCTTCTTCAGGAGTGCCAGCATTCGCCAGAGGGTGTCCGTGCGAATCGCGATCAGCTCCTTGATCAACGTATTGCCGATGATCTCAGCTTTTGTCGGCACGAACGATCTCCTTCCAGCATCGCAGGTGGCGCTCGATCACGCCTCCGGTGGCCGAGCGCCACCTCCGTGGCCTGCGGCCTACGGTCCCCGAAGCCTACATTCCGGGCTCGAACGCGAAGCCCTCGTAGTCGCTGGCCGCGATGTCGGCGATGCGCTGGTAGTAGATCGAGCCACCCAGGTACGCTGAGAAGTAGCGGGGCTTGCCCTCGACGTTCGCGCCGGTCCACCAGGAGTCGGTGCGGGGGAAGAGCGTCGCGTTGGCGAGCGCGCTGACTTCGGCGGCCCAGGCCGCTTCGCTCTCGGCCGTGGGCTCGACGGCACCCAGCTCCTGCTCTCGCACGTGGCGCATGCAGTTGGCGATCCAGTCCACCTGGCGCTCGGCGCCGAGCGGCATGTTGTAGAACACGCCGGGCGAGCCGGGACCGTGGATCATGAACAGGTTGGGAAAACCGGCGATCGTCATCCCGAGGTAGTTGTGGAACCGGTCGGTCCACCGCTCCTTCAGGCTCACGCCGCCGCGTCCCTTCGGGTCGAGACGCAGCATCGATCCGCTGATGGCGTCGTATCCGGTCGCCAGCACGAGCATGTCGATGGGGTGCTCGCCGGTCCGGGTCACCACGCTGGTGGGCGTGAACCGCTCGATGGGGTCCTCGCGCAGGTCGACCAGCGTGACGTTGTCGCGGTTGTAGGTCTCGAAGTAGCCATTCTCGAGAATCGGCCGCTTCGTGATCACGAAGTGGTCGGGCATCAGCTTCTCGGCCGTCTCGGGGTCGCGCACGATCTCGCGGATCTTGCCGCGCACGAAGTCGGCCAGCGTGGCGTTGGCTTCCTCGCTGATCGCGATGTCGCTGTAGAGCTTCAGAAAGAACCCGAAGCCACCTCGCTGCCACAGCTCCTCGTACAGCGCCTGGCGTTGCTCCGGGGTGTCCTCGAGGGCCGAGCGCGACGGGTTCGGGTCGAAGGGGAAGCCTCCGAGGTTCGCGTACATCTTCGCGCGTACGGCGTCCCAGCTCGCTCGCGCCGCCGCCATCTCCTCCGCCGTGATGGGACGATTCCCTGCGGGAAACGCGAACTGCGCGGTGCGCTGGAGCACCGTCACGTGCGCCGCCTCCACGGCGATCTCGGGGATCGCCTGGATCCCCGAGGAGCCCGTTCCGATCACCGCGACGCGCTTGCCCGCGAAGGACACCGGCTCGTGAGGCCAGCGGCCGGTGTGGTAGCACTCGCCCGCGAAGTCGCGGATCCCCGGGATGTCGGGCATGTTCGCCGTCGAGAGGGCCCCCACCGCACAGATCAGGAACGGGGCGGAGGCGCGCACGCCGGTGTTGGTCTCGACCGTCCAGCACTGCGCCGCTTCGTCGTAGCGGGCGTCTTCGACCCAGGTCTCGAACTGGATGTCGCGGCGGAGGTCGAACCGATCGGCAACGTGCTCGAGGTAGTCGAGCACGTCGGACTGCGTGGACTGGGTCTCGGCCCAGTCCCACTCCTTCATGAGCTCTTCCGAGAAGGTGTAGCAGTAGTAGGGGCTGCCCGGGCCATCGACCCGAGCGCCGGGGTAGCGGTTGTACCACCAGGTCCCCCCGACGTCGGTGGCGCCGTCGTACACCCGCACCGAGAGGCCCATCTCGCGCAGGTGGTGCAGGGCGTACATGCCGCTGACACCCGCTCCGATGATCACCACGTCGTAGTGTTCGTTGCTCGTCATCGTCTCCCCCTGCGAGCCCGACATCGCGACGGTACCTCATGCGCCCGCCGACTGCGGAACGCTCCGGCCGCGCGCCGTCACGGCGCACTCCGAGGACCCTGCTATCCGCGCGCGTCCCCTTTCATCTTGCGCGCCACGCGTTCGGCCACCATCACGCAGCCGAGGTAGGTATTGCCGGCCGGGATCGTCGGCATCACCGATGCATCGGCGACGCGCAGGTTCGGGATGCCATGCACCCGACAGTCGGCATCGAGGACCGCACCCATCGGGCAGGTGCCGACCATGTGGCCGTAGCTGATCGTGTTGCGGTCGAGCGCGGTGGCGACCGCATCCGGCGCCCCGAGATCGTGCGGGAAGAGGGGCTGCGGCTTCAGCGCTCGATACGCAGCGGAGCCTTCCCAGGCCGCGAGCTGATCGAAGGCGTGACGCAGCCGCTGGGGTGCGTCTTCGGGGAGCGGCGGCGCCACGACCGCGGGGCCGGCCTCGGGCGTGCTGCCGAGCCTGACGCTGCCGCGACCGCTCGAGCGCAGCAGGAAGACGGCGACCATGAACAGGGTGGAGCCGGCGGTTGGCGTGGCCAGGAGCTTCATGGCCCCCAACACGGTCCTCCACCCCGGCCTGGACCCCGCACTCCCTGCCTGCCCCATGAGCCGCAGCTTCTCCCCGAAGGTGAGAGGACTCTCCCTGGGGTCTTGGAGCGAGATGGGCATCACGTGGTAGTCGACGTCCTTCCCGTTCGAGGCTCCGACGAGGACGATCTGTGCGGGCCCGGCGCTGCCGCCCCGCGGCCCCTCGTGGCGGTAGAGGATGCCCGCGCCGAGGTGGTCGCTCATCGTCGACCCCACGGGCAGATCGGCATGAGCCCGGATGCCGTGTTCCGCGAGGTGCCCCTCCGGCCCGACTCCGGACCGAAGCAGCATCGTCGGGGACCAGAGCGCTCCGGCCGCGACCACCACTTCGTCCGCGTCGATCTCCTCACCGCTCACCAGCACGACACCCTTCGCGCGTCCCCCGTCGATTGCGATCTTCGCGACCTCGGCATTCGTGCGGATCGTGAGATTGTCGCGCGCCCGCACCTCGTCGCTCAGGTAGGCGAGACTCGTCGAGACTCGCCGCACCTGCTCGTCGATCGTCACGGGGAAGATCCCGAGGCCCGGAAGCTGGCCCGGATCGTTGATGTCGGCCGCGGTCGGCTGGCCGGTCTCGATCATCCCCTCGTAGAACGCCGCCTGGCTGCGGCTGATCTCGTCCTGGCGCCATCTGCGGACGGGAAGCGGGCCCTCGCTGCCGTGGATCGGCGAGGTGCCGAAGTCCATGTCGCGCTCTGCCGCGATGAAGGTGCTCTCGACGTCGTCCCAGGCCCAGCCTTCGAGACCGGCGTTGGCCCAGGCGTCGTAGTCGGCCGGCTGCCCGCGCAGCGTCGCCAACCCGTTGACCGCGGAGGTCCCGCCCAGCAGCCGTCCCTGGATCACCGAGATCGCGCCCGTCCGCGTGGCCATCGGAGTGGGTACGAGGTGCTCCCCCAGGCCCGTCCAGTTCTCGGCGGCCCGAGTGGGCTCGAGGACGGCCCGGCCGTACGCGTCGTGATCGGGGCCCGCCTCCAGCAAGGTCACCCTTCGCTCGGGATCCTCGCTCAGCCGCGCGGCGAGCACGGAGCCGGCGGTTCCGCCGCCCACGAC
>JASJBO010000031.1 GCA_030066475.1 Myxococcota bacterium
GGGGCGGTCGAGGAGGACGCCATGGGATGCCGGATCGCCCGCTTCGGGCTTCTTGCGATGGTCGCTCTGGTTGCGTTGGCCGGCGCTGCGCGCGCGGCTCCACCGAACGACATCGCGTACCAGGGAATGCTGCTCGACGCGGTCGGGAACCCACTCGGCGGACCGGTGGACATCGAGATCGGGGTCTGGGATCAGCCCACCGCGGGCGCGCGCCTGTACGGCGAGACGCACCTGGACGTCGAGCTGACCGCCGGCGCCTTCGACATCCTGCTGGGCACGGGCAGCGTGCTCGCCGGGACCTTCGATGCGGAGCTCTTCGAGGCCGGGAATCGCTATCTCCAGGTGATCGTGGATGGCGAGGTGCTCGTGCCGCGTCAACCCTTCAGCTCGCACGCGTATGCGCTCCAGGCCACGCGCGCCCAGGCGTCGCAGATCGCGGACGAGGCCGACACCCTGGACGGTCTCGACTCGAGCGACTTCGTGGAGCTCGGGATCCTCTCGGCCCACGAGAGCAACCCGTCCGCGCATCACGAGCGGACGACGAGCTTCGCGGAGCTGGTCGACATGGCGTCGGACGGGCAGATCCCGGCGCTGATCGCCCGCGACGACGAGCTCACGATCGGTCTCGCTGCGAAGGCGGACGCGAACCATCCGCACGACGGCAGCGACATCGCGACGGGCATCGTGGCCGAAGGCCGGCTGCCCGGCAGCATCGCGCGCGACAGCGAGGTCATGCCCACCGTCCTCGCGAGCGACGGCCCGGGCTCGGGCCTCGACGCCGACAGCCTCGACGGACTCGACAGCGGGGCGTTCCTCTCGACGGTCAGCGACTTCGGCCGGTCGGGCGTCGCCACCGATCTCTATGAAGGAACGCAGACGCTCGGCAATCGCTACGTGAACACGGCGGGGCCGGACGCCGTCTCGGGCTCGAGCAGCGCCACGATGCTCCAGGCGGCGAACACCGGCACCGGGGCTGGGCTGCGCGGCAGCAGCTCCGGCGATCACGGCACGATCGGGTTCACCGAGGCCAACGACAAGGCCGGCGTCTTCGGGAACACGACGGGCGGGTACGGCGTCTGGGGCCACAGCGTGGACAATCACGCGGTCTTCGGGCAGAGCACCGTCGGGCGCGGCGTGAAGGGTGTGAGCCCTGCGGGCGGGGTCTTCGGAGAGAGCACCCAGGGACTGGGTGTGGAAGGAAGGAGCAACACCAACGATGGCGTCGTCGGCTCGACGAATCATCCCGAGAGGAGTGGTGTCTTCGGAAACAGCCCGGTTGGAGCTGGCGTGACCGGCCGAAGCGCCGGCCGAGATGGAGTGCTTGGCGTCACGACGAGCAGCGATGCAGGGCACGCGGGGGTACACGCCCGCAACGAGGGGAGTGGCCCTGCCGTCTATTCGGAAGGGGATCTCTACGTCACGGGAGCAGTCTACGGGAACATCGGGCCCGCCCAGGGAGCTCCGTTCCCGCGCCCCGCGTTCGACAGCGGATGGGTCCAGGTGGATGGCGGCGCGGAATTCGACCTCGGAGTGGATCTCTACCTGCCGACCTCCTCGTACGACAACGACAACTTCGTCATCGACATGCAGACCCGGGTGCTGAAGGCCTCGAACTATGGAGTCGGCATGGCGGACGGCGTCTACTACCTGATCAACAACGACAACTCCATTCACGTCTCCGTGGACGAGAACGCCTGGGCCTCCGAGATCAGACTCCGTGTCTGGTACTACCGGTAGTCCGCATCCCGGCGGAGTGCCTGGGGCGCAGCAGAAGCCCCCTGCAAGCGCCCGGAGGGCGCGCGCAGTGAGGCGAAGCCGAACGAAGTCCACCAGCTACGGCGCCTCGATCGCGACCACACCCTCGCGCCGGCTGCCCACGAGGACGTCGCCCGACGCGGGGTGCACCAGGAGCTGTCGGGCGGAGTGGGGGATGCCGTCGGCGGCGTCGAGCACGCCCAGCAGCCGGCCGTCGGCGGCGACCAGGGCCACGATCCCGCGGCCGTAGAGGACGTGCCACACGCCGTCGGGCCCGATCGCCAGCGCGATGGGAGAGCCCGGTGCGCTCTTCCCGCGCGGCCGGTCCGGATGGTCGACGCGGAACAGCACCGGCTCGAAGCGGTCGCCGATCAAGCGCTCGACCGCGCTGCCGACGGCGCCCACCTGGCCGCTCGTCGGATCGTGGGCGACGGCCGAGGCGGGGTTCCCCGAGCGCAGCAGGAGCCCCCGCTCTCGATCGATCTCCACGACGCCGGCCCGCGTGGCGGCGAACACCGTCCCGCGGCCCGGGACCTCCAACCACTGCGCAACCGTGGCGGCGCCGGCTCCGCTCACCGGGAACGTGCGCTCGACGCGCTCGTCGACGAGGATCTGGATCGAGGCGCCGCGACCGACCGACTCCGGGAACGGCGTGTGCGCGATCCACAGCTCCTCGCCGGCGCGGACCAGCAGCCGCTGGACGTGGGGCGAGGAGAGACCGTGCTCCGGCCCCAGCACGGCGCCGCCCGCGCTGCCGCCGAGGACGAGCACGCCCTGCGACCGCAGGACGGCGACGATGTCGTCGCGGCCCGTGTAGCCGGCGTCGCCGAGCAGCGCCCCGGCGGGAAGCTCGGCGCCGGGCCGCAGCTGACGCACCAGCTCCCAGCGCGCGGCGCGGCCGGGCAGGCGCGCGAGCTCGAGCAGGCCGTGCGCGTGGGACGAGAGCAGGACGCGGTCGCCGTCGGGGGACACCGCCTGCGGTCGGGCGTCGAGCGGAACCGCCGGGCTCGCGCGGGTCGCGAGCGGCTCCCACGACGCGTCCGGCGCGAGCCGGTCGACCCCGGTGTCGGTGCCGATCCAGACGGTCCCGGTGCCCGCGTCGACGGCCAGCGCGGTGATCCGCGCGCGGGCTCGCTCGGGACCACCGATCCGACGGGCGCCCGTCGCGTCGACGAGCCAACCGCCGGCACCGAGGGTGCCCACCAGGAGACGACCCCGCTCCCAGTCACTCGCGAGCGCCGTGACCTCTGCGTCGAGTGCGGCAAGCTCGGCGGCGAGCGCCGTCACCGAGCCCCTCGAAGGAACGCGGAACACGCCGTAGCGCGTCGCTCCCGCGCTCTCGTACTCGACGGCCGCCGCCAGGTCGCCACTGCCCGGGTCGCGCGCGAGCGCCACGACCCGGCGGGGCACGAAGCGGCCTCCCGGCTCCGTTGCCAGCCGCAGCACCTCGGTGCGCTCGCCGCAAGCGCGCAGCGCCGCGGGCAGCGGCGGCGACCCTCGCAGCAGGGCACCGAGCAGCCAGCAGCCATCCTGCGCGTCGAAGCCGGCCGTCGTCAGCGCGAGCAGCTCGCCGCTCCCGAGGTGGGGGCGCTGCACGGCGGGCGCACCGTTCGAGAGCACCTCGACGCCGACGTCTTGCGACCCCTCGCGCTGGAGCAACAGCATCCCGTCGAGGGGCGAGACCGCGAGAGGCTCGACCCCTCCCCCGCGCTCGTCGCGCAGGCGCAGGAACCGGGCCGGCGCACCGAAGCCCGGATCGAGCAGTGCGAGTCCGGCCTCCGTCCCCAGCCACAGGCGACCGCTCGCCGGATCGCGGGCCACCGCGCGCACCGCGCCGGACGGAAGCCCGGAGCCGAGGTCCCAGCGCCGCGTGCCGGCCGGTCCGATCTTGAGCAGCCCCCCTCCGCGCAACCCGACCCAGACGTCCTCGCCCGCGGGCGCGAGCGCCGCGGCGAACGTTGGGATGCCGCCCGCCCGCACGACGCGGCGCAGCGGCCGGCGCAGCGGCAGCACGATGCGCGGGGCGCCGCTGGGAAGGCGCTGGACGAGACCCGATCCCGTCTCGATCTCGAAGTGCACGTCCATGCGCTCACCCGGGGCGAGCTGCGGGACGGGGGCGAGCCAGGACGTCGACTCCCCGGTGCTGGTGCCTCTGCCCAGCGCGATGCGCTGCTCGTCGCGGCCGGGAGCGCCGTACGGGGGTCGCACCACCGCCGTCACGCGGCGGACGTCGCGGCCCGCGAGACGGAGGCGCAGCTCCGCGGCCTGCTTCGAGGACTTCGCTCGCCTGCGGCTCGCTGCGCGCGCCGCCGGAGGAACCGGCGGCGCTTGCGCGGGTGCCATCACGCGCGTCGCCAGCTCGACGCTCTCGACCCTCGCCGCGACGACGCGGAAGCGATGCGCGGCCGGCGCGCGCCGTGGATGGCGGATCGACGACCCGTCCGCCGTGCGCAGCTCGAAGTGGTAGTGGACCACGCTGCCGGGTGGCTGGTCGGCGAGCGACGCGACCCACCAGGCTTCCGTCCCGGGCTCGGGGACGAGCGGCCGCCGCGCCTCGGTCTGCCGGCCGTCGGCGCGCTCGATCCGGACGACCGCGTCGCCGCCCTCGACGGCGGGCCCGCGGAGCTGTCGGATGGCCAGCGCGTAGGGACCCGCCGCCACCGTGTCGCGCTGCGCGCGCACCGCGAAGGCGGCGGGCTCGGAGGCGCCGCTTGGCCCGGCGAGCGCGAGGGCGCCGAGCAGCGCGACTCCGAGCGCGCTGCGCAGCAGCGCGCGCGACCGGACCGGGAAGGGCAGCGCTAGTAGTCCGACTGCCCGTTCGTCGTGATCACCGCGTAAGGCGGGGGCACCGTGTAGAGCCCGTTGCCCGGCTCGGTCGAGAGCCGCTCGTTGCCGCCCCCGCCGTCCGTGGTGCGCGCGCGATAGTAGATGCGCGTCCCGGCGCCGCCGGCCTGGAGCGTCGTCCACTCCCCGGCCGAGGGCTCCCACGCGCCGTAGCATTCCGGCGAGCCCGCCGTCCCGGGATTGGCGTCGACGGTCATGAAGCCGCTCGAGATCGTCGAGCCGCCCGGGAAGGTCGGATCGGTGGCGACCTCGACCTGGAAGCGGGTGTTGCACGGCGCGGGATTCGTGAACGTGGCGGCGCCGCTTGCTCCCGACAGCCGGTAGCGGGGACCCGTCCAGACGTGGAACAGCGGTGCGGGTCCGCCCAGCTCGAGGAAGTCGACCTCGGGATGGCTGACGCCCTGCACGTCGAGGTCGTCGCCCGGGTCGCGATCGTCGACGTCGATCACCGCGTCGCCGCCGTTCTCGCCGGTCGGACACGCGCCCGCGTCACTCGTGGCGACGCTGCCGTCGAGGCAGGCGCCCGGAATCAGGAAGACGCCCGTCTTCGCGAAGCCGGCGGTCACCTTGTTGGTGGTGTGGGGCCCGTTGTGGGCGAACGCGGGCGGCCCGCCCGGCGAGCCCGAGGTCGCCCACTGGTCCACCATCTGCAGCTCGAGGTCGACGAGCAGGGTGTAGAGCCCGATGTCCTGGAGGACGCTTCCGACCGTGGGCGGGTCCGGGACGAAGCCGCTCTCCTTGAGGGCCCGCGCGAAGCGGACCTCGAACTGCGGCAGACCCGAGGGCCGACACTTGCTGCGCATGCCCAGCCGCACCTGCCAGAGGGCCGCCGAGTAGATCTGCATGTCGGAGTAGCCGCTCCCGTCCGTGGAGACGGCGCGGTGCTCCGGGAAGTGGTCGCCGGCGCTCGCGGGGTTGAACGGCACCGTCACCTGGTGCACGCGCGGCAAGGTGCCGCCTTCTGTGGTGGCGTCGTCGTTGGCGCAGTTCAGCCGGTTGTCGATGCCCCCGACGTTCTTCGCGACCCAGCCGGCCGTGCAGTTGCTCGAGTAGAAGGAGTCGGCCCAGAAGTCCGCGATGTCGTGGCCGCGCCTCCCGCTGAATCCGACCGGAACCGCGCACGTGGGCATGCCGCACCAGTTCGTGGGGCGCGCCTGGGTGAAGCGGGCGGTCGAGTTGTGGGCGAGCTCGTGCGCCACGACCGGGTTGTCGTGGGCGAAGTTCATCATGTTGTCGAGTGCCGGGCAGGACATGACCGTACAGGTGTCCCAGTCCGAGCCGTTCGAGTAGTCGGGACACGCCGCGTTGTAGTAGCCCTGGCAGGCGCCGTAGTTCATGCTCGAATAGGCGTTGCACCCCGCGCTGGCGGACTCCACGCGGGGGTTCCACTCCGACGTCGGGAACGGCGTGAACACGCCCAGGTTGAGCGTGCGCCGCCACAGCCGGTGGAAGACGCCGAAGAAGTTGACCTGCTGGAAGGCCTTGTTGGTGCCCGACGCGCACACGGCCTGGGCCGCGACGTTGATCGGCGCCTGGTCGAAGTTGGCGAAGGTCGCCGAGCTGCCGCCGCTGCTGTCCGAGATGCTCACGTCGTCGGCGTCGAACCCGTTGTTCAGGTAGTCGACGCGGTCCGCCATGCCGTTGAGCTGGAGCGTGTACACGCCGCCCACCGCGGGATCGACCTCGAAGTTCTGGGAGATGTCGCCGATCCCCGGGTCCCGGTTGAAGACGATGCCCCGGGCGTTCGTGTCCCAGATCAGCGGATCGAGCTTGAGGATCCTGGCGGTCTCGGCATCGAGCCAGAGCAGGAACTCGCCGACCTGGCCCAGGTAGGCGCCGGTCAGCAGCATGCGCCAGGCGTAGCGCAGGCTCACGCCGCCCGCGGGCGCGTCGCCCGACGGCAGCAGCACGAGCTCCGGCGTGCCCAGCGGCGCGACCAGGCAGGCGAGCCGCGCGTTGGTGGTCTCGTTGCCGGGGGTCTCGCCGACCGTGGGTCCGCTCGACGGATTGCCCTCCGGCGCGTTGTCGATCTCGCCGTCGCCGTCCTGGTCGAAGTCCACGACGCACTGCTCGCGGAACTCCTCGGAGAGCTTGGTGCCATCGGGCAGCACGTCCCACAGGCGCGTCCGGCACGGGAGCAGCGGTGCCGCCCGGTCGTCGGAGGTGCCCGGGTTGCCGTCGTCGCCCGGCAGGCCGTCGCCGAACTCGCCGTACACGCCCTGCCCCCCGGCGTCGTCGCGCGTGTCGCGCAGGCAGTCGAAGCCCTCGGGCGCGAGCCAGCCGAGCAGCCCCGTGCTGCCGCAGCTGGGGCCGCCGAGCAGCGGGTCGTGGTCGGAGATGCGGATCGTCACGTCGCGCGCGCCGCCCGGGACGCCGCGCCCATCGGGATCGCGCCTCGAGTCGCGCAGGTCGCCCTGGAGCACGACGAAGTTCAGCAGCCGGCCCTCGCCCCTGCCGTCGCAGTCGTCCTTGCCCCCGAGCGCGCCCCCGCTCCCGCAGCCGCGCACGGCGCGGTCGACGATCTCGAAGTCCGCGAGCTGGTCGAAGACGGCGGCCACGAAGGCGTTGTCGCCGTTCACGCTCACGCGCCGGAAGTCGAGGCCGCAGTCGTTCGGCTCCGGCGGGCGGGCGGCGACGACGTCGGGGAGCTCGTCGAGCGCTCGCGCCCCCGCCTCGGCGGCTTCCTCGAGGGGGACGTTCACGGTGTTGTCGACGGAGAGGGTGTTGTAGATCGCGCCGTAGACCGAGCTGATCTCCTGCCCCTCCCACGCGGCCGCGATCACGCCCGCGTGCTCGACCGGCACGTCCCCGACCCGCTGCATGAGCGGGAAGAAGATGCGCCGTCGTTCGATGCCGGCCACGAACTGGGCGAAGTTCATGCCCTCACCGGTCTCGAGCGCCGCGTCGATCTCCTTGGTCGGCTCCTTGCGCCCCAGGAACACGTCGATCATCTCCTGGGTGCGCGGCCGCTCGAACTCGGGAATGCTCGCGTACTCGAACGCCACCGCCTGCGCGAGACCGTCGAAGTCCGCGGGCGGCGGCGAGACGCCGCGGGGGGGCGGCGGCGTCAGGAGCTCGGCGCCGCGCGAGAGCCCGAGCGCGCCCAGGATCCGCTGGAGCTCGTCGAACGACACACCGGGCGTGCCGGGCGCGATGGGAAGCGTCACGTAGAACGGGGCGCCGTCGTAGGCGGGGAACTGCGCGCGCGCCCCGGGCGGGAGCTGCTGGGGGAACGGCCGGAGCGGCTCGCGCTTCTCGAAGGCGCGGGGCGTGATCTGGGGCGGCTCCTGGGCGCCCGGCGGCGGACCGGGGTCGCCCGCAGGCCCGGGCGGCAAGCCGAAGAACGAGCGCAGCACGTTGAAGTCCGGGATCCCGACGGCCTCGTCGCCGTTGTGGTCCACGTCCGGGTCGAAGTCGGGGTCGTCGCTGCTCTTGCCGAACTGGCTGCGCAGGGTGTTGAAGTCCGGGATGCCCACCGCCCCGTTGTTGTCGTAGTCGGGATCGCAGGCGTTGCCGAAGCCGTCGCTGTCGGTGTCCCGCTGGTCGGGGTTCGCGACCTCGACGCAGCTGTCCGCGCCGTCGGGCACGCCGTCGTTGTCCCGGTCCTGCGCCCGGGCGGGCGCGCCCGAGACGAGCGAGGCGAGGAAGGCGATGGCGACCGGTCGGGCGAAGCGGCAAGAGCGAAGCGGCATGGTCGGACCTCTCTCGGATGAACGAATGTCGTGCACGGGAGGCCCTGCGGTCAAGCGGAAAGTCGGTGATGCTCCCGCCCGGCTCTCGGCCGCTGGCCCCGTCGCGCCAGCACGGCCATGGCCGCCAACGCGGCGCCGGTGCGCAGGGCCGCCGCCGGCTCCGGCGCCGTCGAGACCGTCAGGCTGTAGGCCCCCTGCTCGAACCGGCCCCACTCCTCGAACCACTCCTCGTCGTCGTCGTGTGCGAGCACGACGTACGTGCCAGCGGCGAGCGCCAGGGGGCTGATGTTCGCATGCTCGCCGAATTCGTCGTAGAAGATCTCGTCCGCGGCTGCGACGAACCCGCCGCCGATCGGCCAGGACGGATCGTACGCGTAGATCTGGACGTCCGCCTCGACCCGGCCTTCGTCGGCGTCGGCGAGCATCGCGACCTCGATCACCGTCTCGCGCGGGAGCGTGAACTGGTAGAGATCGACGAAGCTCGCCCAGTAGAGGCCCAGCTCGGGCATCGGGCAGTCGTCCACTTCGAGCGCCCCCTGGACGGTCGTGTCGAGCGCGATCGGCTCCGTCACCTCGCACGCGGCCGCGTTCGGGGGGTCGTAGTCGAAGCTCAGCGTGTAGTCCCCGGCCCCCAGGTCGTCCTCGCTGGCCGCCACCACCGTGTAGGAGCCGCCGGGAAGCCAGCCGGACCACCAGCCGTCCCGATCGCGGCCGACCCGCAGGTCCTCGAGGCGCCCGGGGTAGGGCTCGGCGCGCACTTCGAAGTCCACGTCGAACTCGGGCGCATCCATCTGGATCGTCACGAAGCCGGGCACGTCGAGCCACAGCTCGTACAGGTCGACGAGCCCGGTCAGGTGGTCGTGGCCCATCTCGAGCCAGGTGCAGTCGCCGGGCGCGAGCGACCCCATGGCGGTCTCGCCGAACGCGAGCGGCGTCCGGCTCGCGCACATCGGATTCACTCCCGTCAGGCTCGTGCTCACCGTGTAGCTGCCCACGGCCCCCGCCGGATTCCCGCGGAACAGGCCGTCGTCGTCGTCCCAGAAGCTGCCGGCGATGATCGCGTAGTTGCCCGGCGCCAGGAAGTACGCCGTGAGCGGGGCCTGGCTGATGGGTTGCTGCGACGCCTCCTGGTCGTCCACCAGCTCCCGAAACTCGTCGTAGACGTTGGTGGCCATCGGGTCGTGCTCGTAGAGATGCACGTGCGGGCGCAGGTTGCTCGTCGACTCCTGGAGGATCTCGACGTCACCGTACTCGGTGAGCGTGAAGCAGTAGACGTCGCCGTAGGTCGCGCTCTCGGTGCGGCCCCAACCGAGGTGCAGGCCCAGGTCCGAGATGGTGTCGTCGTCGCGCGTGAGCTCGCCGGCGAGGGTCCAAGGCTCCGCACCCGCGACGAGGGTGGTCTCGGCCTCGCAGTGATTCGCGCGGGCCGCTGCGGCCGACGACAGGCTCCCGATCAGGGAGAGGGCGATCACACCGAGCACCTTCACGCGCACGTCATTCGGCATCTGGACACAGAGATGCAATCGACGTGCCGGACGTCCGAAGCCGGGACGGGCCCAGCCGTGCCGCTAGTGTCTTCCGTCCGACAGGCCCATGCCACGGCCGCTGGGGCCGATCGCCGCAGCGCGACCACGCCGGTCCCACCGAGCGCTCGCGACCACGACGCGACGGATCACTCCATCACCTGGGCGCTGAGGAGTCGCGAGCGCCCAGCCACTCGCGCAGATGGCGGAGCGACGGCTCCCGGATTCGTCTAGCGTCTCGTTGCCAGCCGAGAGGAGCCCGCGTTGCCCACGCCCTACGAGCTCTACTACTGGCCCAACATCCCCGGTCGCGGCGAGTTCGTCCGCCTCGTCCTGGAGGAGGCTGCGACGCCCTACCGCGATCTCGGCCGGCTCCCGGCGGAGCAGGGCGGAGGCGTCGAGGCCGTGGTGGCGTTCTGGGCCGGCCAGCGCGAGGGCCATCCCATCTTCGCGCCGCCGGTTCTGAAGCAGGGCGAGCTCGTTCTCTCCCAGACGGCGGCGATCTGTCACTTCCTCGGCCGCCGTCACGAGCTGACGCCGCAGGACGAAGCGGGCCAGGCACAGGCGCTGGCGCTCCAGCTCACGATTGCCGACCTCGTCGTGGAGGCACACGACACCCATCATCCCATCAGCGCCTGGCTCTACTACGAGGACCAGCAGGCCGAGTCGAAGCGGCGCGCGCCGCACTTCGTGAGCCAGCGGCTGCCGCGCTTCCTCCAGTACTTCGAGCGCGTGCTGCGTCACAACGGCGGCGACGTGCTGGTCGGCGAGCGCATCTCGCACGCCGACCTCGGGCTCTTCCAGGTGCTCGAAGGTGTTGCCTACGCCTTCCCCCGTGGCTTCGCGCTCGCGAGCGAGTCGACACCGGGCGTGCTCGCGCTGCGTGAGCGGGTGCGGGAACGACCGCGCATCGCCGCCTACCTGGCGTCGGAACGCCGGATGCACTTCAACCAGGAGGGCATCTTTCGGCGCTACCCGGAGCTCGACGCGGACTGAGCGCTCCCTTGCGGAGCTTGCCGTTGCCCTCGCCGGGGGAAGTGACGCACGCCCGCCCCGGGCGGATCTCCCCAGAATGGGGGATGGAGCGACCGCCCACCTCCGCCTACGCTTGGGGCGTGCGGCGGTGTCACGCGTTGCTTGCGCTTGCCTTCCTGGTCGTCGAGCCGGCCCGGGCCCAGCTCGTGGCGGAGCCCAGCGAGTACGACTGCACGATCATCGCGAGCACCGACCAGTTCCCCGAGGGACTGCTCGGCCCGCCGACGATGAACGCGTCCGGCCGCGTGGCGTTCCTGGCGCGCGTCGCGGGCCAGGGGCCGAGCTTCGAGATCCACACGGGCGTCGGCGACACCGACGCCGGCGGCGTTCCGATCACGGGCGCCATCGCGCGCAGCGGTCCACCCACCGATCCCGACGCCTTCTTCGCCTCGATCGAGGGCCCCGTGATCGAGAACCAGGGTCGCGTGTTCTGGCTGGGCTCCGAGCAGCCGAGCAGCGGGCCGCCGGTGATCGGGATCTACCGCAAGCGCTCCGACGCGCCCCTGTTCGTCGACCCGAGCCCACGCGTCCAGACCGGCGACGGCAACCCGCTGAATCCGCTGGTCGCCCTCCGCCAGGGGCCCACCGGCAACAGCTCCGGCACCATGCTCTACATCGCTCGCCGACAGAACGACGCGGGCGACGCGCTCTTCCGCGGTCCCGGCTCGGTGGGCTCGGTGATCGCCATGGCCAATGGCCCCGAGTACCAGACGCTGGGCGCGTTCGTGATCGACCTCGTGCAGCCGTGGTACGCCTTCCTGGGCATCCTCCCGGACGGCGTCGACCAGCGCCTGCGGCTCAACCTGACGACCGTCGAGACGGTCGCGACGGACCAGGGGGAGTTCCTGAGCGGCATCTCGATCTCGGGGAACGCGATTGCCATCACCGCCTACGTGAGGTCGGCGGGCCGCGACTGGCAGCTGCGCCGCGCCACCGCGCTCGGCTTCGCCACCCTGGTCGACTCGACGCTCGACACGACGGGCGCCAGCACGAGCCCGGCCCAGACCTCGATCAACGCCTTCGGCGAGGTCGTGGCGGGCGGCGGGCTGGGCGAGCCGCTGCTGTTCGCCGACGGCTCGGTGCTCCGCGAGGTCGTCTGCCGCGACATGCTCGCGACCTTCGGCACGGTCGTGTTCCCGCGGCTCGAGATCTCGCCGCGCGCCATCAACAGCGACGGCGAGATCGCGTTCCGCGCCGAGACGGGTTCCGTCGTGCTCTCCACCGGGGCCGACGAGGCCTTCATCGTCCGGGCGACCCCGTTCCAGCACCCGCGCCCGGCGGTGTGCACCGGCCTCCCGGACGGCGCCTTCTGCGACGACCTCGACCCGGAGACCATCGCGTTCTGCGCGGCCGACACGTGCGTCCCAGAGCCGGTCCCGGAGCCGCGCTCTCCCGTCGGTCACGCGGCCGTGTTCGCTGCGATCGCGGCGCTTGCCTGGAGCCGCCGGCGGCGCGCTCAGGAGGCGCAGACGGGAACCAGCGTCTCGCGCTTGGTCCGCTCCAGGACGAAGCGGTGCATCTGCTCGCCCGGCATGGGCTCGCCCAGCGCGAAGCCCTGAACCTCGTCGCAGCCGAGCGCGCCCAGCACGGGCATCGCGTCGGGATCGTCGACCCCTTCGGCAACCACGGAGAGGCCCAGGCTGTGGGCGAGCGAGCAGGTGCCGTCCATCAGGCGCTCGGCCTGCGGGTTCCCGGCGACGTCCTGCACCAGCGAGCGGTCGAGCTTCACGATCGAGACCGGCAGGGTGGTCAGGCAGCTCAGCGACGAGAAACCGGTCCCGAAGTCGTCGAGCGAGAAGTCGACGCCGAGCGAGCAGATCTCGCGCATGACCCGATCGGTCTCGGCCATCGGCTCCACGATCATGCGCTCGGTGATCTCGAGCTCGAGGTGGCGCGGATCGAGGCCGGCGCGCTCCAGCGCCTGGGCCACCCGCCGCGGGAAGCCGGGATCGCACAGCTGGAGCGCGGAGATGTTGACCGAGATCCGGAAGTCGTCCCAGCCGCTGCGCACCCACGCGCCGGCCTGCATGCAGGCGGCGTTCAGCACCAGCTCGCCGAGCTGGTACACCACGCCGAGCTCCTCGGCCACCGGGATGAACTCGTCGGGCGCCACCCGGCCGAGCGTCCGCGAGGTCCAGCGCGCGAGCGCCTCCGCGCCGACGCAGCGGCCGTCGAGCGTCGACCAGCGCGGCTGGAAGTAGACGCCGATCTCCCACTGCTCGATGGCCGAGGGCAGCGCGCGCACGATCGCCGCATGCCGCGCCGCCGCCTCCGCGGGGTCGGCCGGCAGCGCGTCCGCGTCGTCCCGCGCCTCGCCGAGGTCCGCTTCGACGCGGTTGCGCCCGCCGTGCTTGGCGCGGTAGAGCGCGTCGTCGGCGCGATCGATCAGGGCGACGCCGTCGTCGTCGGGCCAGCGCTGGGCCACGCCGATGCTCACGGTGACGCCGAAGGTCTGGCCGTCCCGCCCGTCGATCTCGAGGCCCTCCACGGCCCGGCGGATCCGCTCGGCGGTCTGGCAGGCGCCGGCGGCGTCGGTGTCGGGCAGCACGACCAGGAACTCCTCGCCGCCGAAGCGGCCGGCCAGGTCGGTGCTGCGCAGCGTGTGCTGGATCGCGTCCGCGGTGCGGCGCAGCGCGGCGTCTCCCACGCCGTGCCCGTAGCTGTCGTTGACGCGCTTGAATCGGTCGAGGTCGATCATCAGCACGGAGAGCGGGGCACCGTGCTCCTCGGCGCGCAAGACCTCGCGGTCGAGGGCGTCGCAGGTGAAGCGCCGCGACCGCAGCCCCGTCACCGGGTCGCTGGCGGAGATCTCTTCGAGCTGGCGGTTCTTCTCGCGCAGCTCGCGCAGCGCGTCCGCGAGCTTGGTGGTGCGCTCGTCGACCTTGCCCTCGAGCGAGCGGTTCAGCTCGCGGACGGCCTCGAGCGAGTAGGCGTTCTGGATCGCCACCGCCGCCTGATTCGCGAGCACCTTGAGCAGGCGCCGATCCTCGGCCCCGTAGATGCGTCCGTCGCGGCGCGGCCCCAGCGAGAGGAAGCCCACCAGGTGCTCCTGGGTGCGCATCGGCACCAGCAGTCCGCCGTCCCGCAGGTCCCAGGGCTCGGCGGAGGCCGCGACCAGCTCCACCCAGGCCGACGCGTCGGAAGCCTCCGACGCGGGCCCGGTGGCGAGCACCGACTCGAAGCCGTCCGCCTTCGAGGGACGCGAGACCACCTCGATCGACGCGGGTCCGAGGGCCTCGCCGACCGTGTCGCGCAGCTCTTCGGCCACGACCGCCAGGCTCGCCACCGAGGCGAAGCGGGCGCTGGCGCGCTCGACGGTGCGCTGGAAGTCGTAGGCGGCGCGGAAGAAGAGACGGTCGAGCCACTGCTGGATGCGATCGCGCAGCGGCAGCAGGACGAGCGCCGTCAGCGCCGGGAACGTCGCCGCCCACTGCACGCCGCTGTCCTGGCTCGTGGTGAAGCGATCGAGCGCCAGGGAGCCCGCGAGGTAGGTGGCGGTGATCAGGATGCTCGACGAGAAATACACCAGGCCCCGGCGAATCAGCAGGTCCACCCCGAGCAGGTTGTGACGCAGCACGGCGTAGCCCAGCGAGAGCGGGAACAGGAAGGCAGTGAAGGCGATCGCGTTCTGCGCCACCTGCCCGCCGGAGAGCGCGCTGCCGAGGGCCAGGACGATCGGCGGCGTGAGCGCCAGCGCGGTGCCGAGCGCGAGCAGCTTGATGCGCTGGCGCGACTCGAACGAGCGCGAGCGCGCGAAGCGGACGACCTGTGAGACGACCAGGAGCGACGCGGCGGCCGGGTTGGCCAGGTTCGCCGCGCCGTGCCAGAAGACGTAGGTGTCGGGATCCCGCAGCCCGATCTGATAGCCGACTGCGAACAGCAGCCCGACCCCCCACACCGCCGGCAGCAGCCCCGGATGGCGGCGGACCGGTGCGGCCGGCTCGGGGAAGCCGAGGGCCATGGCCACGAAGGCCGGCGCCAGCAGGGCCTCTGCCAGCGCGTGCAGCCGGAACAGGTGCGACGGCCCGTACAGATCCATCCCGGTGAGGCCCCAGACGGCCGAGACCAGCAGCAGCGGTGCGGTCGCGTTCGCGAGCGGATGGGAGCGGCGCAGGAAGCGGATGCCCAGGCCCACCGCGGCCATGACCAGCGCGTTGAGCAGGTAGGCGCCGAACAGCAGCAGGAAGTCCACCCGTTCGAAGCGCCGCACCGGGAAGGTCCGCTCGACCTCCCGGCCGTCGCTGCGGAAGCGGTAGGACACCGGCGTGCCCGCGGCGAGCTCCGCCACGGCCGCCCGCACTGCCGGACCGCCGCGCACGGCCACTCCGTCCACCGCCACGACCTCGTGCTGGTAGACCGACTTCGCGTCGGGCCAGTGTGCGAGCCCGGCCGATGCGACGACACCGTTGTCGAGCACCAGGAAGCCGGGATAGGTCGTGCCGACCCAGCGCTCCGACCCGCGCACGCCGACCGCGGCCACCAGGACGACCACGAGCAGCGCCGCCCAGAGCAGCGTGTCTCGGATGAATCCGTTCGAACTCATCGGGTCGCAGTTCCTCCGCGACGCTTGCACACGACCATGACCTCCATGTCGCTCCGGCTCCTCGAGCTCCAGCGGCATGCGAATCGTCCTCTCGTGGCGGACGACCAGGGTCCTGGGCGGCACAGAGAGCAAGCTCCGTGCCCGTCGCGGGCGAATGCTCAACTCACC
This sequence comes from Myxococcota bacterium, assembly GCA_030066475.1. Next base: position 15,561 of record JASJBO010000031.1, read on the forward strand.
GAATTCGATGGCTTTTTCGCTTGGGAGGGAATCCGCGTTCGGTGACGCGCAGCGGCGGCGGCGCCAGTGCGACCGGCAGCAGCCGCCGCAACCGCGCGAGTCGCAACGAGACGCGCTGGCAACCGGCTGACCGGTATCGCGCCCGCGGCGCGCTCGGGCGCGGCGGCCGGAGCGATTGCGGAGCCAGTCCGGCGGCCTGCGCGCGCGACTGCTCACGCGTCGCACAGCCACTGCTGGCAACGCGAGCGCCGCTCCGGAGTGCGCGTCCGCTACCTCACGGGCCCGACGCGATCCGACGCACCCCGGGCCACGACGCGTCGCCGCCGGCGCGCCAGCCCCGCGAGGGCGCCGGCCGCTGCCAGCCCGCCGCCCGACGGCTCCGGGAGCGTCGCCACCAGCAGGCTGTGCTGGAAGCCCGCCGAGATGTCGGTGACGAAGAGGCCGGCCAGGTTCGTGGTGTCGATCGGCGTTGCGACCGTGGCCTCACCCGCGGTGAGACCCAGCCCGGTGGCCCCGTCGCCGTGCCAGCCGAACGAGAACACGGTGCCGTCCTCGGCGCGCAGCAGGCTGTGGTTGACGCCGGCCGCGACCTGGGCGATCGCGCGGCCGCCCAGGTTGCTCGCGTCGATCGCGGTCGGGATCAGCGTCTCGCCCATCCTCGTGCCCTGGCCGGTCACCCCGCTGAGGTTCGTGCCACACGCGAATACGGTGCCGTCCTCGGCCAGCAGCAGGCTGTGCTGGGCCCCCGCCGACACCTGCTCGATCGCGAGCGGACCGAGGTTGGTCGTGTCGATCGGCGTGGGCACCAGCGTGTCGCCCGTATTCGTGCCGAGGCAGGTGCGCCCGTCGGCGTTGTCGCCGAACGCGAAGACGGTGCCGTCGTCGGCCAGGACCAGGCTGTGGATGTCGCCGGCCGACAGCTGGACGATTTCGCGCTGGCCGATGTTCGTGGCATCGATGGCCGTGGCCGACAAGAAGACGCCGCTCGTGCCGACCCCGGCCTGGCCCTCGTAGCCCGCTCCGAAGCCGAACACGGTGCCGAGCTCGGAGAGCACCAGGCTGTGGGAGCCGCCCGCCGCGACCTGCGTCACGGCGAGCTGTCCCAGCTGCCCGGCATCGATGGGCGTCGGCACGAGCGCGCTCTTGGCCTCCCCCAGGCCCGTCTGGGCGGCGCCCCCGTTCCCCAGCGAGAAGACGACGCCGTCTTCCCGGAGCAGCAGGCTGTGTGCGCCACCCACCGACAGCTGCGTGATGTCGAGCGCGCCGAACGGCACCGGGTCGATGATCGAGGCCGTCGGTGTGATGCCGCTCGGCGTACCCTGGCCGGTCCGGTTGTTGGTGTTGACGCCGCAGGCCCAGGCGCTGCCGTCCTCGGCCAGCAGGTGAGTGTGGCGACCGTAGCCGAGCAGCGTGCCGCCCGAGGCCGACACCTGCAGCAGGCCCAGCGTCCCGAGATTGCTGGTGTCGATCGCCGTCGCGATCGAGGCGGCGCCCTGGTCGGTGCCGAGACAGGTCTTGCCGCTCACGTTGCGGCCGAAGCCGAAGACGTCGCCCACGAGCGGCTCGGCGGACCCCACGCCGGGCACGAGCAGGATCACCAGCACCAGCGCGCACCTCGCGGCGCACGACCGCCGCGGCAGCGCGACAGCTCCGGCCCTTGCGAGTGCGACCTCTCCCACGGTTTCGCCTCCCGTCTACGCGAACCCACCCTACACGACCGGAGGTCGTCCGGAGCGGACGTCAGCGAGTGGTCAGCGAATGGTCAGGGAGGGCTCCCCCGGGGCCCTGCGCTCGGAGGGGGTCCGGCGTTCGCCGACGCCGAGCAGTCGGACGGCGCGTTGCCCCGGAACGCCGGGGTGCAGGCGGCGTTCCGCGAGGAGTACGGCCCCGCCGATCGGGCGGCTCGCTTCGTGCGCTGCGTCCTCGGACGCTTGGAGATCTACCGCGTCCGGGACCGATGCGTTCGGGCCGCGAGTGCCGAGGAGCCCGCTCGTCGACGGGATTGACCGAACGGCTGCTGCCACGGATACTCCGACGCGCGTGATCCGTTGGCCGAGCGCGCTGGTGCTGATGCTCGCAATCGCCGCGCCGACGGCGGCCCAGCCTCCCGATCCGCCCGCGCAGGACGGGCAGGAGCGCGCCACGCGCTCGTTTCCGCAGATCAACGACGTGGAGACCACACTCGACGACGTCGAGGCCGAGAACGTCGGGGCCGCGGACCCCACGGGCCTCGTCTACTGGGGCCCGGTGGAGGTCTTCACCCGCCACGTCTGGGCGCCCGCCCGCGACCGCCTGGCGCGGAGCCTCGGGCTGCGGCTCGGGGCCAGCTTCTTGTGGCTCTACCAGAACGCCACGAACGCGATCGGCTCCGACGAGTCGGGCCAGTACAACGCTTCGGTCTTCGGGCGCTGGCACATCCTCGGCGGGCTCTTCCGGCCCGGCACCGGACACGACGGCTACCTCAACTTCGTCGTGGACTTCCGCGACCGCAAGCTCGGCGTCACGCCCTTGCGACTCGCGCCGAGCGTGGGATCGCTGTGGAGCACGGCCGACCTCTTCGGGCGCTGGGACTACGAGGCGCTGGCCTACTGGCAGCAGAGCCTCTTCCACCGGAAGGTGCTCGTCAACGCGGGCCGCTTCCTCAGCTCGAGCTTCTTCGACTCGAACCGCGCGTCCAACTCCGACCAGTACTTCCTGAACCAGGCCTTCGCATTCAATCCCGCCACGACCCAGCCGCGCCTGACGATCGGCGCGAACGTCAAGATCCAGCCCTTCGAGCTCGCCTACCTCACGCTGGGCTTCGGCGACGTCAACGGCCGCGCCCGCCGGAACCCCTTCGACAGCTTCGCCCGCGGCGAGTACTGGTACGGCGCCGAGCTCGGGCTGACGCCCGACTTCGGGCGCTTCGGCACCGGCACCTACCGCTTCCACGGCTGGTTCAGCCAGAACGGAAAGGAGATCCGGCGGCGCGAGAGCTGGGGGCTCTCGCTCAGCTTCGACCACCAGCTCCCGCTGGGCGAGCGCTTCTTCGCCGTGCCCTTCTTCCGGTACGCCTACCAGGGCAAGCCGGGCACGCCGACGCAGCAGATCGTCTCGTTCGGCCTCGGGGCCGGCGGGCTCGTCGAGAGCCGCGACGACGTGATGGGCATCGGCTTCTCCTGGGGCGAGCCCCACGGCAGCCGGGGACGCGCCCAGAAGGTGCTCGAGCTCTTCTACCGCCTCCAGCTCACCGAGACCATTCGCGTGACGCCCGACGTCCAGGTGATCTTCGACCCGTCGGAGTTCCGCCGCAAGGACACCATCGGGATCTTCGGAATTCGGGTGCGAGTCGCAATCTAGGTGGACTTCGCTCGCCTGCGGCTCGCTGCGCGCGCCGGCTTCGCCGGCACTTGCGGGGCGCAATTTGAATGGACTTCGCTCGCCGGCGGCTCGCTGCGCGCGCCGGCTTCGCCGGCGCTTGCGGGGCGCTTCGGGTGAGCAGCGAGTCGGTTGCTAGCTGCCGAAGGGGCCCTTCCCGAGCTGCTCGCGGATCGGGACGAACTCGGGCTGGAGCATGGCGCGGCGCTGCCAGTTGGCGCCGTCGACCACCATCGTGTGGCCCGTGACGTAGGCGGCGTAGGGAGAGGCCAGGAAGGTGGCGGCCCAGCCCAGCTCGCGGGGCTGGCCGACGCGGCCGGCGGGGGCGCGGCGATCCTCGTGCTGACCGCGCTCGGGGACGCCGCGGATGTCGGCCGTCTCGTCCTGGTGCGGGAACAGGCCCGGGACCAGGCCGTTCACGCGGATGCCGTAGGGCGCCCACTCGACGGCGAGCGTCTCGGTCAGGTTCTTGACGCCGGCCTTGGCGGCGGCGGAGTGGGCGAAGCCGGGGCCGCCGGTCCAGGCGTAGGAGGCGCCGATGTTGAGGATCGAGCCGGGCGTGCCGACGGCGATGTGGCGGCGGCCGAACTCGCGCGCGCAGTGGAAGGTGCCGTTCAGCACGGTGTCCACCACGGCGCGCCAGCCGTTGGGCGAGAGGTCCTCGGCGGGCACCGGGAAGTTGCCGGCGGCGTTGTTGACCAGCACGCCGGGCGGGCCCAGCTCGGACTCGACGCGGTCGAAGGCGGCGGCCACGGCTTCGGGCTGGCGGATGTCGCACTCGACGTCGAGCGCGCGCACGCCGAGCGCCTCGACGGCGGCCACACCGGCCGCGCGGTGCTCGGCCTTGCGGCTCACCACGGCGATCGCGGCGCCCAGCCGCGCGAACTCGACTGCGATGGCGCGGCCCAGGCCGGTGCCGGCGCCGGTCACGAACGCGACCTCCTGCTCGAAGGTGCCCTTCGGCAACGCGCTCGCCCCCAGCGCGGGCGGCTGCGGCAGACCCATCTCGATTCCTCCGGCTGACGCGAAGTGTCCAGGCGCAGACGCCGTCCGTCAAACCGGAGCGGGTCTGCGGTAGGCTCGGGTCTGGAGGTGTGTGCGTGAGCTCCCGCGAGATCGACACCGGCACCGGGGAGGTGCTCTGCCGCGTCGAGGAGCGCGTGGCCACGCTCACGCTGAACCGGCCCGAGGCACGCAACGCGCTCACCATGGACATGAAGCGGGCGCTGGCGCGCTGGATCCCGGAGCTGGGCGCCGACTGCGAGATCGGCTGCCTGCTGCTCACCGGCGCCGGCGCCGCCTTCTGCGCCGGCGGCGACACCAAGCGCATGGCGGCCGACGGCAAGCTGCCCTCGCCCGAGGAGCGCAAGCGCCAGCTGCGCTGGGAGCACGGCATCCCGGCCGCGATCCACCGGCTCGAGAAGCCGGTGGTGGGCGCCCTGCCCGGCCCCGCCGCCGGCGCCGGCTTCGCGCTGGCGCTCGCCTGCGACCTGCGCGTCGCCGCCGAGAGCGCCTTCCTCACCACGGCCTACGCGCGCCTGGGCCTCTCGGGCGACTACGGCGGGAGCTGGTTCCTCACCCGCCTGGTCGGCCCCGCGCGGGCACGCGAGCTCTACTACACCGGCGCGCGCCTCGACGCGCAGGCCTGCGAGCGGCTCGGCCTGGTGAACCGCGTGGTGCCCGACGCCGAGCTCGCGGTGGAGGCCTTCGCGCTCGCCGCGTCGATCGCGGCCGGTCCGCCGATCGCGCTGCGCTACATGAAGGACAACCTGAACCGCGCCCTGGTGGCCGACCTCGAGCCCTGCCTGGACGTCGAGGCCGAGCGCATGGTGGAGGGCGCGCAGACCGACGACTACGTGGAGGCGGTGCGCGCCTTCACCGAGAAGCGGGCGCCCGTCTTCCGCGGCCGCTGAGGAGACCTCCCCGTGCCCAGCGACACGATCCGGCTCGAGCTCGACGGCCCGGTGGCCATCATGACCAACAACCGGCCCGAGAAGCACAACGCCGCCAACGACGAGATGGACGCACGCCTCTGGGAGGTGCTTGGCGAGCTGCACCAAAGCGACGGCGTGCGCGCCGTGGTCTGGCGCGGCGAGGGAAAGTCGTTCTCGTCGGGCCGCGACACCACCGAGCTGGGCGTGCGCACCGAGGACCTGAGCGACCTCGAGTTCATCGAGCGCGGCCACACCGGCACGCAGCAGTTCTTCACGCTGCCCTGCCCGATCCTGGTGGCGCTCAAGGGCTGGGTGATCGGCGGCTCGTTCGAGCGCGCGCTGCTCTGCGACCTGCGCGTAGCCGGCGAGAGCGCCCGGATGCGACTGCCCGAAGTGCTGCACGGCGTGGTGCCCGACACCGGTGGCACGGCGCGCCTGTTCCAGATGGCGGGCCACGGGCTGGTGGCCGACCTGGCGCTCACGGGGCGCGTGATGGACGCCGAGGAGGCGCTGCGGCACGGCATCGTCTCGCGCGTCGTGCCCGACGAGAAGCTCGACGAGACGGTGCTCGAGATGGCCCACGCGATCGCGCGCGCGCCGGCCTTCACCGTGAAGATGTTCCGCCGCACGCTCGCGCGCCTGGGCGACCCGCTGGTGAAGCGCTCGATCCAGGAGGAGGCGCTGACGCAGTCGCTGGTGTTCCAGTCGCACGACTACGCCGAGATGAAGGCCGCCCGCGCCGAGCAGCGCGAGCCCAAGTACCGCGGGCGCTAGCAGCCCGTTGAAGAACCCGGACCGAGCCTGGTGCGCGAATTCGGCCCGAGATCAAGGCGCGAAACCGCAGCCATAGC
>JASJBO010000032.1 GCA_030066475.1 Myxococcota bacterium
TACGCGGGCACCCCGCAAGCGCCGCCGGTTCCTCCGGCGGCGCGCGCAGCGAGCCGTAGGCGAGCGAAGTCAACCAGGCCGCCCCCGCAGAGCAAACAGCCCCTACGCGGGCACCCCCGCAAGCGCCGCAGGCGCGCGCAGCGAGCCGAAGGCGAGCGAAGTCCCTATGACCGGTAGCCGTACACCGGGTCGAGGTGCTTCTGCACGTAGCCGTCGATGGCGGCGCACTGGTCGTCGTCGAAGTAGTCGCGCCAGCCGCCGACCTTGGCGCGGCGCACCTTGAACGAGTCGGGGTTGCCGGGATCGCCGGCCACCATGCGCTTGCCGCTGCGCCAGAAGGCCTTCGACGTCTCGAGCTTCCGCATGTTCTCGACCGCCGCGAAGCGCACCGCCTCGGCCACCTGCTCGGGCTCGCCCGGCGTCCCCAGGAACTCGAGCACCTCGGCCACGGACTCCTCGGTGCGCGCCCGCAGGTCCTCGTAGCGGAGCCGGTGGAAGCCGCGCACCTTGGGCAGCTCGCGGGCCCACAGGTTCAGGAACTCGACGATGCGCGGCAGCCCGGCGTCGTGCTCCATCACGAACTGGTAGACGGAGAGGTCGGCGCCGTCTTCCGGGTAGTCGTTCAGCAGCATCTTGCGCGGCCGCATGCGGAACTTCCACTGGAAGTACTGCGAGACGGCCACGTCGCGCGGGTCGCGCGCCAGGAACAGGATGCGGCTCTGGTAGAAGTCCTTCTTGGTCTCCCAGTCGCCGGTGTAGTTGCGCAGGTAGTTGCCGTGGGTGAAGAAGACCGAAGGGATCGCCGGCTGGCGGCGCTTCAGGTTGTCGAACTCGAGGAACGCCGAGTCGGGCAGGCCGTGGCGCACCTGGTAGAAGCGCGACAGCATGAGCCGCAGCCAGGTGCGGCCGCTCTTCGCCCACGACATCAGCACGTAGTCGGCCGCGCGCAGCTTGCGGGCCTCCTCGCGGCCGCGCAGCCAGCGGTCGAGTGCGACGTTGCGCTCGGTGGGCAGGAAGAAGAGCGCGTGGACCAGGGTCTCGCGGGCGACGTCGCGCGCCATGTCGGGCAGGTCGGCCATCGGAGCGAGCAACTAAGGGCATCCCGCGGCCAGCGTCAACGCCGACCCCCGCGGGGACTATCCGTTCCCGTCCGAATCCACTACTCCATGCGGGGAGGCAGCCGCGGGGGGGTTCCCATGAGCATGATCGATCTCGAGGCGCTCGACGCCGCCCAGGCCGAGCACGACCCGTTCGACTACATCGTGGTGCCCGATCTGATCCGGCCCGCGGCGCGGGAGACGCTCGAGCGCGAGTACCCCAAGATCCCGGGCCCGGGGAACTTCGCGCTCGACGCCGTGGAGTACGGGCCCACCTTCGCGGCCCTGCTCGAGGAGCTGCGCAAGCCGGAGTTCGCGCGCAAGCTGGGCGCGAAGCTGAACGCGCAGCTCGAGGGCATGCCGGTCAGCATCACCGTGCGCGGCTTCTCGCAGGCCACCGACGGCAACATCCACAACGATCACTGGACCAAGATCGTGAGCATGCTGATCTACTTCAACGAGGGCTGGCCCCACGACGGCGGCCAGCTCCGCATGCTGCGCTCGCCGACCGACATCGAGGACTACGCGGGCGAGGTGAACCCGGTCTCGGGCACCATGGCCGCCTTCCGCCGCACCGAGAACTCGTTCCACGGCCACCGGCCCTTCGTCGGCGAGCGGCGCATGATCCAGATGAGCTGGGTCCGACCGAGCCGCCGCGCGAACCTGGCACTGCGCTTCAAGCGGGTCACCACGCGGCTGCTCAAGCGCCTGCACCTGGACCCGGCCTCCAACGTCAAGGACTAGCCCGAGGAGAGCGACCCATGCGCACCCGCTGCGCCGCCGCGGCGGTGCTCGCGCTGCTGGCGGTGGCCTGCCAGAAGCTACCGCCGGTGGTGAACGTCGAAGCGCCCCCCTGCGAGTGCGCCTGCTCGTTCCGCGCCGTGACGCCCGAGATCGGACGCGGTTGCTGGGTGCAGGGCGACACGCTGGTGTGCCCGCTCGCGAAGCGCACGCTCGAGATCGAGCCCGCGTTCCCCTCCGAAGATCCGCGCTGCCAGCGCCAGGAGGACGGCACGCTCAAGTGCCAGGTCGAGCCGTAGCTGTTGGACTTCGTTCGGCTTCGCCTCACTGCGCGCGCCCTCCGGGCGCTTGCGAGGGGCTTCTGCCGCGCAGAAAGGTCGCCAGAGCCCCTGCCCCTGCGGGGGAAGGCAGCTTTCTCAGGGACACTTCGCCACGCTTCGCGCGCCGCCCCCACTCTACCCTCTGGAAGAACGGAAGCGGAGGTGCCGTCGATGCGACTGCTGTGCCTCGTCGCCGGTGCGGCCCTGCTGTGGGTGGCGCCGGCATCCGCGGTGACCGTGAACCTCTCGTCGACCATCGACTGCGCACAGGCCAACGCTGGTGCTGGCACGTGCGCGGCCGGGGGCACCGGGACGGGATCGGCCACCATCACGCTCGACACCGACACGAACCTGTTCTCCTGGGACATCCAGTGGAGCGGGCTCAGCGGGACGATCACCGTGGCGCACTTCCACGGTCCCGCGACGCCGAGCCAGAACGCCGGAGTTCAGGTGAACTTCGGCGCGATCAGCGGACTCACCAGTCCGTCGATCGGCTCGACGACGATCGACGACACGCAGGAAGCCGACGTGCTCGCGGGTCTCTGGTACATCAACATCCACTCCACCAACTTCCCGGGCGGTGAGATTCGTGGACAGGTGGTGCCGGAGCCCGGGACCCTGCTGTTGGTCGGTTCGGGTGTCGCCTGGCTCGCAGCCCGGGGCCGGCGCGCGCGTTGAGCGCGCGTGCCCGGCGCGAACCGTGAACCGAACGCCCCGGCGCCGGCCGGGGCGTTCCACCATTCAGCGCCGCGGCCCGCTCGAGCCCTCGATCTCCAGGATGCGGTGGCCGTGGTGGACGCGGCCGAACTCGTCGGTGGCGCGCACGGTCAGGGTGTAGGTGCCGGGACCGAGGTCGTCGGGCAGGTCCGCGGTCCACAGGTGCGAGGAGGGCTCCGCCTTCACCCAGCTCTTCACGGTCTCGCGGTTGCGGCCGTAGAGCTCGTGCACCCACGGATCGGGGTACGACACGCGCTGCATCTCGACCGGCGGCCGTCCGCCGACCTCGAACGACACCCGCGAACGCGGCCCGCCGTCGAACAGGTTGACGACCACCTGGGCGGCGGGCACCGCGTCCACCGGGAAGCGGCCGTCGAGCAGCTCGCCGTGGCGGTAGTCGCGCAGCGCCTCGGGCCGGTGCTGGTGGTGCGCCACGTCGAAAACGATGCGCATCTGGTGGTCGGCGGACATTCCCGCCGCCCGGTAGCGCACGGCCAGCTCGACGCCGTCCACCTCGAGCACGTGGTAGCCGTTGGGCGTGCCGTCGCGTTGCGTGGCATCGGCGATGCCACGCGCGTCGAGCGGCCCGCTCCACCAGCTCCCGGAGACGGTGGTCAGCACGTGGTGGTGCAGCTCGCCCGGGCCCGGGAAGCCGTCGTCCCGGCCGAAGTAGTGGTGCTCGGTGGTGTGGCTGTGGCCGGCCACGGCGTACAGGTGCTCGCGGCCCTCCAGCAGGCGGAACAGGTCGCGGCGGTCCTGCGTGTTGGCGCGCGGCAAATCGTGCAGGTAGGTGCGCAGCGGCGCGTGCATGGCGAGGAACACGAGCTTCTCGGCGGGCACGTGCGCGAGCTCGCGCTCGAGCCACTCGAGCTGCTGCTCGCCGAGCCGCGCCTCGTAGCCGCCGGCGCCGCGGACGTCGGCGGGATCGGCCGTGCCGTTGCCCTGGTACTCGATGTTGTCGAGCACGAAGAAGACGGCGTCGCCCACCTCGAAGGCGTAGTAGGGCGGCCCGTAGGTGCGCTTGAAGGTCTCGAGCGAGTGGCGGTCGTCGGCGGCGAGCAGGTTCAGCTCGTGGTTGCCGGGCACGTTGTACCAGGGGATGCCGATCTGGCCGATCACGCGGTTGAAGCGCGGGAACAGCGAGAGGTCGTCGAACAGGATGTCGCCGAGGGTCATGCCGAAGCGCGCGTCGGTGCCGACCAGGCCCGCGACCACGTCGTCGCGCACCATGTCCACCTCGACCGCGGTCTGCGGCTGCGTGTCGGCGAACAGGATCGCCTCGAAGCGCGCCGGCTCGTCCACGCGGCGCAGCGGGAAGTCGATCGAGTCCGGCAGCGAGCCGGTGGGCTCGATCCCCGCGTAGCGCAGCCCGGGCGGCGACCCGCCGGGCTGGTGGATGTAGTAGAAGCGCGGGAGCTGCGTGACCGGGTCGACGCGGGTCATCCACCCGGCCGGCTTGGTGACGAAGACGATCGCCGCGTCGCCGATCTCGAGCGACCAGCGCCCCCCGGCGTCGCTGCGGACCACGCGCCGCCCGTCGGAGACGCGGACGCCGGGGACGCCCGGCTCGGCGGCGCCGCGCACCCCGTCGCCGTCGCGGTCGTCGAACACCACCCCGCGCGCCGTCTCGGCGGCGGCCGGCGCCGCCGCCAGCCACGCGACCAGGCTCGCTGCGACCGCTCCGCGGCCCCGCATGCCGATCCTCCCCCGCGCGCGCCGCGAGCCGCTCAGGAGCCGGACGCCTGCGGCCGCCGGCCGTCGGGCGGCCAGCCTTCGGTGCCCTCCTCGAGCGGGATCTCGAGGCTGCGCAGCAGCGACGAGAACAGCCGCCAGTTGCCGATCGCCACCACCAGCTCGAGCCGTTCCTCGACGCCGCCCACGTGCGCCGCGCACTGCTTCCAGGTCGCTTCGCTGATGGCCCCGCTCTCGAGCGTCTCGTCGGTCGCGGCCAGCACGGCCCGGTCGGCCTCGTCGAAGCGGTCCGAGGCGCGCCAGTCGCGCACCGCCAGCAGGTCCTCCTCGGGGAGGTCGAGCGCGCGCGCCACGCGCCAGTGCTGGGTCCACTCGTACTCCGAGCCGGTGACCCAGCCGATGCGCATGATCAGCAGCTCGCGCAGGCGCGGCGACAGCTTGCCGCGGAACAGCAGCGTGTTGAGCAGCCCCGCCACCGCCTGGGCAAGGCGCGGGTGGCGCAGCAGTACGCGGAAGACACTGAGCTCGGCGTAGGCGTCGGCCAGGCCCAGCGAGGTGGCGACCTCGCGCGCCTCCTCGATCGAGAGCCGCGCCACGCGCGACGACGCGCCGTCAGCCATCGGCGCGCGCCCGCAGCGTCGTGCGCGCCCGCAGCCGCAGGTCGCGGCTCGAGGCGCCCACCCGGACCTCGAACTCGCCGGGCTCCGCCAGCCAGCCGCCCGCGTCGGGGTCCCAGTAGGAGAAGGCGCGGCGGTCGAGGTACAGGCGCACGGTCCGGGTCTCGCCGGGCTCGAGGGCCACCTTGGCGAACGCCGCCAGCTCCTGCGCGGGCCGCGTCAGGCGCGACTCGACGTCTTGCAGGTAGAGCTGCACCACCTCGCTGGCGGCTCGGTCGCCCGCGTTGGTGACGTCCAACGCGACGTCGAGCCCACCGTCGGCGTCGAACTCGGGGGCCAGGCTCAGGTTGGCGTAGTCGAAGCGCGCGTAGGACAGGCCGTGCCCGAACGGGAAGAGCGGCGCGACGTCCACCGTGTCGTAGTAGCGGTAGCCCACGAAGAGGCCCTCGCCGTAGAGCACGTGGCCGTTCTCGCCGGGGTAGTTCAGGAACGACGGCGTGTCCTCGAGCCGGTGCGGGAAGCTGGTGGGCAGGCGCGCGCTCGGGCTCGCGTCGCCGAACAGCAGCTCGGCGAGCGCGTGGCCCCACTCCTGGCCGGGGTACCAGGCCTGGAGCAGCGCGGGCACGCGCTCGGCCCACGGCATGCGCACGGGCGAGCCGACGTTCAGCACCACCACGGTGCGCGGGTTGGCCGCCGCCACGGCCTCGATCAGCTCGGCCTGGCGACCGGGCAGCTCCAGGTCCACCCGGTCGCGGCCCTCGGTCTCCCAGTCGGCATCGAGGCCCACCACCACGACGGCCGCATCCGCCTCGGCCGCGGCCGCCGCCGCCCGCTCGAGGGCGTCGTCGGCCACGGGCAGCATCATGCCGGCACGCAGGCCCGCCAGCAGGCCGGCGCCCTCGCGGGTGTACTCGATCGCCAGCGTCACGGGCTCACCCTGGCGCAGCGCCACCCGCCCGATCGCCTCGCTGCTGCCCGCGCCGAAGAACGAGTCGCCGCGCTCCTGCCGCGTCCAGTTGTCCACCACCGGCTCGCCGTCGACCAGCAGCCGGGAGAGGCCGGCGCTCATCAGGCCGAACTGGAACTCGCCGCTCTCCGGCGGCACGAAGCGGGCGCTGATGCGGGCCGAGAAGCTCCGCGCGTCCACGCCCTCGGCGGGCGGTCCGAACCAGCTGTAGTCGACGCGCGTGCCTTCGGCGCGCGCGACCGGCTCGCCGGAGAGGTCGAGGCTGGCGAAGTACTCGACGCGCAGGCCGCGCCCCGCCGCGCCCGGCAGGTCCTCGAGATGGCGCGAGGTGAGCAGCGGCAGCGTCCGATGCCGGGTGCAGCCGATCTCGAAGCGCACGGCGGCGCCGTCGCCGAGCCGCTCGCGGATGCCGTCGAGCGGAGTCACGGCCGCGTGCGCGTTGAGCCGCACGCTGCCGCCGCCCTGGATCACGGCGGTGTTCGCGTTGGGCCCGATCACCGCCAGCGAGCGCAGCGCGTCCGGGTCGAGCGGCAGCACGTCGCCCTCGTTGCGCAGCAGCACCATCGCGTCGCGCGCCGCGCGCCGCGCCAGCGCGCGGTGAGCGGGGCGGTCCTCGCTGCCCTCGGGGCGCGGCGACGCCTCGTCGATCGCGCCCGAGCGGATCGTCGCGCGCAGCACTCGCTGCACCTTGTCGTCGAGCGTCTCCTCGTCGACCTCGTCCTTGCGCACGGCGTCGAGCAGCGCGGGCCCGAAGTGGCGCCCCGCGCCCGGCATCTCGAGGTCGAGCCCGCCGAGCGCGCACGGCACCGTGGCGTTGGTGCCGAACCAGTCGGACACCACGAAGCCGTCGAAGCCCCAGTCTTCCTTGAGCAGGTCGACCAGCAGCGCGCGGCTCTCGCTGGCCCAGGTGCCGTTGACCTTGTTGTAGGCCGACATCACCGACCAGGGCCGCGCCTCGGCAACCGCCTCCTCGAACGGCCGCAGGTAGATCTCGCGCAGCGGGCGCTCACCGACGTCCGAGCTGATGGTGTGGCGCTCGAACTCGGAGTCGTTGCAGACGAAGTGCTTGATCGAGCAGCCGACGCCGCGGCTCTGCACGCCGCGCACGTACGCCACCGCCAGACGCGCGGTCAGATGGGGGTCCTCGGAGAAGCACTCGAAGTTGCGCCCGGCGAGCGGCGAGCGGTGGATGTTCACCGTGGGCGCCAGCAGCACGTGGGCGCCCTTGGTGCGGGTCTCCTCCCCGAGCGCCGCGCCGACCTCCTCGACCAGCGCCGGGTCCCAGGTCGCGCCGAGCGCGGTGCCGCACGGGAAGCAGTCCGACGGGGGACCCTCCGAGAAGCTCTCGCCGCGCGCCCCCGCCGGCCCGTCGGTGACCTTGAAGGGGGGAATGCCGAGCCGCGGCACGCCGACGGTGCGCCACATGTCGGCGCCGGCGACGAGGGCCACCTTCTCCTCGAGGGTCATCGCCGCGATCCACTCGGTGATGCGCGCCTCGCTGCGCTCGTCCAGTCCGCTCATGCTTGGGGGCCTCCGGCTCGGGGGACCGGCGATGGTACAGTGCCGCGGCGCCCGGCACAGGGCGCGGCGGAGGCGCGATGGACCCCCTCTCGAGCACGTTCCGGAGCTGGGAGCAACCCGAGTGCACCGGCTTGAACCGCCTGCCGGCGCGCAGCCCGCTGGTGCCCTTTCCCGACGCGGAGCGCGCGCGCCGCGGCGAGCGCGAAGACTCGCCCTGGTTCCGTCCGCTCGATGGCCGCTGGCGCTTCCGACTGGTCGAGCGCCCCGAGGCGGCGCCGGCCGAGTTCGTTGCGCCCGACCTCGACGACGGCGACTGGGACGAGATCGAGGTGCCCGGCAACTGGACCACGCAGGGCTGGGACCGGCCTCACTACACCAACGTCGTGATGCCGTTCGACTGCGAGCCGCCGCGGGTCCCCGACGACAACCCCACCGGCCTCTACCGCACCCGCTTCGCCCTGCCCGACGCCTGGCGCGACCGGCGCGTGGTGCTCCACTTCGGCGGCGCCGAGAGCGTCCTCTACGTCTGGGTGAACGGGCAGTTCCTCGGCATGAGCAAGGACTCACGGCTGCCCGCCGAGTTCGACGCGACCGCGCTGCTCCACCCGGGCGAGAACGTCGTCGCCGCGATGGTGGTGCGCTGGTCGGACGGGAGCTGGCTCGAGGACCAGGACCACTGGTGGATGGCGGGCCTGCACCGCGAGGTGTTCCTGACCGCCACCGACCGCACCTGGCTGGCCGACCTGCAGGTCGACGCGGGGCTCGACGACGACCTCGAGACCGGCGTGCTCGAGGTCCGCGCCGAGGTGGGCTTCGCGGACGCGCCGGCGCCGGGCTGGCGCGTGGCGCTGCGTCTCGAGACGCTGGAGGGGCGCGCGCTGCACCGCGAGGCGCTGGGCGGCGAGGTCCCGGTGTTCCGGCGCGGCAGCCCGCTGCTCGAGATGATCTCGTCGTTCCGCTTCCTCGGCAGTGCGGTGACCGCCCGGCGCCGGTTCCCGCGCGTTCGGCCCTGGTCGAGCGAGGCGCCGCACCGCTACCGGGTGGTGGCGGAGCTGATCGACCCGGACGGCGCCGTCCGCGAGGTCGTGGCCCAGGCGGTGGGCTTCCGCCGGGTCGAGGTGCGCGGGCGCGAGCTGCTGGTGAACGGCCGCGCCGTGCTGATCCGCGGCGTCAATCGCCACGACCACGACGAGCGCCACGGCAAGACCGTGTCGCTGGCATCGATGCGCCACGACGTCGAGGGGATGAAGCGCGCCAACTTCAACGCCGTGCGCACCGCGCACTACCCGAACGATGCGCGCTTCTACGACCTGTGCGACGAGCTCGGGCTCTACGTCGTCGACGAGGCGAACGTCGAGACTCACGCCCGCGAGCACAGCCTGTGTCACGACCCGCGCTTCCTGGCGGCCTTCGTCGAGCGCGGCGCCCGGATGGTGCTGCGCGACCGGAACCACCCGTCGATCCTGCTGTGGTCGCTCGGCAACGAGAGCGGCTACGGCGCCGCGCACGACGCCATGGCGGGCTGCATCCGCCGCCTCGACCCGAGCCGGCCGCTGCACTACGAGGGCGGCCTGATGATGCCGTGGGCCGTGCTCGAGGGGCGTCTGCCGCGCGAGGCGCTGCGCGACTACGGGGTGGCCGACAGCGACCTCGACCCGCCCGGCAGCGACGTGGTCTGTCCGATGTATCCGAGCCTCGACGCGCTGCGGCGCTGGGCGCGCACGACGCGCGGTGAGAAGCCGCTGATCATGTGCGAGTACTCGCACGCGATGGGCAACAGCAACGGCAGCCTGGCCGACTACTGGGAGCTGATCGAGACGACGCCCGGACTCCAGGGCGGCTTCATCTGGGACTGGGCCGACCAGGGCCTGCGCCAGCAGACGCCCGACGGCCGGGTCTGGTGGGCGTTCGGCGGGCACTTCGGCGACGTCCCGAACGACGCGAACTTCTGCATCAACGGACTGGTGGGACCCGACCGCGCGCCCCACCCCGCGCTGGAGGAGCACCGCAAGCTGGGCCAGCCGGTAGCGGTGGGCGCACGCGACCTGCGCCGCGGGCGCGTCGCGATCCGCAACCGACAGGACTTCCTCGACCTGCGCTGGCTACGCGCGCGCTTCGAGGTGCAGGTGGACGGGCGCACCGTGCAGCGCGGCCGCGTGACCCTGCCGCGGATCGGCCCCGGCGAGGAGGCCGGCGTCGAGCTGCCGCTGCGCCGGCCCGCGCTCGAGCCCGGCCAGCAGACGCACCTCATGCTGCGCTTCGAGACCGCCCGCGCGCTGCCGTGGGCGCCTGCCGGCCACGAGGTCGGCTGGGAGCAGCTGCCGTTGCCCTGGAAGGCGCCGCGCCCGCGCCCGGTGCGCTGCGAGGGCGCCCTCGAGCTCGACCAGGACGGCGCGAGCGCGGTCGTGTCGGGCCCGCGGCTGCGCGCCGAGATCGATCGCGGCGCGGGGCGGCTGGTCTCGCTGGTGTGGGACGATACCGAGCTGCTCCACGAGGGCCCGCGCCTCGACCTGTGGCGCGCGCCCACCGACAACGACGGCGTGAAGCAGGGCCAGATGCCGCGCGGCGGCGTCGCGGCGCGCTGGCTGGGCTGGGGCCTCGACCGGCTCGTGCACGAGTGCGAGAGCTGTCGGGTGCAGCGCCGCCGCGACGGCACCGTGCGGGTCACGACGCGGCAGCGCCTGCGCGGCGCGAGCGTCGAGGTCGTGGTCGAGCACACGAGCACCCTGGTGCTCACGGCGGACGGCGACGTGCTGGCCGCGGAACGCGTGCGCGTGCCGCCCGCGCTCGACGACCTGCCTCGCGTCGGCGTCGGGCTTGCGCTGCCCGCGGGCTTCGAGCGTCTGTCGTGGCTCGGACGCGGTCCGCACGAGAGCTACGCCGACCGCCAGCACGGTGCCGCCGTCGGCCGCTGGGAGAGCACCGTCTCCGACCAGTTCGTGCCGTACGTGGTGCCGCAGGCGCACGGCAACCACACCGACGTCCGCTGGCTGGCGCTCGAGCGCGAGAGCGGCCCGGGCCTGCTGATCGCCGACCTCGACGGCCTCGAGTGCAGCGCCAGCCACTACCGCGCCGACGACCTGTGGCAGGCTGGCGATCTGCGCGCGCTCACCCCGCGCGCGGAGGTGTTCGTGAACGTCGACGCGGCGCAGCGCGGCGTGGGGACGGGCGCCTGCGGGCCCGACACGCTGCCCCGCTACCGCGTCGGCCCCGGCACGTTCCGCTTCCACTGGCGCCTGCGCCCCTACGACCCGGCGCGCCAGGACCCGGCCGCGCTGGCGCGCCGCCTGCTAGCATCCGCCCCGTGGCACGCGAGCCCGAGCTCCACCCGCTGAACCGGGGCTTCCGCTGGCAGCAGCCCGAAGGTCCGTTCCGCCGCATCAGCGCGGCGCAGGCGCGCGACTACGCCGACACCGGCTGCTTCGTGCTCGAGGACGCCTTCGGCGCCGACGAGGTGCGAGCCGCGATCGCCGAGATCGATCCCTTCGAGGCGCAGGTCGAGGCGTTCCTGCGCACGCGGCCGGACGGGCGGCTCTTCATCGCGCGCGCCGGTGAGCTCACCTTCACCACCCACCTGGTGACGCGCTCGCCGCGCCTGCGCGACTTCTGCGCCGGCCCGGTGTTCCAGGACCTCGGCCACGACCTGATCGGACCCGACGTGCGCCTGTACTGGGACCAGGCCGTGTACAAGAAGCCGGGCACGGCCGACGAGTTCCCGTGGCACCAGGACAACGGCTACACCTACGTCGAGCCGCAGCAGTACCTCACCTGCTGGGTCGCGCTGGACGACGCCACCGTCGAGAACGGCTGCCCGTGGGTCGTCCCGGGCGTGCACCGCCGCGGCACGCTGCGGCACCGGATGACCGAGCTGGGCTGGCAGTGCCTCGAGCGACCCGAGAACGCCGTGCCGGTCCCGGTGCCCGCGGGCGGCATCGCCGTCTTCTCGAGCCTCACCCCGCACCGCACCGGTCCGAACCGGACGGACGCGCTGCGCCGGGCGTACATCGTGCAGCTCGCGCCCGACGGCGCTTGCCTGGTCCGGGACGACGGCGCGCGCGAGCCGTGCGCCGCGCCCGAACGCCAGTACCCGATCCTGGTGGCCGGACGGCCGCCGCCGCGCGCAGCGGCCTGAGCAAGGAGCCCGACTCGGGAGTCGGTCTCCGCGCAGCGAGCCGCAGGCGAGCGAAGTCCAGCAGTCGATCGAACAGCCGGCCTCGACCGATCAGCACCTCTGGTGCGCACCGCGCCGCCCTCGGATGAATCAGCGCGTGGAACGCCCGACGATCAGGTGGACGTGGTGGCGCTGCACCGAGTAGTGCGCCACGCGGAACTCGCCGCGCTCGCAGGCCTTGCGGAGGGAGGCGCGGAAGTCGGTGCCCCCAAGCCACCACCACCCCGGAAGCCCTCTGCTGCGAGGCCCCAGCGACCTGGCTAGCCGCCCGCCACCAGCACGCCCTCGGCCACGTACTCCGCCACGACCGCCTCGACGTCGGCCGGCTCGACGCCGTGGGCGCGCGCGAACGCGGCCCGCGCGGCCGCGTCGAGCGGCTCGCGCGCGCGCACGAGGAACGCGGCGACTGCATCCGGCAGCGGCTCCGCACGAACCGCGCGCAGCGCACCCGGCGCCGGCGGCTCGGCGTCCGCCACCAGCAGGACCCGCTCCTGCCCGTCGTCCCCGAGCCGGGGCGCTTTCGCGGTTGCCTCGCCGGCGTCGAGCGCGGCCGCGAGCGCCCAGGTGCCGGCGGGCAGGGTCACCAGGCGGGCCACGCCGGCCAGTACCACCTCTCCGGGAGCCGCAGCGGGCGCGGCCGGGACCTGGCGCCGCGCCCGGGCCAGCTCGGCCTCGAGCGACACGAGCGCGCGGAAGGCGGCGCTGGAAGCGCCGGTCGCGACGTCGCGGGCGTGCTCCGCGAAGGCCAGCGGGAGCGACCGGTCCTCCGCGACGGCCGTGTGGAAGTGGCTGCTACGCGGAAAGGCGGCGATCCAGTCGCGGCCCCCTCCCCCGTCCGGGCCGACGCGCGTGGCGAGCCGGAACTCCGAGCACACGTTGCGCAGCAGCTGGGCCGCGCGCTTGCCATCGCGGTCGGCAGCCACGGCGCGCGGGTCCGCGGCGCGCAGGCAGGCCAGCTCCGCCGCACCGAGCCCGGTGGAGGCGACCGCCTCGTCCTCGCCGCGGCGCAGGCGCGCGGCGAAGTCGGGATCGTGCTGCATGCGGAACAGGGCGCGCTGGAGGCGGCGGTGGTCCACGGCTCAGGCGACCAGGGCCGCGAGTCGCTCGAAGTTCGGAAGCACCGCCGGCGCCGGGTTGCGCTCGCACTCGTAGACGAGTGCGCGCAGGTTGCGCGCACCCTCCAGCACGCGCTCGAGGATGCGCCAGGTGTCGGGCAGCGGCTCGGGCCCGTGGTCGTCGTCCACGAAGGTGCGCCCGCCGTGCGCGAACTCGGTGCCGCCGGCGACGTGCACCTCCACCACGCGCTCGAGCGGAAGGCCGTCGAGTCCGTCGAGCGGCTCGTGCCCCATCGCGCGCTGGTAGATCGCCAGGTGTGCCACGTCGAGCAGCAGGCCGCTGTCGGCCCGATCGGCGACGCGCGCGAAGTAGTCGAGCAGGTGCAGCTCGCCCAGGTAGACTTGGGCCGGCGGGTTCTCCGGCAGCACCTCGAAGCCACTGCGCTGGCGCAGCGCGCGCACCGAGCGGGCCAGCGCCTCGGCCGAGGCCTCGGTCAGCACCGGCGGCATCAGGGTACCGTGACCGCGATCGCGCGGACCCACGTGCCACAGGCCCGCGTCGCCGCACAGCCAGGCAGCGCCCACGCGCCGCGCCAGCGCGCAGGTGCCCGCGACCCACGCCTCGTCGAGGTCCTCCTCCTCCTCGAGGTTCACGTCGAGGAAGTGGTAGGTCGTGGGCAGCCCGGCCGCGACCCAGCCGCTTGCGTCGGCGTCGATGCCGCGCTCGAGATCGGCGCCGATCTCGAGGAACTGGACCCGGTCGGGATGCGCGCGGTGCAGGGCCAGCACGTCGAGGCCCGACTCGCCCGCCCCGAACTCGGTGGAGACGCCCACACCCAGGCGCGGCAGCGCCGCCACGCGCGCCTCGAAGGGCGCGTCGGGATCGAAGCTCACGTCGCGCACTCCACCAGCACCTTCAGCACGCCGGGCGCGGCGGCGCGCTCGAGCGCCCGGTCGGCACGCGACAACGGCAGGCGCTCGCTCACCAGCGCACCCACCTCGATGCGGCCCGCCGCGAGCGCTGCGAGCGCCGGCTCGAACGGACCACAGCGGGAGCCCACGACCTGGATCTCGTGGATCACCAGCGGCGCCAGGTCGATGCGCGGCGCCTCGGCCACCGTGCTCTTGAGCACCAGCGTGCCGCGCGGTCGCGTCGCGGCCAGCGCGCGCGCGAAGCCCTCGGCGCTGCCGGTGGCCTCGACCACGAGGTCGGCGCGCTCCGCGTCCGGCTGCCAGGCGCCGGCCTCGAGCGTCTCGATGCCACGACGGGCGAGGATCGCGAGCTTGGCCGAGTGTCGGCCGACGGCGCGCACGCGCGCCCCCGCAGCGCTCAGCACCTGTGCCACGAGCAGGCCGAGCTTGCCGTCGCCCAGCACCAGGCAGCGCGCGCCCGGCTCGAGCGGCACCTGCTCGAGGATCTCGAACGCGGCGGCGAGCGGCTCGGTGAAGACGGCCGCCTCGTCCTCGAGCGCGTCGGGCACGGCGTGGAGGTTCGCCACCGGCACGGCGACGCGCTCGGCAAAGGCGCCGTCGGCGTCGGCGATGCCCATCACGCGGCGCTGCGGGCAGTGGCGCGCCAGGCCCGCGCGGCAGCTCGCGCAGCGGCCGCACGCGAAGTTGATCTCCCCCACCACGCGGCGCCCCAGCCAGGCCTCCGGGCCGGCCTCGACGACGCCCACGAACTCGTGCCCCGGGGTCCCGCGGAAGTCCAGGTAGCCGCGTGCGAGCTCGAGGTCGGTGTTGCAGACGCCGGCGAGCGCGACGCGCACCAGCGCCTCGTCCTCCCCGGGCGACGGCTCCGGGCGGTCGCCGACCCGCGCCGCGCCTGCCTCCAGCCACAGTGCCCGCATCTCGCCCCCTGCGAATCGGATGCACCTCCAGGGTGCCACACCTGGGGGGGCTCGACCCCGAAGGGCGCGGCCGAGACGATTCCCTACTCTCCAGCGGCCGCGCGTCCGCGCCGATGCAGGAACCGGGAGGAGCACGGCCATCGAGTCCCCGAACGCGCGGCCCCGCGCCCGCGACCGCGACGACGTCCACGTCGAGGACGTCGACGGGCGCGAGTTCGTGCTGATCGGCACCGCGCACATCTCGCGCGAGTCGGCCGACGCGGTGCGGGAGGTGATCGAGCAGGAGCGCCCCGACGTCGTCTGCATCGAGCTCGACGCGGGCCGCTACGAGGCGCTCTCGCAGAAGACGCGCTTCGAGTCGCTCGACCTGCGCGAGATCCTCAAGCGGCGCCAGCTCGCGACCTTGATCCTCAACCTCTCGCTTGCCTCCTACCAGCGCCAGCTCGGCGGGCAGCTCGGCGTGATGCCGGGCACCGAGCTGCTCGAGGCGGCGCGCGTGGCCGAGCAGCTCGACATCCCGGTCGCGCTGGTGGACCGCGACGTGCGCGTCACCTTGCGGCGCGCCTGGCGCGCCATGTCGTTCTGGCAGAAGCTGCTGCTGTTCTCCTCGCTGCTGGGCTCGCTGTTCGAGAAGCCGGAGCTGACCGAGGAGGACCTGCGCGAGCTGCGCCAGCAGGACGTCGTGACCCGGCTGATGCAGGAGCTGGGCGCCGCCTTCCCGAGCCTCAAGACGGTGCTGATCGACGAGCGCGACAGCTATCTCACCCACAAGATGAAGCAGGTCACGGGCCGTCGGGTCGTGGGCGTGGTGGGCGCCGGCCACGTCGACGGCATGCGGCGCTCGTTGCACGCGAACGAGCCGGTCGATCTCGAGGCGCTCGAGCACATCCCGCCGGTCTCGAAGGTCTGGAAGTGGGTCGGGTGGGGAATCCCGGCCGTGGTGCTGGGCTCGATCGCGTGGATCGGTCTGCGCCAGGGCGCCGAGGCCGCCGGCGAGAACCTGCTGTTCTGGGTGCTGGCCAACGGGCTGCCCAGCATGCTCGGCGCAACGATCGCGCTGGCCCACCCCGCCACGATCGCCGCCGCCTTCGTCGCGGCGCCCTTCACCAGCCTGACCCCGGTGATCGGCGCCGGCTACGTCACCGCCTTCGTCCAGACCTACTTCCGGCCACCGCTGGTGCGCGAGCTCCAGGGCGTGATGCAGGACATGGGCTCGGCCCGGGCCTGGTGGCGGAACCGGCTGCTGCGCATCTTCCTCGTGTTCCTGCTGACCACCGTCGGCAGCGCGATCGGGACCTGGGTCGGCGGCGCCGAGATCGTCTCGAATCTCTTCTGAGTCCGCGCCGGCTTGAGGTAACGTGGGGGCGGAGGCCCCCCATGCAGGACCACTACGACCTGGTCATCCGCGGCGGCTTGCTCGTGGATGGAACGTCAGCGCCAGCGCGGCGCGGCGACCTGGGCATCCGCGACGGGCGGATCGCGGCGGTCGGCGCGGTCGGGGGGTCGGCGGATCGCCAGTTCGATGCGGACGGGTGCGTGGTGGCGCCCGGCTTCGTCGACATCCACACGCACTACGACGCGCAGGTCTTCTGGGACCGGATGCTGAGCATCTCGCCGTGGCACGGGGTGACCTCGGTCGTGATGGGCAACTGCGGCTTCGGGATCGCGCCGACCCGGGCTGGGCACCGCGAGCTGGTCCTGCGCACGCTCGAGAGCGTCGAGGGCATGTCGCTCGACGCACTCCAGGCCGGGGTCGGCGACGACTGGCCGTTCGAGACGTTCCCGGAGTTCCTCGACGCGATCGCGGCGCGCGGCACCGCGATCAACGTGGGCGCGCTGCTCGGGCACACGCCGCTGCGCCTGTACGTGATGGGCGAGGAGGCCACCGAGCGCGAGGCCACGGCCGACGAGATCGCGACGATGCGCGGGCTGGTCGCGGAGGGCCTGGCGGCCGGCGCGCTCGGCTTCGCCACCTCGAAGGCGCCGACGCACGTGGGCTATGCCGGCCGGCCGGTGCCGAGCCGCGCGGCCTCGTTCGACGAGATCCGGACGCTGGCGGGCGCGCTCGCCGACGCGCCCGGCGGCCTGCTCCAGGCCACGATCGGCTCGGGGCTGTTCCTCGACCAGTTCGCCGAGATCCAGCGCCTCACCGGTCGACCGGTGAGCTGGACGGCGCTGCTGGGCGGCATGCTGGGGCCCGACGGGCACCGCGGCGTGCTGGAGCGCTCCGCGGCCCTGCAGGCCGAAGGCGTGCGCGTGATCCCGCAGGTCTCGTGCCGGCCGCTGGTGGTCGAGTTCCAGATGAAGGCGCCCTTCCCGCTCGAGAGCATGCCCGTGATGAAGCCGGTCTCGGCGGCCGACTTCGAGGGCAAGAAGCGCCTGTACGCCGATCCGGACTTCCGCGCGGCGCTGCGCGAGCGCGCCTTCGGCGGGGCGCTCGGCGCGCGCCTCGAGGAGATGGCGATCAGCTCCTGTCCGAGCGAGCCCGCGCTCGAGGAGTGGCGGCTCGGCGACGTGGCGGCCGAGCGCGGCGTGCACCCCGCCGACCTGATGCTCGACCTCTCCCTGGCGAGCGAGCTCGAGGCGCGCTTCCGCATGGCGGTATTCAACGCCGACGAGGACGTGGTGGCCGAGCTGCTGACCCACTCCTCGACCATGCTGGGTCTCTCCGACGCGGGCGCCCACGCGAGCCAGCTCTGCGACGCCTGCGCGCCCACCCATCTGCTCGCGCGCTGGGTGCGCGAGAAGCAGCTGCTGACGCTCGAGCAGGCGGTGCACAAGCTCTGCGCCGAGCCCGCCGAGGTGTTCGGCATCACCGACCGCGGCCGCCTCGCCGAGGGGCTGGCCGCCGACGTCGTGGTGTTCGATCCCGAGACGGTCGGCTGCTCGCCGCTGCGCCGGGTGAACGACCTGCCCGCTGGCGCCGACCGGCTGGTCTCGGACGCCGACGGCGTGCGGCTGGTGGTGGTCAACGGCACGCCGATCCGCGAGGACGGCGTGGACGCGGTCGACCCGGAGGGGCCGCTGCCCGGGAGCGTGCTGCGCGGAGGGAGGACCTCGTGAGCTATCCGATCATCTCGGCCGACTCGCACATCACCGAGCCGCCCGACACCTACACCGCCCACATCGACCCGAGCTGGCGCGACCGGGCGCCGACGATGCGCCACGTCGAAGGCGTGGGCGACGTGTTCGCGATCGAGGGCATGAGCCGCCCGATCCCGATGGGCCTGGTGGCCGCGGCCGGCAAGCCGCCCGAGGAGATCCGGGTGAGCGGCGTCCGCTTCGAGGAGATGCATCGCAGCGGCTGGGACCCCAGCGCGCGCCTGGCCGACCAGGAGCGCGACGGCGTCGCCGCCGAGGTGATCTACCCGACCGTGGGCATGGTGCTCTGCAACCACCGCGACTTCGACTTCAAGAAGGCCTGCTTCGACGCCTACAACCGCTGGATCGCGAGCTACTGCGAGACGCACCCCGAGCGCCTGATCGGCTGCGGCCAGACCGCGATGCGCTCGCCCGAGGAGGGCATCCTGGACCTGCGCCGGATCCAGGCACTCGGCCTGCGCGGCGTGATGATGCCGGGCGAGCCGGCGGTCGAGGACTACGACTCGCCGGTCTACGACCCGTTCTGGGAGGCGGCGGTCGAGCTCGGCCTGCCGCTCTCGTTCCACATCCTGACCAGCCGCGACTACGCCTTCGGCGCCAGGATCCGCGGCCCCGCGATGAACGGCTTCCTGTCGATCATGCGCGGCTGCCAGGACATCATGGGCACGCTGGTGCTGGGCGGCGTGTTCGAGCGCCACCCGGATCTGAAGATCGTCTGCGTCGAGGCCGACGCCGGCTGGGTCCCCCACTACATGTACCGGATGGACCACGCCTACAAGCGCCACCGCTTCTGGCTGCCGGCCGGCCAGCAGCTCTCGCGGCTCCCGTCCGAGTACTTCGCCGAGAACATCTACGTCACCTTCCAGGACGACTGGGTCGCCTTCAAGACGGCCGACCTGATGAACTGGCGCCGGCTGATGTGGGCCAACGACTTCCCGCACAGCGACTCGACCTGGCCCTGGTCCCAGGAGCTGCTCGCCGAGCACGGCCAGGCCCTCTCGGACGTGCAGCGCGAAGGCGTGCTGTCGGGCAACGTGGCCGAGCTCTACGACATCGACCGCGCCAAGCTCTAGCAAGCTCGAGAGCGATCGACGGCAGGCGGAGAACCCGGCTACCGCCCACATGCACACCAGGCGACCGGGCGGCAGCCGGTCTGGATGCCGGCGCACCGCCTGACTGGCGGAGGGTCTGCTCCGCGTTGGGCAGCGGGATTCAGGTCCGGGTTCTCCAGTATCCAGGCCGCCGATAGAGGTTTGCGACCGCGACCACGAGGAGGCCGCCACTACGGATGCGATAGATGAGTGCGTAGGGGAATCGAGGGATCACGAGGCGACGGAGACGGCTCCCGAAGGGACGACCGATCTCGGGGAAGCGAAGAAGGGAGTCACAGCTCGTCTCGACGGTGGCGAGGAAGTCGGCGCCGAGGTTCTCGGCCTGTTGCTCGTAGTATCGAGCAGCCGCGAAGAGCTCCGCCTGGGCCTCGGGATGGAACTCGACGTTGGTCAACGCAGCGCTGAGCGGGACTTCCGGAAGACCTCCTCGGCAGCAACGGCGGCAACCTGGCCCGATTCGAGCTCGTCCAGGCGACGCTCGGCTTCCTCGAGCCACTGCGCATCCGCGTCGGGTTCCGGAACACCCTCGAGGCTCGCGAGAAGCCGCTCAGCGAGGCGCGCTCGGTCCTTCGACGGAAGACCGAGCGCCTTGGACTCGAGATCACGGGCACGATCAGACATGCGGGAAGTGTACCAGACCCACGGCGTGCGCCTCACAGACCCACCGTGCTGCCCAACGGCCCGGGCGCTCAGCTGCGAGCCACAGCGCCTCCGCGGCTCGCCCGAAGCGCCTCAGTTCAATGCCAAACGGTACCATGGGTCGGTTGGAGCGCGCGATGGCGATGTCAGCTGCAGCGCCTTCCATGAGAAGGCTAGCCTCGTCAAGTCTCGATCTACCGATTCTTCCCGGTCGCCGTGGCGACGCCCCTGCCGGCGCTTCCGTTCGACGAACCACCAGGCTTCCATCCGTACGTCTCGCCCGTCACCCACAGCCGGTGAAGCAGAACGGCCAGCCGCCTCGCGACCGCTACGGTCGCGCGCTTCTTCGCCGCGCTCCCACCCCGCTCCGCCATCCGAAGCCCGCGCGCTGCAGGTCCGTGTCTGGCCCGAACGGACCCAGGATGTAGTGGGCCGGGCTCGCCAGAAGACGCCGGAGCAACGCGTCCCCCGCCTTCGTGATCCGCAGCTGCGGCTGTTGCTCGCCGGAGTTGCGCCGCTTCGGACGAAGCCCCAGGTACGCTCCAACCGAGCGGCTCTTCGCAAACCGACCCGGTTCCTCGATCGTCAGCACGTAGTACAGCGCCGTGATCGGCCCCACACCCGGCAGCTGGCAAAGCAGCTCCGTCTCCGGGTGACGCTCCCGGCACAGTCGCTCCACCGCCCCGTCCATCTGCCGGATCGTCGCCGTCAGCTGCTCGATGGTCTCGAGCAGCGTCTCGAGCCCGGGGAACAGATCCATCGGCGTCGTGGCGCGAACTCGCTTCGCGAAGGCCTCCGTCGAGCTCGCCGGCACGCGCGCCCCCAGCGCCTTGGCGAAGACCCGAACCCGGTTCACCAGCTGCGTGCGCGCCCGCACGAAGCCATCCCGCGCCTGGATCGGGTTCCGGTCCCGCTGGGCTCGAACGCCACGGTGCACGATCGGCTTCAGCAGCGAGGGCCCCTGGTTGGCCAGCAGGCCCTTGATCCGGTTGCTGACTCGGCTCCGGTCCTTCTTCAGAAGATTCAGCTCGCGTCCCAGGTGGCGGAGATCTTCGGCGTCTTCCAGGGGAACCGTCACGACCGAGAAGACCGGCTTGCGGCTCCCCGCCACATGTCGCGCCAGCAGATCGATCGGGCCGAGCACGTCCAGCCGATCCGTCTTCGCTCGCTTGCTGCGGCGATTGACTTCGATGCTCGCGGAGTCGATGACGACGTTCTCGACGCCGCGAGACGCCAGGAGCCGATGCAGCCAGAAACCGTCCCGTCCCGCCTCGTAGCAGCTCCACACGGGAGGGCGTGGTCGAGCACTTACCCGACCGCGCCGTCCGCGAGAGCATCGCGGTCAACTTGGCGATGCTGGAGCGCATGGACGGGATCCTCCGCGATCTCGAGCTCGATCTCGTGCGATTCTAGACGGACGGTTCGCGACCTCGGTGAGCGTGCCAGAGAGCGAGGATCTCGACGCGACCTGCTTCTGCATTCAGCCGGTAGTAGAGGTGATAGCCGGTACGACTCAGCAGGAGACGACGCACGCCCTCCTGCTTGGTGCTGCGGGCCTGAGCACCGATTCCGAGCTGCGACGCCAGCAGTTCGAAGGCTCGTCAAGGTCGTCGGCTAGGGCAAACGGCGCTGCTGCCGATTGGAGCGCCACCACGCCGACGCCCGCCGGATCTCCGCCGCGGCGCGCGGTGTCGGCTTGACGGCCAGCCGTGCAGCCAAGGCCTACTGGCGAAGCTCTCGGAGAAGCGCCTCCGCATCAACGAACTCGCCCCGCGCTGCCTCCTTCAGGGACTCCTCGAGGGCAACCTGCTCCTCCAGCGTCAACTCGAAGGTTTCGTCGGGCTCGGGGACGAGAACCGTCACGGTCGTCCCCTCTTCCAGGGCGTCACCGTCGAGTTCGAGCTTGCCGCGAACCACCTTGCCGGTTGCGATACGCATCGACAGGAGGTTACCGCAACTCGGCATGGACAACCGCCGACCGCGCCGCCCAACGGCTCGCCGCTCAGCTGCGGCCGCCGTGTACCTGCCAAGTATCGCGCGGCGGCCGCCCGCG
>JASJBO010000291.1 GCA_030066475.1 Myxococcota bacterium
GGCGTGGTGGACGCGCTCGGCTCCGGCGTGAACGGCCTCGCACCGGGCGACCCGGTCGCGGTCGAGCCGCTCGCGACCTGCGGCCACTGCGCCATCTGCCGTCGCGGTGACGATTCGATCTGCCCGAGCTGCCAGCTCTACGGCGTGCACCGGCCGGGCGGCCTGGCCGAGTACGCGGTGTTGCCGGCCGCGCGCCTGTTCCCGGTGCCGCGCGACCTCGACCTGCGCGTCGCAGCGCTCGCGGAGCCGATGGCGGTCGTCACGCACGGCCTGCGCCGCGCCGGGTTCCGACCGGGACAGCGCGTCGGCGTGATCGGCGCCGGCACCGTCGGCCTCCTCACGGTCGCCGCCGCGCACCAGCTCGGCGCGGCCGAGGTCTGGGCCACGGCGCGTCATCCCCACCAGGCCGAGCGCGCTCGCGCGCTCGGCGCCGCGCACGTGCTCGGCGAGGGCGACGCCGCCCCCGCCAGCCTGGCCGCAGTCGGGCGCGAGGCGCCGGTGGACATCGCCGTCGAGACGGTCGGCGGTCACGCGAACACCCTCGACGCCGCCGGGGCCTGGGTGCGACCGGGAGGGGCCGTCTCGGTCCTGGGCGTGTTCCTCGGCCCGGTGCGTCTCGAGACGATGACCCTGCTGCTCAAGGAGGTGACGCTCGCCTGGTCGTACTGCTACGGGCGCCGCGACCTGCCGGTGGACTTCGACCAGGCGATTGGCATCCTCGCAGCGCGCCGCGATGCCTTCGCCGAGCTCGTGACCCACAGCGTGCCGCTCGACGAGGTGGGACGCGCCTTCGCGCTCGCCGCCGACAAGGGGGCCGGTGCCGTGAAGGTGAGCGTCGTTCCGTAGCGCGGAACGGCCGCCCCGCCATGCCGTCCGCAGTCGTGGAGTGCCGCGGCGTCACCAAGTGCTACGGCCCCCGCGCCGCCGTCGACGCACTCGATCTGGACGTGCCGGCCGGCGTCTGCTTCGGACTGCTCGGCCCGAACGGCGCGGGCAAGACGACCGCCCTGCGCATGATCTATGGCGTGACCGCGCCCACGCGGGGCAGCGTGCACGTCTTCGGTCTCGATGTGGAGCGCGAGACGCGCGCCGTGCGCGCGCGGCTCGGCGTCACGCTGCAGGAGAACGCGCTGATCGAGGTGCTCTCGGCGGTGGACAACCTGCGCGTCTTCGGCCGCTACCACCTGATCCCCGAGGCCGAGCTCGAGCGCCGGATCGATGCGCTGCTCGACTTCCTCGAGCTGCGCTCGCACGCCGAGCTCCCCGTCCGCGCGCTCTCGGGCGGCTTCCAGCGGCGCGTGGCGATCGGGCTGTCGCTCGTCAACCGGCCCGAGCTGCTGATCCTGGACGAGCCCACCACCGGGCTCGACCCGGCCGTGCGACTCTCGCTGTGGGAGCGCATCCGCGACCTGCGCGCGCGCGGCACCACCGTGCTGCTCACCACGCACTACATGGACGAGGCCGAGCGCCTCTGCGACCGACTGGTGATCCTGGCGGAGGGACGCGTCGTGGCCGAGGGCGCCCCCGCCGAGCTGATCGAGCGCGCGCTCGCGCCGCAGGCGCTGGAGCTGACGCTCGACGCGCCGGGCGAGCCGACCGATCTCGGCGACCTCGACGGCATCAAGCGGCTGCGCGCCGGCCGGCGCCTGATCCTGTACGTAGCCGACGCACCCGCGCTGCTCGACACCCTGCGCGGCCGCGGCGCGCACGCCGCCCAGGACCCGCACGCGATCGCGCTGCGACCCACCAATCTCGAGGACGTCTTCCTCGCGCTCACCGGCACCAGCCTGGAGGGGGGCGCGTGACGTTGTCGCGGCATGCACTGGCCGTGTGGCGGCGCAACCTCACCATGTACCGTCGCACCTGGAAGCTCAACATCCTGCCCAACTTCTTCGAGCCGATCCTCTACCTGGTCTCGATCGGCATCGGCGTGGGTGCCTACGTCTCGGAGATGGGCGGCACCTCGTACGTCGCGTTCCTGGCGCCGGGCCTGGTGGCGGTCGCCGCCATGAACGGCGCCAGCTTCGAGGTCACCTACAACGCCTTCGTGCGGCTCAACTTCGAGAAGACCTACGCCTCGATGCTCACCACCCCGGTGCAACCCGAGGACGTGCTGGCGGGCGAGGTGCTGTGGGCGGTGACGCGCGCGTCGATCTACGGCACCTGCTTCTTCGTCGTGATCGCCGCCGCCGGGCTCGCCCCGCTGCCGGCCGCGCTGCTCGCGCTCCCGCTCGTGCCCCTGACCGGACTGCTGTTCGCCGCGATCGGCATCGCCTTCTCGCTGCGCATCCCGAGCATCGATCTGTTCAGCTTCTACTTCACGCTCTTCATCACGCCGCTGTTCCTGTTCTCCGACATCTTCTTCCCGCTCGAGGAGCGGCTCTCGGGCGTCTGGCTCCGGGTCGCGGAGGCGCTGCCGCTGCTGCACCCGGTGCGCCTGATCCGCTCGGCGTTCCGCGGGGAGTTCGCGCCGGTCCTGCTCTGGGACCTGCTCTACATCGTCGCGCTCTCGGCAGCGCTGCTGTGGCTGGCGGCGCGGGTGACACGGCGGCGCCTGTCGGAGTAGGCTGGACCCGAAGCACACGCCCACGGAGGTCTCCGGATGATCGATCTCTACACCGCTGGCACCCCCAACGGCTGGAAGGCCTCGATCATGCTCGAGGAGATCGAGCTGCCCTACACCGTGAAGGCGGTCCAGCTCGACGCGATGGAGCAGAAGGAGTACTGGTTCCTTCGCCTCAACCCGAACGGCCGCATCCCGGTGATCGTCGACCGCGACGCGGGCGACTTCCCGGTGTTCGAGTCCGGCGCGATCCTGCTCTACCTGGCCGAGAAGACCGGCAAGCTGCTGCCCTCCGATCCGAAGGGCCGCTCGGTCGCCATCCAGTGGCTGATGTTCCAGATGGGCGGCGTCGGGCCGATGCAGGGCCAGGCCAACGTGTTCTTCCGCTACGCGCCCGAGAAGATCCCGTTCGCGATCGAGCGCTACCACAACGAGGTGCGCCGGCTCTACGAGGTGCTCGACCGTCGTCTCGGCGAGGCCGAGTACCTGGCCGGCGACTACTCGATCGCGGACATCGCCAGCTGGCCCTGGGTGCGGCTGCACGGGTGGGCCGGCGTCGAGATCGACGGCCTCGATCGCCTGCAGCGCTGGCTCGACGCGATCGAGGCGCGCCCGACTGTCCAGCGCGGCTTCAACGTGCCGGCCCGCGACGAGGCGCCGCCCGATCCCGACGAGATC
This sequence comes from Myxococcota bacterium, assembly GCA_030066475.1. Next base: position 3,242 of record JASJBO010000291.1, read on the forward strand.
GCCAAGGGCGGCCGCAAGATGCTGGTGTAGCGGCTAGCGCTCGAGCGCGACCTCGTCGCCGACGCGGATCGCGCCGCCCTCGACCACCCGACAGCAGACCCCGCCGCGCCAGTCCGGGCTCAGCGCCCGCTGGAGCCCGGCGTGCTGCGCCTCCATGCGCGCGCAGGGGTCGGTCTCGCGCGTGATCTCGAGCAGCAGCGCAGCGATCCGCAGGCGCGCGCCGGCGGTCTCCGTCAGCTCGACCCCCTCGACGAGCAGGTTGGCGCGCCGCGTGGTCCAGGGCAGCTCGACCCCGACCTGCGCGCAGGCGCGCACCCAGCCCTCGCGCGAGAGCACGGTGACCTGCCGCTCGCCCGGGCGGCCCCGGAAGTCGCCGGCGACGCCCGCCTCGGGCGACACCGTGGCCGCCGGGTGCGTCTCCATCGGAGCGCGCGAGGCATGGCGCGTGGCGATCCCGAGCAGGCGTCCCATGCGAGCGTCTCCCGCTAGTCGCGCACCACCGCCGGATTGCGCGCCAGCTCCTTCGCCAGGTTCTTGTGGTGCGCCTCGAGCGTGCCGCCGCCGATCTCGATCAGCTTGGCATCGCGCCACAGCCGCTCCACCACGTACTCGCCCATGTAGCCGTAGCCACCCAGCACCTGGATCGCGGCGTCGGCGGTGCGCTTCGCCATCTGCGAGGCGAACAGCTTGGTGGCGTCGGCGTCGAGGCGCTGGCCCGAGCCCGCGAGGTCGAGGCGGCGGGCGACGTCGTAGACGAAGGTCCGCGCCGCGCGGAACTCGGCGAAGCTCTCGGCGAGGTAGCGCTGGATCTGCCCGAAGTCCCGGATCGGGCTGCCGAAGGCCTTGCGCTCGTTGGCGTACTCGATCATCACCTGGAGCGAGCGCTTCGCGATGCCCAGCGACATCGCCGCCAGCGTGAGGCGCTCGATCTCGAGGTTGCGCATCATGTGGAGGGTGCCCTCGCCCTCCTCGCCCATGCGGTTCGTCACCGGCACCGGCACCTCGTCGAAGACCAGCTCGGCGGTGAACGAGGCGCGCATGCCGAGCTTGTCCTTCCACTTCTGGCCGAGCCGGAAGCCGGGCATGCCCTTCTCGACCAGGAACGAGCTGATCTGGCGCGGCCCGGTGCTCGCGTACACCACGAAGCAGTCGCCCAGCTCGGTGTCCGAGACGCCGCCGTTGGTGATGAAGGTCTTCGTACCGGTCAGGCGGTAGACGTCGCCGTCGCGCCGCGCGCTGGTGCGCAGCGACAGCACGTCGGTGCCCACCTCCGGCTCGGTCATGCACAGGCCCCCGATCCACTCGCCGGAGGCGGCACGGGGCAGCACGTTCTTCTTCTGGAGCTCGCTGCCGTTCACCGCCACGTTCTGGGCGAACAGGATCGAGTGGGCCAGCAGCGCCAGCGCGAAGCCGGGATCGGAGGTCGAGAGCGCCTCCGAGACCTGCACGGCGGCCACGGCGTCGAGCCCGGCGCCGCCGTGCTCCTCGGGCAGGGTCACGCCCAGCAGGCCCAGCTCGCCGGCCTGCCGGAACAGCGCCTGGTTGAAGCGCTCGCGGCGATCGTGCTCGGCCGCCTGCGGCTCGACCTCGCGCTCGACGAACTCGCGCAGCGTGTCGGCCAGCAGCGCGTGCTCGGGGGTGGGTGCGAACAGGTCGAAGCGAGTGGCGCTCATGCGGGCTCCTGCGGGCGAAAGGTGAGGCTAACTCCTATGTTCCCGGCCATCCACGCGCTCGAGGGAGGGAGACTCGTGAGAGGGATTCGGATCGGACTGGTGGCCGCCGCGGCGCTCTCGGCCACCGCCTGCACGGTGATCGAGAACGGCCAGGTCGGCGTTGCCAAGAGCTTCGGCGACATCAGCGACGAGCCGCTGGCGCAGGGACCGTACTTCGTGATGCCGGTGGTGCGCGAGGTCGAGACCTGGAACGTGAAGCTCCAGGAGATCAAGGAGCAGGCGCAGGTGCCGTCGTCCGAGGGCCTGATCGTCGGACTCGACGCGTCGCTGCTGTTCCAGGTGGAGCCCGAGAAGTGCCCCGAGATCCGCAAGCAGGTGGGGCGCAACTACCTGGGCGTGCTGGTGGTGCCCTACCTGCGCAACGCGGTACGCGACGTCGTCTCCGGCTACGAGGTGAAGAACATCTACGCGGAGCAGGGGCGCAAGGAGATCGCCAACCGCATGAAGGAGTACCTGATCGAGAACCTGAAGCCGCGCGGGATCCGGGTGGTCGACGTGCTGCTGCGCGACGTGCAGCTGCCGGCGCGCTTCAAGGAGAGCATCGAGGCCAAGCTCGCCGCCGAGCAGAAGGCCGAGCAGAAGCGCTTCGAGCTCGACCAGGCGCGCAAGGACGCCGAGATCGAGGTGGCGCGCGCCGAGGGCGCCGCCCGCGCCCAGGAGATCATCCGGGCCACCCTCTCCGAGCCCTACCTGCACTACCTCTGGATCCAGACGCTCTCGCAGAACCAGAACGTGATCTACGTGGCGACCGAGTCGAACCTCCCGATCTTCAAGTCGGTGCGCTAGGAGTCTGGGCCCGGGGGGTGCCGTGAATCCGAGCCTCGAGTGGGCCAGCTGGATCGTGACCCGGCGCGTGGCGATCGACCGCGCGCTGCAGGATCGCCTGGGCGCGGAGCGGCCGGGACCCGCGGCGCCCGAGAGCGAGGCGCTGCGGCGCTTCCGCTCGTTCGCGGCCGCCGCCCTGCGGCGCGGACCGGGCGCCGAGCCCGCGCTCGACGGGCTGCGGGTGGACTCGCAGCGCACGCTGGCCCTGCTCGACGGCTGGTGCCACGCAGCCGCCGAGCTGGCGGGGCCGCGCGGCGGCGAGGTGCGCGCCCTGCTCGATCCACTGGCCGCGCGCTTCCGCGCGGCGCTCACCGGCAGCCAGATCGCGCGCCCCGCGCGGCATGCGCGGCGGCCGGCGCGACGCGCCGTGGCCGCCGCGATCGACCGCGTGGCCGATGCGTTCCTGGCGGTGGACCTCGAGACGGGCGCGATCGTCGACGCCAACCCGGCGGCGGCCGCGCTGCTGGGCACCGAGCGCGAGAAGCTGGTGGGCGCGCGCGCCCGCCGCTACGTGCACGCCGACGCCGGCGACATCTGGGAGCAGCGGCTCGCGGCGCTGGTGGAGAGCCCGGAGGCCCAGCGCTTCCGCGCGATCCTGCTCGACGCCCTGGCGCGGCCGATCGCGGTGGAGGTGAGCGCCACGCCGCACGCGACCCGCGCTCGCAGCCTCGCCCTGGTGCTCGCGCGGCCGGTTTGACTGACTTCGCTCGGCTTCGCCTCGCTGCGCGCGCCTTCGGCGCTTGCGCGGGCGACCTTCGCGGCTTCGGACCGCGCTGGCAGGCCGGCGCGACGGCCTTACGCCCGAAGCTCCCACAGGCATCTCTGCCTGGATCGCAGGGGGAAGCCGCAAGCGGAGGCGAAGCCGAAGCGCGCAGCGAGCCGCAGGCGAGCGGAGTCCACCAAGACGCCTGTTCTAGCACCGAGCCGGCCCGAAGGGGGAAGCCGCAAGCGGAGGCGAAGCCGAAGCGCGCAGCGAGCCGAAGGCGAGCGGAGTCCACAAGGCCGGGTCAGTAGCCGGCGGGTGCGTTCACCACGACGTAGGTCACGGAGCCGCCCGAGTAGGCGCGGTTGTACCAGGTCGAGCCGCACCGGTAGTAGGTGATGCCGTCCACCAGGACCGTCGTGGAGGTGCAGCTCAGCGACCGGAAGCGCGACGCGGAGAGGACGTAGCCCACCGCGTAGTCGTAGCGGTCCTCGTACCATTCCTGGCGCTCCTTGCGCACCTTCTCGGCGTACTCCCGGCGCTCGTTGCGGACCTGGTCGCGGTACTCCTGTCGGTCCTGCTGGCGATCGTCCAGCGCGTCGTGGCGGCTCTCCTGGAGACCCTGGCGCTGATCGCGGCGGTCGATGCGGAAGTCCTGGCGCTGGCCGTCGCGATCGATGCGGAAGTCCTGGCCCCGGTCGAAGCCGCCGTGGCGGGAGCCGCCCCACTGCCCGCCGCCGCTGTGGCGCATCGAGCCGCCCATCGCCGGGCCGCCCCGCGAGAAGCCGCCACCGCCGCCGCGGCCCCCACCCCGCCCGCGCGCCAGCGCGTCGAGCGCCGGGAGCAGCAGCAGCAGGACCACCCCGGCCACCGCCAGCACACGAAGCCTGCGCGCGCTCACCACTCCCCTCCCTCGGGCTCGGGCCGCTGCTCGCGGCGCTGGCGCGCCGCCGCCAGGGGAATCTGCTCGGCTCCCTCCGGCGGCACGAAGGTGAACAGCTCGTCGGGCGCGTCGATCCCGAACGACCACTGGCTCAGCCCGGCGCGGAACTGGGGGCGGCCCGGCGCCCGCTTGTAGTCGATCACGAGACGCACCGGGACCGGCTCGGCCCCGGTCGCGACCCAGAGCTGGAAGTCGACGTCCTCCATCGTGAAGTCCAGGTGCACCGCCGCGACGCCCGCGATCGTCTCGTCGCCCACCACCATCGCCGTCGCGATGCGGTCGGCGACCCCGCCGTGCGGATCGCTGTAGACGAAGTCGGCCAGCGGCGCCGGCACGCCGAGGTCTTCGATCAGGTACTCGAGCAGCTCGTCGATCGTTCCGGGCTTCTCGACGGAGACGTAGGCGTTCTCGTCGGGGATCCAGAGCGAGAGCCAGCGGCCGTCGAAGCGCAGGGTCTGCGCCTCGCCGTCGCGGCCCTTGATCCGCACCCGGAGCCGGTCGGGGCGCCGCACGGTGGTGCGGCGCGAGCCGCCGAACTCCAGCTTCTGGCCGGTCCGCTGGAGCGCGTCCCAGGCGATCTCCGCGGCGAAGCGGAAGCTCTGCTGCCCGGCCAGGAAGTCCGACATGGCGCGGAGCCTCTCGAGCGCCTCGGTGCGGTCTTCCAGCGCCCGGGCCTCTCTCGCGAGCTGGTCCGCGTCGGGCGGCTCGGCCTCCGCGGCGGGCTCGGCCGAGTCGGGCGCCTCGGCGCCGGCGGACGGCTCCGCCGCAGCGGCCGCCTCGAGCTCTTCCGCGAGCGCGGCCGGCGCCCACGCGAGCAGTGCGATGGCGACCCAGGCGGGCGCCCAGCTGCTCATCGTCCCCCCTCCGCCCCGGGTGCGGGCTCGAGATGCCGTCGGAGCCAGTCGAGCAGCCGGCCCCAGGCGTCGCGCGCCACGTCGGGGCGGAACATCTCGGGGCGCGTATCGTTCATGAACGCGTGCCCGGCGCCGGGATACACGACCACCTCGTGCGGCTGTCCCGACCCGGCCAGCGCGGCCTCGAAGGCGCGCACGTCGTCTTGCGGAATGTAGGGGTCGTCGGCGCCGAACAGCCCGAGCAACGGACAGTGGGCCTCGGCCCCCGCCTCGAGGGGAGAGTGCGGCTTGCGCGCGGCATCGAGCGTCTCGCCGGCGGGTGGCGCGAGCAGCCCGTGCTCGTGCGACAGCATCCCATAGAACGGCACGGCTGCCGACAGGCCGCGGCAGCCGGCAGCGCCCAGGATCACGTACTGGCCGCCCATGCAGAAGCCGGTGAGTCCCACCCGCCGCCCGCCCACGGCCGCGTGGCCGGCCAGGAAGTCCACGCCGGCCTGGAGGTCGCCGACCACCTCGGGATCCGAGAGCCCGCGGATCCAGGCCCCCGGATCGGAGATCGAGACCTCCGACTCGCGCCGGTACAGGTCGATCGCCAGCACGCAGAAGCCCTCGCCGGCCAGCCGGGTCGCCAGGTCGCGCGTGTGGTCCGAGAGGCCCCACACGTCGTGGACCATCACCACGCCCGGATGCGTCCCGGCGTCGGGATGGACGAGGTGCCCGAGCGGGACGGGGTTGCTCTGCATCCGGCCCATTATACTGCCGCGCCATGTCGTACCAGCCCGAGCTCGCCGTCGCCCTCGAGGCCGCGCGCGAAGCAGGCCAGATCCTGCTGCGCCACTACGAAGGTGGCACCGAGCAGTGGGAGAAGTCCGAGGGCAATCCCGTGACCCTGGCCGACCTCGAGGCGGACGAGGCGATCGGCGCGCGCCTGCGTGCCGCGTTTCCCGACGACGGCATCCTCTCCGAGGAGACCGTCGACGATCCCTCGCGGCTCGAGCGCGAGCGGGTCTGGATCGTCGACCCGATGGACGGCACCAAGGAGTTCACCCGCAGGATCCCCGAGTTCGGCGTCTCGATCGCGCTCACCGTGCGCGGCGAGCCGGTGGTCGGCGTGATCCTGAACCCGGTGGCGCACACGGCGGTCTGGTCCAGCCAGGGCGACGGCACCTTCCGCGACGGCGAGCGCGTGCGCGTGTCCTCCGTGGCTCAGCTCTCGGACGCCGTGGTGATCGCCAGCCGCACCGAGATCTCGCGCGACCGGTTCGCACCCTACGAGGGTTGGTTCAAGGAGCTGCGCCCCATGGGCTCGATCGCCTGGAAGCTGGCCTGCATCGCCTCGAACGACGGCGACCTGAACGTCTCGGTGGCTCCGAAGAACGAGTGGGACGTGTGCGCCGGCGACGCGCTGGTGCGCGAGGCGGGCGGCATCTACGCCGCCTTCGACGGCAGCCGCCGCGTCTACAACCAGGCGCAGACCTTGATCGAAGTCGGCATGGCCGCAGGCCCGCCCGGCCTGGTCGAGGCGTTCAGCCAGCGCGAGCGGGAGCGGGAAAGTTAGTGGACTTCGCTCGCCGGCGGCTCGCTGCGCGCGCCGCCGGAGGAACCGGCGGCGGTCTGATGGACTTCGCTCGCCTGCGGCTCGCTGCGCGCGCCGCCGGAGGAACCGGCGGCGGTCTGATGGACTTCGCTCGCCTGCGGCTCGC
>JASJBO010000294.1 GCA_030066475.1 Myxococcota bacterium
GAGCGTCGGCAGCAGCTCGGCGATGCCGTGGTCGACGGCGTAGCGCTCCTTGAAGAAGACCCGGTCGATCTGGGGACGCAGGCGGCGATAGGCTGGAACCACCAGGGCGGCCAGTGCCAGCGAGAGCACGATCTGGCCCGTTCCCGGATCGGCTCCGATCAGGTTCGATGCGGGCTCTGCGATGCGCGGAACGCCAATCAGGGCACCGGCTCCGAGCGCCACGACGAGCAGGTTCAACGAGGCCGTCGCCGAGAGGATGCGGTCGACGTCGAAGAGGTTGAAGCGCACAACGGATGCCAGCAGGAAGGCTGGGAAGAGGATGCCGGACCAGCCGGCGTGGAGGATGAGCGGCCCGAAGGCGGGGTCGAGCATGGCGAGCGCGTAGGCGATGGCCGGGGGAAGCATCCCGAGGTACGCGCCGAGCACGACCCAGCGGATCTGGCGTCGCGCGAGATCGGACCCACGCCAGTACTTGAGCGTCAGCAAGGCAAGGCTCGCGACGTGGGCAAGGCCTGCCAGACCGTGCATGCCTGCCTGGCCGAGCGCGACGCGGCCCGTGAGTGTCACCGCCCAGAAGGGTCCGATGACCGCGAAGAGCCACGGCCAGACGCGGCTCCACCGCCCTCCGGGAGCGACGTCGTCCGGGAAGAGCAGGCAGAACCGCAGCTGTAGTGGGAACCCGAGCCCGATCACCACTACCGAAGTGACGATCCAGACGAACGTGGGCGAGGGGCACAGGGCGATGGCGTAGACGATGCCGAGGTGGAAGCTGGCGCGGACCGTGGGCGTGGGGCGGGCGCGCAGCAGGAGGAACAGGACCGCGGCGAAACCGAGGGATGCTGCCACACGTGGCCGGGTCTCGGACATCGAGAACAGCGGCAGCCGGGTCTCGCGTTCCTCCCCGGCTCGCTCGTAGACGAGCGTCGCGTCGGGATCGCGCCCTGCCTCCCGGATTGCGTGGAGGAAGAAGCCGAAGCCTCCGACACCGCGCAGGTCGGCGTCTCCCAGGCGCATGAGCCGGTCCCCGGCACGCAGTCCAGCGAGTTCGAGCGGGTTCGAGGAATGCAGCCGGTAGTAGTGACCGGTCAACATCGGGTAGCTCGCGGAATCCGCCAGCGAAACCCCGAGCACGATGAAGCCGCCGCCTTCGACCTGCGAACGCACGGCGAGCCCGAAGCACACCAGCCACAGCGGCACCAGGATCAGCAGCAACGCCTTGTCGAGCGGTGCGAGGCGGCTCAAGCGACCGGTCTCCCTGTCAGGAGCAAGCCGTCGCTCATGGTAGCCAGCCGGAGGTCCCACAACGCCACACGGGGCGAGCGCTACGCCCCGGCGGCGGCTCCTATCTCCTCCCGCGTCGTCGCAGCATGAGGAGGGCAAGCAGCGCGCTCGCGGCCGGCGAGCGGCCGTTCGGCTCGGGCACATAGAAGGCCGCGTCGTCGAGCCAGGCCGTCATGTCCTGGCGCGGGCCAGCGGGCTCGGCGTTGTGCAGGTCGAAGCGGACCACGGCGCTGCGCGCGCCCGCCGGCACGGTGCCCGCCGACTCGAGCGGGCTCCAGATCCCCTTCGACCGCAGCGAGGCGACGTGCTCGGCGATGGTCCCGACGTTGTAGGGCGCCCACAGGCCGATGTCGCCGTCGACGCAGGGCGCGTCGTGCCAGCGCACCCGGATCTCCGCCTGCGTGTCCCACGCCCAGGCGTCCTCGAGCAGCACGAGACCCCGCGCCAGGTACTGCTCGCCCGCCTCGCCCGCCGCGACGTTCACGCACTGCTCGATCACGGCCGTCTCGTCGGTCTCGCGGAAGTGAGCGGCGAGCGCATGTTCGAAGGAGCCGTCCCGTACACCGCCCGGCCACGGCCAGAGGTACAGGATCGAGTCGGAGCCGGCCTCGGTGAGGTTCTCCCACGAACCCACCGCGTTGCGGCCGAAGTCGCCGTCGACGATCCGCGACGCGCCGCGCGCGGGCGCCGCCTCGGGCGCGATGACGATCCCACGCAGGCCGCGCTCGAGGTGAGCGACGAGCTCGGTCGCGGGGGCGCCGCCGCCCGGCGGGTCGAAGACCACGCGGTGGACGCCGCCGCGGTCCGTCACGAAGACGCCTCCGTCCCGTCCCACGGCGAGGCCGACCGGTGTGTCGAAGCCGGTCGCCCGCGTCTCGGGAGCTCCCAGGTTCGCCCCGAATCGCACCAAGTCCGTCTGGCGTCCGCCCGCCATCAGCACCTTGCCGTCCGGCGTGGTCGCGAGCTGCATCGGGACCGTCGGGACCGGGTCGTGATCGAGATCGGCGGTGGCGAGAACCTCGCCCCGGTACCAATACTGGATGAGGGTGCCGCCCCACTCCGCGACGTAATAGCTGGCCTGGCGGCCGATCACGGGTCCCATCGCGAGGCCCGAGGCGAAGCGGAGGTCGGTCCAATCGGAGTAGTTCGTCTGGAGCCCGTCCGTGACCGCCACCACGTGGGGGTGATCGCCGTCGGTCACCAGCAGCGTTCGCTCGAAGTCCATCGCGAGCGAGCGCGGTCGGCTCAGATGGGTACCGAACGTCACCGGCTCGACGTGGCCGTCGTTGAGATCGAGTCGCACGACCGAGGCGAGGTGCTCCTCGGTGTAGTAGAGCGAGGCGCTCTCGGGGTCGAGCAGCAGGCCCCACGGCCGGTGCACCGGGATCGTGGAGGCGAGCGAGGTCACCTCGCCTCGCGCGTCGATGCGGAGCAGGTCGGGCGAGTCCGCCGCTGCCACGATGAGGTCGCCGGGGGCGATGTGGTACTCGGAGTTGTCGAGTCCGCTGCGGCAGTCCGAGTCTTCCATGTCGACGCGGCCGTCGCCGTCGTTGTCGACGCCGTCGTTGCACTGGTAGATGCGTGCGGGGGCGAGGTCTCGCAGGCGGTACAGCCGTTCGTCGGCGATGCGCGCCTCGGGGGTGTAGCTCGACAGCTCGTACACGGTGCCGGTCCGGTCGGCGGCGTAGATCTCGTCGACGCCGTGGGCGACCACATCCTGCGGGCGGGCGCGCGGCATCTGGAAGTGGTCGGGGAAGCGTTGGCTCAGCGGAATCACGGTGTCGTCGCGGGTCACATGGACGTTCCCGGCCGGATCGACCGCCACGTCTCGCAGGCCGGGCTCCGCCCAGATCGCGTGGAGCGTGCGGCGGTGCAGGTCGTACTCGAAGACCCCGAGGTCGCCGTCCAGGATCACCAGGTCGCCGTCGGGGGTGAAGTCGAGGTCGAGGCCGAAGGGGGTGAAGGTCACGACCTCGAAGTGCCCCGAGCGCGGGTGGACGCGCAGGATGGCGTCGCTGCCGTCGGCGAAGGTGTAGATCGAGCCGTCCGGACCCAGGGCCATCTCGTGGGCGTAGACGGCCTCGTCCTCGATGACGGTCTCCAGGAAGCCGTGCTCGAGGTCGAAGCGATAGATCGCGCTCCTCTGTCCGACCAGGACCCCGCCGCTGTAGTCGGCCGCGACCGAGGTCGGGTTCGACAGCGGAGCGCCCCGATGGAGCACGGCCACGCGCCCGTCGGTCGGATCGAGGTGGAAGAGCGCATCCTCCTGGATCGCCACGGCGAACAGGTGGCCGGCCGCGAAGTCGCGCTCGTAGTCGTCGCGCATGCTCCGGCAGCCGGGCTCGGTGCTCCAGTCCCAGTTGCCGTTGCCGTCGTTGTCGACCGAGTCGAGGCACTCGGTGGCCCGGCCCGGCAGCCCGATCCCGCAAGCGGCCCCCAGCACGATCAGCACTCCGAGAGACCCGATGAAGCGGCGCATTCCGTCGTACCTCCGCCGACGAGGATGCGGCGGCGTGCGCTTCGGGGCCGTGAGGAACGCCACAGGCCGGGTGTGAGCTTGCCCACACCCGGCCTGTGGCGGTCGAGCGGCTGGCCTGGGCTGGTGACCCCTACCAGCCCAGCTCCGGGTCGAGGCACCGGTTGCCCGGGTTGAAGATCCCCAGTCCGCCGCCGTAGCGGGGGCCGAGGTCGTCCATCCAGAGCTTGTCGACGCGCGAGACCCAGACGTCGCCGGCCGATCGCATCACCAACGCGTAGTCCGGGTTGTAGCGCTGCGGAAACGGCTTGATGACGTCGACTCCCGTCGCCTCCACGATCTCGACCAGGCCGTCGCCGTCGATGTCGGCGGGCAGGCAGGACGAGCCCGTCTGGCAGTCCAGCTCGTGGTAGATCGGGTCGTCCAGGAACGCCCGCCCGTTCGAGATGCGGAAGCGAAGCCGCTGGGTGTTGTGGTCCGCATCCCGCTCGATCACGATCAGGTCGGCCCGCTCGTCGCCGTCCACGTCGTTCAGCAGGCAGGTCTCGCGCGAGCACGGGGCCCAGCCCCAGACCTCGCCCGGCTCGAAGCCGGCGCCGTCCGACCGGTAGACCAGCACGGCGTCGCCAGCATGCACTGGATTGCCCACCAGATCGTCGTCCCCGTCCTTGTCCACGTCGCCGAAACGCAGGTTTTTCAGCTGGACTCCGCTGTACCACTCCTGCACCTGCGGCGAGAACCGGCCCGGCTCCGACAGGGCCACGCGGATCCGGATCGTCCCGGTCCCCCCTCCGTACGTGCCTGCGTAGCGCACCGACACGAGGTCGTCGCGGCAGTCGCCGTTCAGATCGGCGAGGTGGAGGAGTCCCTCGCCCAGGGAGTCGTGCCAGGTGGAGGCACCGACGACCCGTACGAAGCGGTCGCCCGTGGAGGTGGCGACCTCGACCGAGCCGTTCGACCGGACCGCAACGACGTCGTCCAGGCCATCCCCGTCGACGTCTCCGACGGCACAGGAGCTCGTGCAGAAGCTCTCGATCCACACGTCGTCGTCGACGAACGTGCCGTCCGGCTGCCCCAGGGCGACCCTCACGTTGCCGGTCGCACCGTACCAGTAGGTCGTGTGCATCGCGATCAGGTCGGCGTGCTCGTCGTCGTTCAGGTGGGCCGTCCGGAACCCCGAGCCGCCCGCGGCGAAGCCCTGGAGAACGCGATCGCTGAGCGCGTTGTGGCCCGCGATATCGAATCGTTCGCCGGAGTACATCGCTTCGACGGCCGCGATGTCGGCCTTCGACAGGAAGTCGAAGCGGCCGAAGCGTCGAGCGATCTCGCTCGGGACGTCGCGCCGTACCGTGAGCGTGTGGCTCGTCTCCGCGAAGGGCAGGTCCATCGCATCCCCCCAGGAGAAGGAGGGGCACCGGTCGGCCTCGCCGTCCATGTCCGTGTCGATGCCCACGTCGCCGCGCAGCGCGCAGCCGGCCGGCGCGCCCTCCTGCGTCATGTCGTTGTCGGGATCGGTGCAGCAGTAGCGCTTGCCGAAGGCCACGTTGGGGTACTGCATGATCGACAGGTAGTCGTAGCTGCCGAAGTCGATTGCGCCCTTCTCCTGGAAAGCGGATTCGGCGCCTTCCCCGATGTTGTCCCACAGGACGGTGACGTTCCGAGCGGCGTCGCTGCGCTGCTGCTCGTGGTTCAGGCCGATGATGTGTCCGAGCTCGTGGAGGACCGTGTCGTAGCGACAGGCGGGCACCACGTGCATCTCCCGGATGCCCCAGTCCCAGGCGCCCGACCCGTCCTCGGGGTACACCCGCTTGGCTCCGGCGCCGTCCGTGTAGCAGGAGAACCCGTCGGCATCGGCACTGTCGAAGATCCGAAAGCGGGGCATGGCGGTGGAGGACGGGACGAAGCGGACCGGGGTGACGCGCTGCCACTCGGCGAGCGCGTCGTCGACCTTCTGGCGGTGGTCGGAATCCCAGCCGCCGGGGTTCACGATCTCGTAGGGGATCGGGCGTGTCCTGTCCCAGCTCCAGGCGTCGTAGGAGATGTTCGACTCCTGGACCACGGTGCCCGGCTCCCGCGGGGGCACCGTGCCCGAGACGAACTCCACCTCGGCTAGGCGAATGCCGCCGAGAGCGTCGGTGGGCCGCAGCGTCAGCGTGGCCTCGTCGCCGTGGAGGCCGAGGCCGGTGCCACCGGCGCCTTCGATCCGGACGGTATGCTGACCCGTCCGCTCGGCGGTGTAGATGTCGAGGTCGGGGCGGCGCACGACGACCGTGTCGCCCACGCGCAGCACCACCTCTCCGAGGCTCTGAGAGGTCAGGCACGGAACCGCGTAGCCGCAGTCCCACCACTGGTGCGCCACGTCCACGGTGAGCTCGAGGGCGTCGATCATGTCTTCGGCGTCGAAGCGGAACGTGAGCGTCGGCTCCATGTGGTGCCAGGAGACGAAGCCCTGCTCCCCGACCAGCTCGTCGAAGGCCGGGCGGCCGTCCGTGAGGACGCCGATCCCCCCGGACAGGGGCACGGGCGCGCCGGGCTGGCTGGGCGTCTCCGCATCCCCGTCGCCGCTATAGGTGCGATCGATCGCCAGCGTTCCGTTCGGCCCGCTGTACTCGACGACCGTCACCGGATGCGGCCGGTCGGCGAGCAGGGCCTGGAAGGCGCGCAGCTCGTCCAGGTCGAAGACGACGTCCCCTTCGTAGATGGCGTGGGCTCCGCGCACCTCGTACCGCGCCCACCGCGGCGCGGACTCGAGGGGAAGCCAGCCCGATTCCACACGCGGCCGCTCGTCGCAGCCGACCAGCGCGACCGTCGCGAGCGCGAGCAGGACGAGGCAGGAAGCAAAGGTGGGATGCCGGAGACGTCCGGCCGGTCGAGACGAGAGCTCCATGGCGTTTCCTCCTGTGTGCCGCCTCGATGATTCGTCCGGCGGCGTTGCCACAGGAAGCCACACGATGCTCGGGAAGGGTGTGACCGTTGCACGCGAGGAGTGTGGCCTGGTTCACAGTCTCCGCCGCCTGTTGCGACCTCTGTGAAGCAGTTCACGGGAGGGGCCAGAACTCGCGACCGGTGGAGTCGTTCGGATGCGCTCGTACGCGTGGCGGATCGCCTACCTCAGCCCGATTCCCCCGCGAGCGCGTACACGTCCTGGGTCTCGCGCCGCCCGCGGATCGGCACGGCAGGGTGTTTCTCGAACCCCACGGCGGCGGTCTGCGCCCGCTCCCACGTCGGCGCGTCGATCACCACCGCCGTGTCCAGCTCCCGCGTCAGGCCCTGCAGCCGCGCCGCCAGGTTCGTCGTGTTTCCGATCGCGCTCCAGATCAGCCGGTCCACTGCCTGCATGTTCCCGACGAATGCCTCGCCGGTTGCGATGCCGACGCCCACCGACAGCTTCGCTTCCCCGCCCTCGACCGGGAGCACCGCCACCGCCTCCACGATTTCGCGCCCCGCCTCGACCGCCGCGCGCTCCTTGTGCGCCAGCTTCCGCGGTGCTCCGAACACCGCCATCATGCCGTCGCCATTGAACTCCACCACGCTGCCCGCGTGCTCCGCGGCGATCCGCGAGACGGTCTCGGTGTAGCGGTTCACCGTGGAGAAGATCTCCTCGGCCCGGCGGCTCTCGGCGAAGCCGGTGTAGCCGCGGATGTCGACGAACAGCACCGAGACCTCGCGCTCGGCGGGGCTGAGATCGGTACCGCGCGGGAACGCCTCGGCCACGGCGCCCGGGACGTAGCGGCGAAGCGAGGCCTGCATCTCGCGGGCCTCGTGCATGGTCTCTTGCTGGTCGTAGTGGCGCAGCTCCTTGCCCACGGTATCCGCGACGGCTGCCAGTAGGGAGAGATCTGTCGCCGTGTAGACGTCACCCGAGCGCTTGGGGCCCAGGCATAGGAAGGCGGCCAGGGCGTCGCCGTGGCGCACCGGCACGACCACCTCGGCCTGGAGGGTCTCGAGCGCCGCGCGGTCGAAGGGACCCAGGGGCGCCGCGTCGGGGCGTCGCCCCGCGTCGCTCAGAGAGAGCGGGGCGTGTCTCCCTCCCAACGTACTGACCAGGGGGCTCGTCGCCTCGAATGCCGGCGGTACGGCCCGGCCCTCCGCGAAGACGGGGGCGTAGCCCTGCTCGGCCCCGGCGTAGACGACGCAGGCCTCGGGCCGGAAGAGACCATGAAGGCCCTCGCCCACCCGCTCGGTCAGCTCTCGCGCATCGCGGCACTGGGAGAGGGTCGGCAGCAGCTCGGCGATGCCGTGGTCGAGGGCGTAGCGCTCCTTGAAGAAGACGCGGTCGATCTGGGGGCGAAGTCGGCGGTGTGCGGGGACGGCAAGAGCAGCGAGCGCTATCGAGAGCACGATCTTGCCTGTTCCTGGATCGAGACCAACAAGGCCCGAGGCGGGCACGGCAAGACGCGGCACGCCTATGAGAGCGCTGGCCCCTAACAGCCCGTTGAAGAAGTCGGCCCCGGTGCTGCCGAAGCATCGGGGGTGAGAAGATGGCACTGGGTCGGCGCGGCTCGAAGCAGAAGTCGATGTGGGTGGCGAACGGGGAGCTGCCGCGTTCGGCCGGTCACCCGTTCTACACGGCGCTCGAGCAACAGCTTGGCGAAGCGCGGTTCGACGAGTTCGTCGAGGATCTGTGCGCTCCGTTCTACGCCGAGAAGCGCGGTCGCCCGTCGATTCCTCCGGGCGTGTACTTCCGGATGCTGTTCGTGGGGTACTTCGAGGGTCTGGACTCCCAGCGCGGCATCGCCTGGCGCTGCCAGGACAGTCTCTCGATTCGCGACTTTCTGGGTCTGGAGCCGGAGGAGCGCGCGCCCGACCACTCGTCGATGACGGTGATTCGCCAGCGCTTGCCGTTCGAGGTCTTCGAGGCGGTGTTCCGGTTCGTTCTGCGCGGCTGCGAGGACCACGGTCTGCTGGAGGGCCGCACGGTGGCGGTGGATGCCACGTTCCTCGAGGCGAACGCCGCCATGAGCTCGATCGTGCGGCGGGATACGGGAGAGGGCTGGCGGGACTACATCCGGCGCCTGGCCAAGGAGGACGGGGTCGAGGATTCATCGGACGAGGACGCCCGACGCTGGGACCGCAAGCGCAAGAAGAAGAAGGTCGGCAACGAGGAATGGGCGTCGAAGACGGACCCGGACAGCCGGATCGTGAAGATGAAGGACGGCCGGACCCACCTGGCGTACAAGGCCGAGCACGCCGTGGACCTGGACACCGACCTGGTCCTGTCGGCCTCGATCTACCGGGCGGACCACCCCGACGTCGACTCCCTGGCGGTCACCCTCGACGATGCCGGTGATCATCTGCGGGCGACCGGTTCCGCGGCTCGGATCCGGGACGCGGTGGCGGACAAGGGGTATCACGGAGCGGAGACGCTGGCCGCGTGCGAGGCGCGGGGCATCCGGACGTACATCCCGGAGCGACGGGATCGGGGCCGACGGCGCTGGACCGACAAGCCCGCGGCGTGGAAGGACGCCTTCTACGGCAACCGTCGTCGGGTGCGCGGCGCGCGGAGCCCGGCGCTCCAACGCCGGCGGAGCGAGCTGGTGGAGCGCACCTTCGCTCACGGCTGCGGATCGGGCCGCGGGCGAAGGACCCACCTGCGGGGCTTGTACGACGTCGGCAAGCGCTGGCTCGCGCACTTCGCGGGCCGGAACCTGGGCGTGATGATTCGAGAGCTGCACGGATTCGGGACGCCCCGCTCGCTGCAGCGGGCGGGCGAGGCCGCCGCGGCGCTCGCCGCTGCGGGCCTCCGCGCGCTGGCCGACTGGCTTCGGTTCTGGGCCGCATTCCGAAGGCCTATTTCAACGGGCTGCTAGCAGCCCGTTGACTGGCCAGCACGAGGGTATCCTCAGCAGCCCCACCGCCGAGAGGAGGTTCCATGCGCGATTTCGAGGGCAAGACCGCAGTCGTCACGGGTGCCGCCAGCGGGATCGGCCGGGCCCTGGCCGACGGGTTCGCCGGGGCCGGCATGAACGTCGTGCTGGCGGACGTCGAGGAGAAGGCGCTCGCGGGCGCCGTCGCGGAGCTCGAGGGGCAGGGCCATGCGGTGCGGGGCGTCGGTGTGGACACGCGCAGCCGCGAGTCCGTCGGCGAGCTGGCCGCGACGTCCGTCGACGCCTTCGGGAAGGTGCACATCCTCGTCAACAACGCCGGGGTCGCCAGCATGGGCGAGGGCCAGGGCGTCTGGGAGATCCCCGACGAAGACTGGGAATGGGTGATGGGCGTGAACTTCTACGGCGTCCTGCACGGCCTGCAGGCGTTCGTGCCCGGGATGCTCGCGCACGGCGAAGAGGGACACATCGTGAACACCGCGTCCCTCGCCGG
>JASJBO010000295.1 GCA_030066475.1 Myxococcota bacterium
CGAGCCGGACACCGACGACGTGCCGGCGCGCGGCTTCGTGTCGGAGGGCAGCGACCAGGCGTTGCGCGCCGCGTTCGCGTACCGGGGTGACGTGACCCTTACCCTCGACGACGGCAGCCAGGCCGAGGGCTACGTGTCGAACCTGCGCGAGGCAGAGCTCGAGCTGTGGGAGCGGGGCACGACGCGGGTGAGGCGGATCGCGCGCGCGCGCATCCACCGGGTGGCCTTGAGCGGCGCCGATCCCGCCTCGGGGCGCAGCTGGGAGACCTGGATGCGCGCGCAGCGCGAGCGCGAGGCGTCGCGCGCCGTGGCGCCCTGACGCTCAGTCCGCCTTCGCCGCTGCCCCGCCGCGAATCCCCTCGAGCGCCAGGTCGACGATCGGGTCGACGATCTTCGGCTGGATGCGGCCGCCGGTGAAGAACAGCCGCACCGCGATCGGCCCCACGATCAGGTCGGCCGCCAGGTCGAGGTCGAGATCGCCGGGCAGCTCGCCGCGCTCCACCGCGCGCTCGAGGGCGCGCGTGAGCGGGCGGCGCCGGCCCCGCATCACCGGGTCGAAGAGCTTGCCGAGCTCGGGGTTGTGGGCGCGCTCGCCCGCCAGGCTCGGCAGCACCGCGCCGAGCGGCGTGGCGTTGAACAGCTCCAGGTAGGCGCGCAGCATGCGCTTCAGGTCGGAGACCAGGTCGCCGGTGTCGGACTCCTCGAGCGCCGGCAGCCGGCCGAAGGCCTCGACCACCAGCGGCAGCTTCGAGGGCCAGCGCCGGTAGATGGTGGCCTTGCCGACACCCGCGCGGGAGGCGACGCCCTCGACCGTGAGCGCCGAGAAGCCCACCTCGGCCAGCAGCTCGAGCGTCGCGTCGAGGATCGCCTGGTGCGCCTCCTCGCTGCGGGGTCGGCCCGCGCTCGACTGGCTGCCGTTGCTCGCCATCTGGCGGAATTCCTCCTCGTTTCCGTCCACTTGGGCAGCTGGTCGCGGCTCTGGGCCGCGCCGCACATTACGATACTATACGTTCCGTTCTCATTCATCCCGCAGCCAGGGGACCGCCGCGATGGTCGAATACGATCCCTTCTCCGAGGCCGTGATCCGGGACCCGCACCCGATCTACGCGCGCCTGCGCGAGGAGGCGCCCTGCTACCACCTCGAGAAGTACGACGCGTGGGCGCTGTCGCGCTTCGAGGACATCTGGCAGGCGTCGATGGACGCCGAGAGCTACACGGCGACCAAGGGGACCACGTCGAGCCACCTGCTGACCCGCGTGCAGCCGGTGACCCCGATGATCAACCTGATGGACCCGCCCCAGCACACCCAGCTGCGCTCGAAGATCGCGCGCTTCTTCACGCCGGGCGTGGTGCGCAAGCTCGAGGGCCGGATCCAGGGGTTCGTGGACCAGGCGTTCGCGGGAATCGCCGAGCGCGACCAGGCGGACCTGTTCAACGAGTTCGCGACCCAGGTGTCGGTGAAGGTCGCGTGCCTCGCGAACGGCTTCCCGCTCGAAGACAGCGACATGCTCAACCAGCTCGTCTGGCGCTTCTTCGCGCGCGAGGAGGGCGTGGACGGCATCACGCAGGACGGGCTGGCGGCGATGGGCGAGATGACCGCCTACTTCGCCGAGCTGATCCAGAAGCGGCGCGCCGCCGGCGACACCGAGGGAACGGTGATCGACGTGGCGCTCAACGCCGAGATCGACGGCCGCCGCTTCAGCGACGAGGAGGCGGGCTCGCACCTCTCGATGTTCCTGATCGGGGGCGCCGAGACCTTCCCGAAGGTGTTCTCGAGCGCGATCTACCGGCTCTGGCAGCATCCCGCGCAGCGCGCCCGCTGCGTGGCCGACCCGAGCCTGATCCCCGGCGCCTTCGAGGAGGTGCTGCGCTACGACATGCCCACGCAGTTCCTGATGCGCGTGCTGCTGAAGGACGTGTCGCTGCACGGTCGGACCATGCGCGCCGGCGACTCGGTGATGTTCCTGTACCCGTCGGCCAACCGCGACCCGCGCGAGTTCGAGCGCGCCGACGCGTTCGACATCGACCGCCGCCCGCCGCGCATCCTGACCTTCGGCCACGGCATCCACACCTGCATCGGCCAGCACTTCGCGAAGATGGAGGGCCGGCTCTGCCTCGAGAAGGTGCTGCCCGTGATGCCCGAGTACGAGGTGCAGGAGGACCAGCTGCAGCGCATCCGCACCGAGTTCGTCCAGGGCTGGGAGACGATGCCGGTGCGCTTCAACCGCTAGAAGCCTGCGCGGCAGAAGCCCCAGCAAGCGCCCGGAGGGCGCGCGCAGTGAGGCGAAGCCGAACGAAGTCCATCGGCTAGCCCGGAGGGCGCGCGCAGTGAGGCGAAGCCGAACGAAGTCCATCGGCTAGCCCGGAGGGCGCGCGCAGTGAGGCGAAGCCGAACGAAGTCCACCAGCTAGGCTCGCGGTCCGTGATCGGGCGCACCCGGCGCCCCGGGGCGGCATCCGAAGCGGGGAGACGTGGACGCGACGAGGACCGCCGCACTGGCCATCCTGGGGGCCCTGCTGTGCGCAGCGCCGGCGCACCCGCAGGGCCTCTCGACCGTGCGCGTGGTCACGGGCCTCCAGGCGCCGGTGTTCGTGACCGCCCCGCCGATTCCGGGCGACGACCGCCTGTTCGTGCTCGAGCTGACGGGGCGCGTGCGCGTCGTGCAGGACGGCGTGCTGCTCTCCGACCCGTTCCTCGACCTGACCCGGGACTGCGAGACGCGGGACTGCGTCGGCACCGCCAGCGAGGGCGGCCTGCTGGGGCTGGCGTTCTCGCCCGACTACGCCAGCGACGGGCGCTTCTGGGTCTACTGGACCGTCGACGACCCGAGCGCGCCCTCGCCGTGGAACCTCGAGAGCCGCGTCTCGCGCTTCCTGGTGCAGGGCGATCCGGCCACGTCGAACCAGGCCGACCGCGACAGCGAGCAGGTCTGGTACCAGCTCGACCAGCCCTACGGCAACCACAACGGCGGCACCATCGCGATCCGCGGCGACTTCCTCTACCTGGGCCTCGGTGACGGCGGCAGCGGCGGTGATCCCCTCGAAGCGGGCCAGGACGACGCCACCGACCTCGGCAAGCTCCTGCGCTTCGACTGGACCGAGTCCGAGCCCGCGGCGCCCGAACGCTGGGCCAAGGGCTTCCGCAACCCGTACCGCTTCTCCTTCGACTCGGAGACTGGAGACCTCTACGTCGGCGACGTGGGGCAGGGCTCGTGGGAGGAGATCGACGTGCAGCCCGCCGCCGCCCCGGCCGGCGAGAACTTCGGCTGGGACGTCGAGGAGGGCAGTGCGTGCTTCGATCCCGACCGGAACGAGCCCCCGTGCGGCGATCCCACGCTGGTGGGCCCGACCTACGAGTACCCCCACGCCAACCAGCAGTGCGGCGGCTCGGTGACGGGGGGCGTCGTCTACCGCGGCAGCGCGATCCCGAGCCTGCGGGGCCACTACTTCTTCGCCGACTACTGCCTCGACGAGATCTGGAGCTTCGTCTGGGATCCGGAGGCCGCGCAGCAGACGGTGGTGTCGCGCACCGCCGACTTCGCGCCCGACGCGGGCTCGATCCGCAGCGTGGCCGGGTTCGGCGAGGACGCGGACGGCGAGCTCTACGTCGTCGACCTCGAGGGCGGCGAGCTGTTCCGGCTCGTGCCCGAGCCGGGCGGTGCCGCGCTGCGCCTGGCGGCGCTCGCGGGGCTGGCGGCTGCCGGCGTGCTCCGCCGCCCGCCCGGCAAGCAGTCTGCGCGGCAGAAGCCCCTTGCAAGCGCCCGGAGGGCGCGCGCAGCGAGGCGAAGCCGAGCGAAATCCACCGGGCTAGCAGTCTGCGCGGCAGAAGCCCTTTGCAAGCGCCCGGAGGGCGCGCGCAGCGAGGCGAAGCCGAGCGAAGTCCACCGGCTAGCGCAGCGGCGCGTATACTCCGCGCCCGCATTCCGGGGCGCGGGAGGGCAGGGTGGCGGAGCGGCTGCGGATCTCGATCACGCTGGCGGGGCTCGGGCGCCTCTACGGCGGCGACCTCGCCGGGGTCGTCGAGACGGCGCGCATCGCCGACCGGGTCGGCATCGACCAGGTTGCGCTGCCCGACCACCTGGCGATCGGTCCGCACACCGAGCGCTATCCCTACGGCCGCTTCCCGCTGCCCGACGACGAGCCCTGGCTCGAGCCGCTCACCGCGCTGGCCGCGATGGCCGGCGCCACCTGTCGCATCCGCCTCGCCACCGGCGTGCTGATCGCGCCGCTGCGTCCCGCGCTGCTGCTCGCGAAGACGGCGGCCACGCTCGACGTGCTCTCGGGCGGGCGCCTCGACCTGGGCGTGGGCACCGGCTGGCAGCGCGAGGAGTTCGACGCGTCGGGCGTCCCGTTCGAGGGCCGCGCCGCGCGCCTCGACGACACCCTGCGCGCCTGCCGCGCGCTCTGGCGCGGCGGCGCGGTCTCGTTCGACTCGCCCACGGTGCGCTTCGCGTCGATCCGCTGCGAGCCGCCTCCGCTCCAGTCCGGCGGCCCGCCGCTGTGGCTCGGCGTGGCGCCCGGTCCGCGCGGCGCCGCGCGCATCGCCGAGCTGGGAGACGGCTGGGCGCCGATCGGCTCCGACCTCGCCGAGCTTGCCGCCGGCGTCGCGCGCCTGCGCGACGCGTTCCGCGCCGCCGGCCGCGACCCCGCGACGCTCGGGGTGCGCGCCAACGCGCCGCTGGCGCTCGACGAGCGGAGCCGGCCCGATCTCGACCGGACGCTCGCGGGCCTGCCGGCCCTGCAAGAGGCCGGCGCGACGGTGGCCGCGTTCCCGCTCGGCGCCTTCGCCCGCGAGCGCGCGGAGATCCCGGGCTTCCTGGAGGCGCTGGCGCGGGCGGCGGTCTGAGCCCGCCCGTCAGGGCTTCGGGCGCCTCACCCACCCGCGCTCGTGCGGTGCGAAGAACACCACGTCGAGCTTCATCCGGCTGTGCAGCCAGACCCCGTCCTGGCGGACGTACTCGTCGTCCTCGACGCCCGCCATCCACATCGGCCGGTCGTCGGTGGTGGTGCACGGCGACAGCAGGTCCCAGCGGCCGCGCGCGCGGTCGCCTTCCACCTCGATGCGCGGCTTCACGAAGTAGTGCCAGGAGAAGTGCAGGGTGGGCCGCGCCAGGCGCTCGCGGATCGCGGCGCGCCCCTCGCACAGGCCGAGGCCGGCGCCGCCGTCCCACACCGCGTCCTCGCTGAACAGCGCGGCGATCTGGTCGGCCAGCCGGTCGACCTCGGGCTGCGGGCGCGGGCGCCCGCGCTCGTAGCGCGCGTCGACCAGCTCGGCGTAGCGCGCCTTGAGGCGGCGGATCGCCTCGACGTCCTCGAGCGCGGTCACGCGCGCACCCAGCTCTCGCAGCGCCGCCTCGAGATCGCGGGTCATCGCACCTCCCGGGGCCGCAGCGTAGCGCGGCGCGGTACCCTCCCGCGGTGCGATCCACCGTCCGCCGCGTCGCGATCTGCTCGCTGGCTGCCGCCGCTTCGCTCGTCGCGCCCGCCTGCTCCCAGCGCTATCGCCCCGAGCCCGCCCCGCTCAACGCCGAGACGGCGGCGGCGGCCAGCAGCGTGCTCGAGGCCGCTGCCGATCGGATCAGCCTGGTCGAGGGCGGACTGCTGCTGCCCGAGGCGTTCCACTGGGAGGAGCAGCGGCAGATCGAGCCGCGCAGCGAGTGGGATCCGGCCACGGGCCGCTTCGAGATGGTCTGGCGCGAGGAGGTGCGCCGCGTGCTGGCGGGTCCCGAGTCGGTCTATCTCGCCTACGCCGACGTGCGCGCGGTCTCGATGCGCACCTGGGCGCTGTGGGCGGGTGTCGAGTTCGAGCTGGTCGAGCCGGAGGGCGGCGCCGCGGACCCGGCGGAGACGCCCCCGCGCCACAACCCGCTGCTGGTCGAGCTGGAGGACGAGGCCAGCGCCCGCGCGCTGGCCGAGGCGCTCGACCTGCTGGTGCGCTCGGTGCGGCGTCAATGGCAGGCGGATGGGCAGGAGGACGACCCCGATGCGGAACGGGCGCCTCCCCCGGCCGCCGGCCCCGAGTAGGGCCCGGGTGATCGGGTCGCGCCCATGTTTCCGCTGCACGACGAGAACCCGACCTGCTCGTTCCCGTTCGTGACGCTGGCGATCGTCGCGGCGAACGCACTCGCCTGGGTCTTCGTCCAGGGCCTCGGCAGCGAGCCGAGGATCACCGGCTCGATCTGCACGTTCGGCCTGATCCCGGCCGAGCTGCTCGGCCGCCTGCCCGACGGTGCGCCGGTCCGACTCGGCGACGCGCAGTGCGTCGCACACCCCGCCGGCAGCTCGCTCGCGCTGCTGACCTCGATGTTCATGCACGGCGGCTGGCTCCACATCGTCGGCAACCTCTGGTTCCTCTGGGTGTTCGGAGACAACGTCGAGGACGAGCTGGGCCACGGCCGCTATGCGCTGTTCTATCCGGCCTGCGGGCTCGTCGCCGCGCTCGCCGAGGTCGCGGCGAACCCCGCGAGCGAGGTCCCGATGGTCGGTGCCTCGGGCGCGATCGGCGGCGTGATGGGCGCCTACGCCGTGCTGCACCCGCGGGCGCGCGTCCACACGCTGTTCGTCCTCGTCGTCTTCGTCCGGATCATCCCCGTGCCCGCGATCGTGCTGCTGGGCTACTGGTTCGCGCTCCAGCTGGTCGGTGGCGGAGCGGCGCTCGGCTCGAGCGGTGGCGGTGTTGCGTTCTGGGCCCACGCGGGCGGCTTCCTGGCCGGCGCCGCGTGTGCGCTCCCGCTGCGCGGCCGCAGGCCCAGGTGAAGAGCGGCGCTGGAGTCCGCGCGTCGGCTAGGGAGTCCGTGCGGCAGAAGCCCCCCGCAAGCGCCCGGAGGGCGCGCGCAGTGAGGCGAAGCCGAACGAAGTCCATCAGCTAGCCCGGAGGGCGCGCGCAGTGAGGCGAAGCCGAACGAAGTCCATCAGCTAGTCTCGCGACATGCCGCTGCGCTTCCGCATCGACCTCGACGCGGACCTGGTCCTGACCACGGCCGAGGGCATCGTGTCCGGCGAGGACCTGACGGATCACGCGCGGAAGCTCGCCGATACGCCGAATCGGCCGCTGCGCGAGCTGGTGGACTTCTCGGATCGCGACGAGGTGACCGTGCCGACCGAAACGGTGCGGCAGATGGCCAGCCTGCTGAGCGAGCGCGACCAGAACACGCCCGGCTCGCGCGTCGCCCTGGTTGCGAAGACCGACGCGATCTTCGGCATGATGCGGCTGTTCGAGGCCCACCGCGAGCATCCCCACGTCACCTTGCGCGTGTTCCGCGATCGCGAGGAGGCGCTGCGCTGGCTGTTCCGAAGCGACTGAGCCGCGAGCTCGCTACGGCGTGGCCCGCCGCCGCTCGTAGCGCGCGCGCTGGAACGAGGGGCAGGCGGAGTCGGCGGGGATCTCGTCGAGCGGGGTCGCGACCAGCTCGGGCGTGATGCCGATCCCCTCGGCGGCGGGCCGCAGCAGGTCGAGATCGAAGCCGTACAGCGCGGCGGCGTTCTCGCCGAGCATCTTGCGCACCTCGCCCGGCTCGACGTCCGCGAATGCCAGCCGCATGTTCTCGCGCGAGTAGGGGTAGCAGCCCTCGTAGTGCGGGTAGTCGTTGCCCCACAGGATGTGGTCGACGCCGACGAAGTCGCGGCCCTCGATGTCGCGCGGGTGCGGGAAGCTGGCGCCGTACCAGCAGTTGCGGCGCGCGTAGAAGCTGGGCGGCTCGGGCAGCGCGGCCGACTTCGAGTAGTCGATCTCGCCCATCATGCCGGCCTTCATGCCCATGTGGACGCCGTCCATGCGGCGCAGCAGGCTCGGCGCCCAGGCGCAGCCCGACTCGGTCAGGATGTAGCGCAGGCGCGGGAAGCGCTCGAAGACGCCCGCCAGGATCAGCTGGCAGAAGCCGCGCTGCACGAAGAACGGCATCTCGAGCACCCACAGGGCGTCGCCGCCCGGGTCGCCGCCGTAGTCGGGGCAGCCCTGTCCGGAGTGCTGGTTGATCACGAGGTCGCAGTCCTGGATCGCGGCCCACAGCCGGTCGTACTCGGGGGAGGTGAGCGGCTTCAGGTGGACGTCGTCGGGCGCCGGGAGCGGCAGCAGCAGGCCGCCGCGCAGGCCGTGCTCGGCGATCCACTGCACGTCCTCGATGGCGTCGTCGACGTCGTTCAGGTGGATCAGCCCGATCCCGGCGCGCTGCGCCGGCTCCTCGGCGCAGAAGTCCGCCAGCCAGCGGTTGTGGGCGCGCGCACCTGCGCGCCAGCGCGGGTACTGCTCGGGGCGCGGCGGCGGCGCGATGTGGAAGGCCTTCTCGTAGAAGGGCGGCACCGTGTTGGGGAAGATGACCTCGGCGACCACGCCGTCGGCCTCGAGGTCGGCGCTGCGCTCGGCCGAGTCCCAGTTCTTGTTCTTCTTCCCGCCCAGGTGCTTCTTCGAGGGATTGCGGTAGGCGGAGCGCCAGGCGTCGAACTCGTCGCGGTGCCCGGGGTCGAGGTAGTCGCGGTACATGTCGATCGAGGCGCCCGCGTGGGTGTCGCCGGTGATCACCACGTAGGGCTGCTGGGAGTCGGCGGACGGGCTCACGGTGGCCTCCTCGGCGGTGCGGCTTCCCCTCGGCTGGTGTCGCACAGCGGGGCGGGCCGGGCAAACCGCGGCGGCGCGCGCTTCAGCGCGGGGCCGGCGCGGCCCCCGAGACCGGAGCCCAGCGCTCGAGGAAGCGCACGATCCGCTCCGCGTAGGCCTCGCCCGCCACCTGCCAGATGTCGCGGTGCCCGGCGCCCTCGACGATCCACAGCGAGCGGGGCTCGCTCGCGGCGGCGTAGAGCGCGCGCCCCTGCGCCACGGGCACGCGCTCGTCGCGGTCGCCGTGGATCACGAGCAGCGGCCGCGAGGCGAGCTGGAGCGCCGCGGCGCGGGTGGAGGTGTCGAGCGTCATCACCGCGCGCAGGCTCGCGCCGGCGCGCCACAGCAGCACGCGCGCCACCAGCCGGTGGAACCAGGGCGAGAACTCCCGCATCGGCGGCGCCGTGGCGATCACGTCCACCAGGTCGACCCCGCCGCTCTCCCACACCAGCGCCTCGATCGCGGGCTCGGACTGGGCGGCCTGGAGCAGGCTCACGGCGCCCTGCGAGCGTCCCAGCCCCGCGACGCCGGCGAAGCCCCGCTCGCCCACCAGCCAGGACACGGCGGCGCGCACGTCGTGCTGCTCGCGGACGCCGAAGCTCAGGCCGCGCCCGGTGCCGTCGGAGATGCCGTGCTCGCGGCAGTCGAACAGCAGCGTCGGGTAGCCGGCCGCGTGCAGGGCCGGCGCCAGGCGCAGGTAGCTGCGGCGATCGCCGCCGCCGCCGTGCACGGCGACGACCGCCCGTTGCGCATCGCTGCGCCCCGGCACCAGCCAGCCGCGCAGGGTCGAGCCGTCCACGGCCGGGAACTCGACCGTCTCGAACGGCAGGCCGAAGTCGTGCCCGGGGTCGCGCAACGGGCCGGGGGCGAGCCCCTCGGCGGGCGTGCGGTGCTCGTAGAACGACGGCCGCAGCCCCATGCCCGCGATCACCCAGGCGAAGACCAGGGGCGCAGGGCCACGACCAGCCCCGCCGCCCCGGCGACCGCCCCCAGCCAGCGTGTGCGCCGCCAGCTCATCGTCCTATCTTAGTGAGCGAGCTCGGTGAGCGAGTTCTCGCCCGCGGGCCAGTTCAGGAAAGCCCAATGGCTTCGCCAGCTTGCCGCGGCTGCCGCGCCGGTGGCGCCCGTCGGAGACGCATCCACGCGACACCCATCCCGGGTTGCGGGCTACCCACGGGGTGTCCGATGTTCCCGCCCCACGTCTGGAACCTGGAGAGGATCGAATCGATGAGGAATCTGCTGCTGACCCTGGCCGCCGCGGCCCTGCTCGCCGCTCCGGCGGCCCAGGCGCAGAACCTGCTGCAGAACCCTGACTTCGATGAGGGCACCGACTTCTGGGAGACACTCCCCGGAGTGCCATTTACCGTGACACACGAGCCCAACGAGGACGTGGATGACGACGTCGACTCGGGCTCGGCACGCGTGAACAGCGCGCAGGATTCCGCCGGCGGCTCCGGGCAGGGCGGCAGCGGCAT
>JASJBO010000296.1 GCA_030066475.1 Myxococcota bacterium
CCGCCCGATCGAGCTGGGCCGCGTGGCCGGCGACTTCGCCAGCGTCGCACTCGAGGGCGCGCTCGCGGTGGCCGGCGAGGCGGACGGCGGCCGCGTGCGTCTGCTCGACCTGAGCGACCCCGCTGCGCCGCGCGAGCTCGCCGCCTTCCAGCGCGCCGCGCCGGCCCGCGCGCTCGCGCTGGCCGGCGACTCGATCTTCGCCGTCGGCGGGGCGCTCGACGTGATCGCGCAGCCGATCCCCAACCTGGTGGCGCTCGATCTCGACCCGGTGGCGACACGGGTGGTGCTCTCGGGCGCGGTGGCGGGCGAGGACGCCGCGCTCGACCTGGTCGCGCTCGACGGCGATCCGGTGCAGAGCGTGTCGGGGCCGGGTCCGGCGTTCACCCTGGCACCGCTCGCTCCGTTCGAGGAGGCGCTGCTCACGGTGCGGCCGGCGGACGATCCGAGCCTGCTCGGGGACGAGCTGGGCGGGCCACTGGTGGTGCGCCTGCGCGGTCCCCCCGCGGACGCCGCTCCCGGGATCCTCTCGGTGTCGCCCGCCTTCGGTGCGGTGGGCGCGGCGGTCGCGATCGAGGTCGTGGTGGAGGGCGACGGCGTCGGTGCCGAGCTCTCCGTTGCGGGCGTACCCGTCGCGGCGCCGACCCGGCTCGACCGCGGCGACGGCACGACGACTCTCGGCGGCACGGTGGCGCCGCTCGCCACGCCGGGCGCGGCGGCCGTCACCGTCATCAGCGCCGGGGGCGCGCGCGCGACCCGGCCCGCCGGCTACGCCTACCTCGAGCCGCTGCCGGCGGCGGCGAGCGTGGCGGTGGCGCCGATGGTCATCGCCGTGGAGGGCGGCGAGCTGGTGTCGCTCGCCGCCTCGGGTCTCGGGCTCGGGACCCGACTGCTGGTGGACGGCGCGCTGCTGCCCGTTCGTTCGCTGCTCCCCGGCATCCCGCCCGCGCTCGAGTTCCGCACGCCAGCCGGCCCGACGGGTCCCGTGCCGCTGGCGCTGCTCGCGCCCGACGGGAGCGCGCTCGACCTGCTCGGCGCGCTGGTGCGCGAGGACACCCTGGCGCCCATGCTCACGGGCACCGTCCCCCCGACCGGGTCGGTCGAGGTGCCGCCCGACCAGCTCGTCGTGCTCGAGTTCTCCGAGCCGGTGCGGCTGCCGCCCGACCCGACCACGGCGTTCCGCGTGCTGCGGGTCGATCCGGCCGGCGACGTGCTGCTGCCGGGTGACTACGCCGAGGTCGGCACGACCCTGAGCTTCGACCCGTTCGGCCCCGCCGGCGAGCTGCCGCTCGACGCCGACTACCGCATCGAGATCGACGCCGGCATCGTGGACCGGGTCGGCAACGGCCTGCTCGGCGTGCCCAAGCTCCGCACCTTCCGGACCTTCGACACGGAGCCGCCCACCCTGGCGCCCACCGATCTCCCCGGGGCGCCGCTGCCGACCGACGGCACCCCGATCGACGTGCTCGCCGGCACGGTCTTCTCGCTGGTGGCGAACGCCGAGGACAACCTCCAGCTCAGCTCCGTGCGCCTGGTCCGCAGCGACCAGCCCGGGAGCCAGCTCGCGACGACGCCGCCCTACCGCTTCGACGTGGCGATCCCGGACGCGAGCGGCGAGATCACGCTCGAGCTGACTGCGACCGACCGCGTCGACAACGAGACCCTCGCGCTGTTGCGCCTGCGCGTGACGCAGACGGTCGACACGCCGCCGAGCGTCTCCCTGCGCGAGCCGGCGGAGGGCGCGCCGCTGCCGGAGGGCGCCTTCGTCGCGGTCGAGGCGGCGGTGGGCGACGACCGCGGCATCGTGCGGGTCGAGCTGCTGGCGGGCCCCGCGCCCGACGCGCTGCGCGTCGAGCAGGCGCTGGCCGGCGAGCCCGAGGGCACCCTGGTTGCGTTCTCGACGCGGCTGCCGTTCGCGGAGACGCCGACCCCCTGGATCCTGGGCGTGCGTGCCTTCGACGCGGGCGCCCAGTCGAGCCTCGACCTGGTCTCGGTGACGGTGACCCCGGACGCGCTGCCGCCGGTCGTCGAGATCGCCAGCCCGCCGGCGGGCAGCGTGCTGGTCGAGGGCGCCGCGCTGCGCGTCGAGGTCGCGGCCCGCGACAACGTCGATCTCGACTCGGTCCGGATCGCGGTGGAGCTGGACGGCGCGCTGCTCGACGAGACCACGCGGCTCGCACCGCCGTATCGACTCGACCTGGTGCTTCCGGCGGTCGACGCCGACACCCCGCTGCGGGTGACGGCGCGCGCCGAGGACGGCAGCGGCAACGCGCGCGACGCCACGCCGGTCGACGCGCTGCTCGCGGACGACGCGAGGGCGCCGCTGGTCGCGCTGCTCGATCCGCCCGCCGGTGCGCGGATCGCCGAGGGCGCGCGCTTCCCGATCGTGGTGGAGGCGCGCGACGACCGACGGCTCGCGCGCGTGACCTTCTCCGTGGACGGCCAGCCCGTGGCGACGCTCCGCGCGCCGCCGTTCCGGGTCGAGGCGCTCGCTCCGTCGGTGGCGGCGGACCGCGACGACGTGCCGGTCGTGGTCACGGCCTTCGACAGCGCCGGGAACAGCGCTTCGGCGAGCGTCGCGGTCGCGCTGGTCGACGACGCGCTGGCGCCCGAGGCCCCGGTGCTCACGGTCGATCCGGAGGCGCCCGTCCTGCTCGGCGGCTCCACCTGGCAGGTCGGCGCGAGCGCGCCGAACGACGCTTCGGGCACGCTCGAGCTGGTGGCGACCCGGCAGGGTGGCGACGCGTCGACGCTCGTGCCGCTGCCCGCGGACGCGGCCTACGAGATCCCGACCGACGCCACGGCCGTGCGCGCCCGCGCCGAGGTGCGCGACGCGGCCGGCAACCGCGCGGCGCTGGAGGCGACGGCCGGCGTCGAGGCGTACCTCGCGGATCGCGCGCCGGTGGCCTCCGCCGCGCTGCCGCACGCGGCGCGCCGCCTGACGGGCCTCGGCGACCGGCTGTGGGTCGCGAGCGGGAGCGGACCGCTGCTCGCGACCGACGCCTCGCTCGCCGACGTGGTCGCGCTGGGCGATGCGTCCGCACGCGCGGTCGACGTCGCGGCCGCCGGCGGGCTGCTCTGGGTCGCGGAAGGGCCCGACGGCCTCGCGTTGCGGGCCCCCGACGGCGCGCTGCGCGCACGCGTTCCCGCGCAGGAGTCGGTGACCGCCGTCGTGTCCGACGGCCCGGTCGGCTACGCGGTCGACGGCCGCGAGCTGCTGGTAGTCGACGCCCGCGACGCGACCGGGCCCCGAGTGCTCGACGCGCTGCCGCTCACCGGCAGCGGCGCCGTGCTGGCGCTGGCCGGCCCGTGGCTGGTGGCGGCGGACGACGAGGTGCTGGTGGTCTTCGACCGCGGCGACGCGCGCCAGCCGGTGGTGCTCGGCGAGCCGTTCGCCGGCTCCGACGCGCCGCCCAGCGCGGCGTCCGTCTCGGACGATCGCGTAGCGGTGGCGCGCGGCGACGACGGCGTCGATCTGCTCCGCATCGAGCCCGCGGGGCCGCGCCGCGAAGCGCACCTAAACGCGCCGGCGCGCGCGGTGGCGTGGTCGGGTGCGCGCCTGCTCGCGCTCGGGGCGGCGGGCCTCACGGTGTACGATGCGACGGACCTCGCGCGGCCCGTCGCGATCGGCCGCTTCCCGGCGCCGGACGGGCGCGCGCTGCGGCTCGATGGCGAGCGGCTCACCGTGGGCGGCGCGTCGCTGCGCCGCTTCGAGCTCGCGGCCGGGCCGCTCGCCCCCGCGGTCGCGCTCACGGCGCCCGTCAGCGCGGCCGCGGGCGCGGAGATCGAGCTGCGGGCCGAGGTCGCGGACGACACCGGCGCGAGCGTCTCGTTCTTCGTCGACGGCGCGGCCGAGCCCGTGGCGACCACCACGAGTGCGCCCCATCGCAGCGTCGTCGCGCTGGACGCCGACCTGAGCGAAGGCGCGCTGGTTCGGATCGTGGCGCGCGTGCGCGACCAGCGCGGCGCCGAGGCGGAGGACTTCGCGGACGTGCGGATCGCCGCGGACGGCGAGCCGCCGGTGGTGCTCGCGATCGACGGGCCCGACGCGCTCAGCGTGGACCAGATCGCCCGCTACCGGGTCCGCGCGGTGGATCCGTCGTCGGTGGTCTCGGTGGCCCTGCGCGTCGGCGGCGTCCCGCTCGCGCCCGTCGCGGGGCCGCCGTTCGAGCTCGACGTGACGGCGCCCGGCGCGGCCGGCCTGCTCGAGCTGGCCGCGGTGGCGACCGACGCGGCCGGCAACGACTCGGCGCCGTTCGCGCGCAGCGTGCTGGTCACCGATGACGCCAGTCCGCTGGCGCCGACGGTCTCGATCGCCAGTCCCGCCAACGGCGCCCCGGAGCTCGAGGGTCGCTCCCTCGCGGTCGTGGCCGTCGCGGACGATCCGGACGGCAGCGTGGTCGCCGTCGAGCTCGAGCTGGCCGGGCGCCCGGTGGGCACGGTCGCCGGTCCGCCGTTCGCGTTCGCGCTCGACCTGCCGATCGTCGACGGCTTCACCCCGCTCGAGCTGCGCGCCGTCGCCGTGGACGACGGCGGCAACCGCAGCCTGCCGGACGCGATCACCGTGAGCGTGAACGACGACACGGTGGCGCCCGGACTCGAGCTCCTGGTGACGCCCGACCTCGATCGCGTGCTCGCGGGCACGACTCTCGAGCTGCGTCTCGCCGCGTCCGACAACGTCGCCGTCGCCGGCACGCGGATCGAGGTGGCCGACGAGAGCGGACCGCTGCGCAGCGCCGAGCGGGCGCTCTCGCTCGAGGTGCCGGCCGCTGCCGAGCTGCTGCGCGTGCGCGCCGAGGCCCGCGACCGCGCCGGCAACCTGGCGACCGTGGAGCGCGAGCTGCCCGTCCTCGACGCCCGCGCGACCGGCGCGCCCACAGTCCTGACGCTGCCCGGCACGGTGCTGGGCGTCTCGGCCGACGACACGCGCCTGTTCGCCAGCGCGGGGCCGGACGGCGTCCACGAGCTCGACGTCTCCGATCCGCTGGCGCCGAGCCGGGTCCGCACGCTGGGGGCGGCGGTCGACGCCCGTGCGGCACTCGCCCTGGGCGAGCGAGTGTGGGTGGCGGACGGCGTTGCGGGTCTGGCGCTGCTCGACCGCGCCAGCGGTGCGGAGCTGGGCCGCGCGGCGACGCGCGGTGCGGCACGCCACGTGCTGGTGCTCGGTGCGCTCGCCTACACCGCCGAGGGCGCCGAGGGTGTGGCGGTCTTCGACGTCGCCGAGAGCGCGCCGCGCGAGATCGGGCGCTTCGCGAGCACCGACGCGCGGCACCTGGCGCCGGCCGGAGCGGGCCTGCTGCTGCTCGCAGACGGCGCGGGCGGGGTCCGCCTGCTCGACGTGGCGGGTCCGGGGGCGCCTCGCGAGCTGGCGCGGGCGGAGCTGGGCGCGGCCGCCGTCCGGGTCGCCTGGCGCGATGGGCAGGCGCTCGTCACGACCGACACGGGACTGCGTCGACTCGCGCTGCCCGGCCTGGCCGAGCTGGAGCGCGCCGAGCTGGCCGGAGCGAGCGGGCTCGCGCACAGCGGGCCGCTCGCGGTCGCCGCGGTGGACGGCGGCGTCGCCTGGCTCGACGCGCCGCCGGCGGGGCCGTGGACCGCGCTGGGACGCACCCGGCTCGCCGGGACGCCTCGCGACGTCGCGGCCGGCAGCGCGTTCGCGGCCGTCGCGCTCGGCGACGCCGGCGTGGGCGTGCTGCCGCTGGCCGAGCGCGAGCTCACCGACCGCGAGCCACGCGCCCAGACCAATCCGGTCGGCATCGCGCGGCGCCTGGCGGTGGACGGGCCGCGTGTCTACGTCGCGAGCGGGCCGTCGGGCGTGCAGCTCGTCGACCTCGAGGCCGGCGCCGATCCGGTCCGGATCACCCACCTCGACACGCCGGGCGCGGCCGCCGACGTGGCCGTGGTCGGGGACTTCGTGTACGTCGCCGACGGCTTCTCCGGCGTGACGCGGCGCCCGGCCGCGAGCTTCCCGGGCGCCGTCGCCGGCGACGCGTTCGGCGGGAGCACGCTGGGCGGACTGGGCTCGGTGACCGGGCTCTTCCGCGACGGCAGCACGCTCTACGCGTTCGGCTCGAGCCTCGCCCTGCTGGACGTGAGCGACCCCGCCAACCCGGTGGTGCTGGCGAGCGGCATCGAGACGCCGGGCGACCCGTCCGGCCTGTTCGCGGCCGAGGGCCTCGCCTACCTGGCCGACGGCACCGGCGGTCTGCGCATCTTCGACGTCTCCGATTCGAGCGCGCCGCGCGCGATCGGGGCCTTCGATCCCGACGACGGGAGCGCCGCCGAGCACGTGACGGTCTTCGACGGCACGGCGTTCGTTGCCGCCGGGCCCGCCGGCCTGCGCATCGTCGACGTGCGCGACCCGGCGGCGCCGGCGCTGCTCGCGACCGTGACCGCGGGCGGGGTGGCCCCGCTCCACGTGAGCCGGGTGGGCCAGCTCGCGGTGCTGAGCGACGGCGCGCGGATCGCCCTGGTCGACGTCGCCGACCCCGCCGCGCCGCAGCGGCTCGAGACGCTCGCGATGCCGGACCTGGTCGAGTCCACGCTCGGGTCCGCGGCGCGCATCCTCGTGGCGGCGGGCCCCGCGGGCGTGCAGGCGGTGGAGCTCGGCGCCGACCTCGGCGCGCCGGCCGCCTGGGTGCGCGCGCCCGCCGACGGCGCCAGCGTGATGCGCGGCGGGCGCATCCCGCTGCGGGTCGCGACGCTCGACGACCTCGGCGCGCAGCGCGTCGACCTGACGATCGACGGCGCGCCCGTCGCGCGGCTCGACGGTCCGGGCCCGCACGCCGTGGCGCTGCCGGTGCCCGCCGACGTGCCGCTCGGCGCGAGCTTCGCGCTCGGCGCCGAGGTGATCGACGGCGGCGGGCAGCGCGGCGCGGCGCGTCCGGTGTCCCTGCGCGTCGACCTGCCCGATCGCGAGCCGCCGAGCGTGGCGCTCAGCGCGCCCGCCGAGGTCGCCGAGGGTGCGCGGGTCGAACTCACGGCCGAGGCGAGCGACGAGCTCGGCGTGCCGCGCGTGCAGTTCCTGGCCGACGGCGCGCTGCTCGCGAGCGACGCGACGCCGCCCTACGCGATCGCCTGGGACGTGCCGCTCGGCACCAGCGGCGCCGTCACCGTCACGGCGCGCGCCCTCGACGACTCGGGCAACGCCGCCGAGGACCGCGCCGTGGTGAGCGTGCTGCCCGACGCCGGTCCGCCCAGCATCGCGTTCTCCGACCTGCCCGACGCGCTGATCGAGGGCACGCGCGTGCGGCTGGCCGTCGACGCCAGCGACGACCGCGCGCTGCGGCGCGTCGAGCTGCTCGTGGACGGGGCCGTCGTGGCGAGCGACACCAGCGCGCCCTTCGAGCTCGTGCTGGCGGTGGCCGCGGGCAGTGCCGGCGCGGCCCTCGACGTGCAGGCGCGCGCCGTGGATGGCGTCGGCAACGTCACCACCACGGCCGTCGCGCCGCGGCCGGTCGTGATCGACACGAGTCCGGTCGTCACGCGCTTCGAGGTGGCGCCCGGTCTCGTCGTCGTCGAGGACACCCCGGTCTCGGTGACGCTCGAGGCGACCGACGACGTCGGCGTCGCGTCCCTGGCCCTCGCGCTCGACGGGGAGCCGGTCGACGCCGCGGCGGGCGGCTCGCTCGCGGCGTCGCTCTCCGCGCCCGAGGTGGACGGCGCCACGGACCTGTCGCTGGTCGCCACGGCCGAAGACGGGGCCGGACAGGTCACGACGGATTCGCGCACGCTGCGTGTGCTCGACGACGCACCGCCCGCGCTGCTCTCGATCGAGACGCTGCCGGCCGGTCCGGTCGTGGAGGGCTCGCTGCTCCAGGTACGCGTGTCGGTGGCCGACGACGTCGGCGCGACGCGGGTGGAGCTGCTGGCGGAGGGCGTCGCGCTCGAGACCGCACCGTTCGGCGAGCTGGCCGTGTTCGACGTCGTCGTGCCCGCGCTCGCCGAGCTGGGCGACGGGCGCCTCGACCTGAGCGCGACGGTCTTCGACCGCCGCGAGCAGAGCGATGCGGCGGCCGTTGCCGTGACGGTGGTGGGCGATCTGCCGCCGACCCTCGACGCCGTCCGCCCGGCCGACGGCGCCACGCTCGTGGCCGGCACGACGCTCCAGCTCGCGGTCGACGTGAGCGACGACCTCGGGGCGCCCGGCATCGCGAGCGTGCGCGCCAGCGCGAGCGGCGCGCCGCTGGTCGCGCCGGTGGTGGACGCGCCGCTCGCGCCCACGGCCATCGGCGCCGCTGGAGCGACCTACGAGCTGGCGCTGGCGCTGCGCCCGGACCTGCCCGCCGGACCGCCGGAGGTCTCGGTGTCGATCGAGGTCGTCGACGCTGCGGGGAATCGCGTCACGTCGTCGGCGACGTATCCCGTGGTTGCGAACCAGGCGCCGGTCGTCCGCATCCTGTCGCCCACGGCCCCCGTGGCGGTGGAGTCCGGCACCACGCTCGTGGTCGAGGTCGAGGCCGACGACGACGCCGGCCAGGACGCCGTGGGCGTGGTGGAGATCGCCTTCGCGGCGACCGGCGACCTGCTCGCCAGCGGCAGCCTGGTGGTGTCGCCGGCGCGCGACCGCGCGACGCGCAGCTTCGCGGTGGACGTGCCCGCCAATGCGCCGGTGGGCGGCCAGTTCACGCTCGTCGCGAGCGCGCGCGACGCGCTCGGCCGGCGCGGCGAGTCCGCACCGCTCGCGGTCGAGATCGCCGACGGCGTGCCGCCCGCGGTCACGCTGCTCGAGCCGCCGGCCGGGACCACGCTCGAGCCGGGCGCCGAGGTGACGCTGCGGATCACGGCCAGCGACACCAGCGGCGTGCGCGAGGTCTCCTTCTTCACGAGCGGGGCCGCGGGGCTCTCGGACTCGCGCACGCTGGACGACCCGCGCGAGGCCGACGCGAGCTTCCGCGTCACCGTGCCGGCCGATGCCGACGGGACGCAGCCGCTGATCGTGGTCGCGCGCGCCCGCGACCCGGGCGACAACACCGGCCAGGTGTCGCGCGCCTACCCGATCGCCGATCGGGTCGGGCCGGTGGTGTCGGTGGCGACCGAGGGCGGCGCGGTCGAGTTCCAGCCGGGCGCCGAGGTGCGGCTGGTGGTGAGCGCCGCCGACGCGGCGCTCGCGCAGGTCGGCTATCGGGCCACCGACGAGCAGGGCGGGGTGGTGGCGAGCGACTCGCGGGTCGTGTCGGGCCAGGACGTCAGCGAGCTGTTCTCGTTCGTGCTGCCCGCCGGGCTCGGCGTGGGCGAGCGCATCGACGTCGTGGGGAGCGCGACCGACCTGGGCGCCAACGTCGGCGTGTCGGCGGGGCTCGAGATCCGCGTCGTCGACCGCGACGGGCCCGCGGTGTCGGTGCTGGCCCCGCCGGCCGGCAGTGGCGTCGAGCGGGGCACGAGCGTGGCCGTGCGGGTCGAGGCCAGCGATCCCTCCGGCGTGATCCAGCTCGTGCTGACGGCGACCGGGGCGGTCAGCGACACGCTGCGGCTCGCGATCGACCCGCCGCAGACGACTGCGCCCCGCAGCTTCGACCTGGCGATCCCCTCGGATGCGCCGGAGGGCGGGACGATCGAGCTCCAGGTGAGCGCGCTCGACGCGTTCGAGAACGCGGGTGCGCTGGCGGCCCCGCACCTGCTCGTCGTGAGCGACACGACGCCGCCGACCGTCGTCTCGGTGCAGCCGGCCGACGGCAGCACGGGCGTAGCCCTGGAGACGGCGGTCACGCTCGCCTTCAGCGAGCCCGTGGACGGCGCGACGATCGGTCCGGCGAGCGTGCTGCTGGTCGCGGACCCCGAAGGCGCGGCGCGGGGCGTTGCCGTCGACGCGGAGCTCGCCGGCGACGGCCGCTCGCTGTTGCTCACGCCGCTCGCCGACCTCGACGCGGATACGCTGCACGAGGTCTCGCTGACCGCGGCCGTGCGCGACCTCGCCGACCAGCCGCTCGAGCCGTTCCGCAGCCGCTTCACCACCGAGACCGACGACCGGGTCGGGCCGCGCCTGCTCGAGCTGTCGCCCGCGGACGACGCCGCGGACGTGTCGGTCCTGCCGCT
>JASJBO010000026.1 GCA_030066475.1 Myxococcota bacterium
CCCTTCTGGTAGTGGGCGAGCACCGCGGTCGACAGCTCGGGGTCGAGCCGCGCGAGCGCCTCGACCGTGCGGTCCTTGTCCTCGGCGCCGACGCCGCCCGTCGTGATCACGAGCCCGAAGCCGTCGCCCGCGAGCCGCGCGACGAGCCCCGCGATGCGGATCTCCTCGTCGCCCACGACCCCGCCGCGCTCGACCTCGAAGCCGGCGGCGCCGAGGATCTCGCGCGCCGCCTCGAAGTTCGTGTCGCGGACGTTGCCCGCGACGAGCTCGGCGCCGGTCGCGACCACGGCCACGCGCTTCGAGGCGTACTGCCGGATCTGCCCTTCGATGCGGCGCGCCTCGGACACGACCGCCGCCGCGTCGGCGGGCGCCGCACCGATGACGCCCATCACGCCTTCCGAGTGGACCCGGGCGCTCGGGGCGACGCGCACGCCGGGGAGCGCCGCCACCGCGTCGAGGAGCGCTCGCTGCTTGCCCGCGGTGTCCTCGAGGCGGACCCGCGGCACCAGCACGTCGAGGACGACCGTGTCGCCGCGCACGTCGGTCACGAAGACCCGGTCCGCGGGCAGTCCCAGCACCCCCGCCGCCGTCCGGGCGAAGCGCGGCAGGTCGGCGTCGGCGAGGTGGATGCCACTCATCCACACCTCGCTCTTGCCGAGCAGCTGGACCTCCGTCATCTCAGGCGAGCCCGCGCTGCCCCAGCCACTTCGGCAGCGACTCCGCCTCGACCGCCGCCCGGACGTCGGGGGCGCGCTCGAGCAGGTGACGGCCGAGCTTCTCGCTCAGCCGGAACGCGCCCGGCGTGTAGTCGAAGATCATGAGCTGGTCGCTGCCGTGCCGCGCCGAGGCCGCCGCGATCGCCGTCGGGAGATCCGCGTGCGGCTGCGCGACGCGCTCGAGGTAGGTGTTCGAGGGATCGCTCAGCAGCCAGCGGTAGACGGTGTCGCCCGCGACGTGGACGGGATAGCGGTCGAAGATGAACTGCTGCGGCACCCCGCCGGCCATGTAGTTGATCACGATCGCCCGAATCGCCGGATTGCTGCCCATCGTGAGCCCCTCGCCGCGGCTCTCCGAGCCGACCGCCAGGAGCGCCAGGTTGTCGAGATCCAGGAAATCGGTGTCGGCGCAGAGCAGATTGTCGAAGGCGATGCCACCGCCGTAGGTGTAGACCGAGCAGCCGTGGCCGTCGAAGACGGCCAGGCAGTCTTCGACCTCGGCCAGCAGGCGCATCAGCGTCCCGTAGTTGCGCAGGATGTGCACCGCCATGCGGCGGTCGAGCGCGTCGAGATCGTTGTCGCCGTGCACGCCGACGACCCCCTCGGAGGTGGTGTCGAGCACCACGGTTCCCGTATAGCGCTGCTGGATGAAGTCGCTGTCGAAGATCGAGCGCGCCACCATCTGCCCCGTCCGCGGACCGAAGCCGAAGTGGTAGGCCGAGCGCGTCTCGAGCCGGGCGTAGGCCATCCCGAAGGGCTTGTGCAGGCGGTCGAGCATGCG
The DNA here is from genome assembly GCA_030066475.1 of Myxococcota bacterium. The sequence continues at coordinate 1,498 of JASJBO010000026.1, forward strand.
GTGCAGGTAGCCCTCGCGCATCTCGGTCACGTGCGTGTGGATGAAGCTCGGTGCATCGAAGAGCTTGCGCGTCACGTACATGTCGCCGAGCCGGGTGTCGATGCGCCGCCCCGGCCCGATCTGCGGGCACTCCTCGACGTCGCCGAAGCGACCGGGCAGGTCGAAGAGCTTCACCCAGTCGGGGTTCTCGACGTGACCCATCGACTCGGCGATCCGCAGCCGCACCCGGCCGCCCGTCGTGTCGCGCACGTGGCGCGCGATCTCCTCGAGCATCACGACGTAGGCCTCGCCCTCGAGCTGGAAGCCGTGCGGGTTGGCGATCAGGTTCACGGCGCGTCCGCGCTCGATCTTCGACCAGTCCATCGCCACGACCTGCTCGCGGGTGCGCTCGCGGATGACCTCGAGGTCGGTGGGACCGAAGGTCGGGTCGGGCGCCCAGATCGGCTCCGGCAGGTCCGGCATGAGCGCACGCACCGGCAGCGCCACCACCCCCGGCAGCTCGGCCGCCCGCATCTTGACGACCTCGCCCGGCCGCCGGCCGTTCCAGGTCGGGAGCAGGGGCGGCGGAGGCAGCTCTCGGAGGAACGGATCGGACACGTTCGTCGCCATGTTCACTCCTTCGAGACGAGACGGACGAGGTCGACCAGCTCGCGTGTGAGCGGATAGCTCGGATAGGCCTCCACGAGCTCGTCCGCGAAGGTGCCGTCGGGCCGCACCTGCTCGAAGAGCGTCGCCGAGTGCCCGTACCACTGGAAGCCGTTGGGCGGGTTCTTGGGGACGTCGGCGTGGCCGGCCGCCGCGAGCAGGTCGAGGATCGGCTGGAGGCAGAGCTCCACGCAGCCCGTGCGCGCGCCGGTCTTGAGCGAGACCTCCTCGGGTCCCCGGGCCCCGGCCAGGATCGCCGCGGCGAGCTCCCCCGCGGTGGTGTCCGTGCAGAGGCAGATCGTGCGCGACGCCGGATGGCCGGCCCGCAGACAGAGCGCCTCCACCGCGGCCTCGTCGATGCCGGTCCGGTCGAGCTCGACGTCGAAGGGCTCGGCCAGCTCGTGCATCGCGATGGCGTCCTCCGGGCAGATCTCGAAGCAGGTCTGCGCGTTGTAGCAGGCGGCGCCGTCGAGCTCGGCGATGCGCCGGCCCGGCCCGGGCTCGTCCTCGCGCCGGTCGCGCATCGAGAGCGCCACCGTCGGGCAGACCTGCACGCAGAGCTTGCAGCCCGTGCAGCGCTCGCCGATCACCTCGGCCACCATCCGGACTCGTTTGGGCATGCGGGGGGCCTCCGAGCAGCGACGGGGAGTGTACGTCAGCCGGCCGCGGCGGGCCGGCGAGCGGGCCCCGCGAGCAGGGAGGGCGTCGATGAAGTACTGATTCCAGGCTCGCTGCGGCTCGGCCGGAGAGCCGGGAACGGGAGGCTCGAGGACAGGAGGTTCGACAGGTGGGGCCGGATCAGGAGATCGAGGCGTTCGAGCGCGAGCTGACCGCGTGGCTCGACGCGCCCGAGGCGCCCCCGTTCGCAGACTCCGTGGCGTGGTCGAAGCGGCTCGCCGGCGAGAGCCTGCTCGCGCCCGGCTGGGCGCCGGAGCACGGCGGGCTGGGGCTCGGACGCGGGCACGTGAAGGTGCTCGAGGCGGCGCTGCGCGAGCGGGGCATCCGGCGCGGCGTGAACGGCGGGCTCGAGATGCTCGGTCCCGTGCTGCTCGAGTACGCGACGCCCGAGCAGTGCCTCGAGTTCCTGCCGCCGATCGCGCGCGCCGAGGTCATGTGGGCGCAGGGCTACTCCGAGCCCCAGGCCGGCTCGGATCTCGCCAACGTGCAGATGCGGTGCGAGGACCGGGGCGATCACTACCTCGTCAACGGCCAGAAGATCTGGACCTCGGGCGCGGACGAGAGCGACTGGATCTTCTGCCTCGTGCGCACCGACCCGAGCGCTCCCAAGCACGATGGGATCAGCTTCCTGCTGGTGGACCTCGCGAGTCCCGGGATCCGGGTGGCTCCGATCGTGCTGATCTCGGGCCGCTCGCCGTTCTGCGAGGTGTTCTTCGACGACGTCGCGGTGCCCAGGAAGAACCTGGTGGGCGGCGAGGGAGGCGGCTGGCCGATCGCCAAGCGACTGCTGCAGTTCGAGCGCAGCATGCTCGGCTCCGGCGGGCTCAGCGCGCTCACGGGATCGGCCGGGCGCAAGAGCCTCGCCGAGGTCGCCCGCGAGCAGATCGGCCTCGACGAAGACGGGGCACTGCGGGACGAGGCGCTGCGCGAGCGGGTCGCCCGGCAGCTCGTCGCGGAGCGGGCCAACCGGCTGACGGGCGCGCGCGCGCGCGGCGCGGACGCGACCCGCGTCTCGTCGATCCTCAAGCTCGCGAGCAGCGAGGCCAGCCAGCAGCGCTACAGCCTGCTGATGGACCTGCTCGGCACCGGTGGACTCGGCTGGCGGAACGAGGGAAGCGCGGGCTACGAGACCTCGATCCCGAAGCAGTGGCTGCGGTCGCGCGCGAACACGATCGAGGGCGGCACCTCCGAGGTGCAGCTCAACATCATCGCGAAGCGGGTGCTCGGCATGTCGGGCGCGGGAAGCGGCAGCCCCGACCAGTCCCTCGCGCGCGGCGACGAGCAGTCGATGATCCGCGACGGCGCGCTGCAGCTGCTGCAGGAGCAGCAGCCGATCGCCGAGCTGCGCGCCCTGCGCGACGGCGACGACCCGAGCGGGACGTCGCCGGCGCTGTGGCAGGAGATCGTCGGGCTCGGCTGGCCGGGGCTGCTGGCGCCCGAGTCGCTCGGCGGGGCCGGGCTGGGCTTCCAGGAGGCGGGCGTGATCCACGAGGCGCTGGGTCGCCACGTCGCGCCGACGCCGCTCCTCTCGAGCGGCGTGCTCGCGACGTGCGCGCTCACGCTCGTGGACGGCTGGGGCGCCTTCCCCAAGGCGGCGGGGCTCGCCGCCGGCGACACGCGCGTCGCGCTCGCCCTCGACGAGTCGCCGCGTTTCGATCCACAGGCCATCACCATGTCGGCGAAGCGCGTGGAGGGCGGCTTCGAGCTGGCGGGCCGCAAGCGGGCGGTGCTCGACGGCCCGGCGGCGGAGCTGCTGCTGGTCGTCGCCCGGCTCGAAGGCGAGCCCGACCGGCTCGGTCTCTTCTGCGTCGCGCCGACGACGCCGGGCGTGACGACGCGGGCCCTGCGCTGGATCGACGGACGGCGCGTCTCCGAGATCGCGCTCGACCGGGTGCGGCTCGGACCGGAAGCGCTGCTCGGCAACTCCACCGCGCACGAGGCCCTGGTGGAGCCGCTGGTCGACCGCGCGGCCGCCGTGCTCGCGGCGGAGCTGGTCGGGATCTCGGCCGAAGCCCTGGCCATGACCGTGGAGTATCTGAAGACGCGCGAGCAGTTCGACCAGAAGCTGGCCGAGTTCCAGGCGCTCCAACATCGCTGCGCGCGCCTGTTCGCGGACATCGAGCGCACGATCTCGGTCGTGCAGGCCGCGCTCCGGGCGCTCGACCAGGCCGACGGGGAGGCGTCGCTGCTGGCGAGCGCGGCCAAGGCGATGGCCTCCGAGACCGCGCGCCACGTGACCGAGGAGGCCCTGCAGCTCCACGGCGGACTCGGCATGACCGAGGAGCAGGACATCGGCCTCTACTTCAAGCGGGCGCGTGCCAGCGCCGCGCTCTTCGGCGACGCGACCGACCACTACCGCCGCGTCGCGCGCCTGAGCGGACTCTAGGGAGGGGAGCGAGACATGCTGGTGACCCGCCAGGACGAGGAGGGCGTCGCGACCCTGACGCTCGACCGTCCCGACAAGCTCAACGCGATCAACATCCCGTTGATGGTCGACCTGCGCAGGCACGTCGACGAGATCGCGGGCGACGCCTCCGTCGGCTGCGTCGTCCTGACCGGCGCGGGCCGCTCCTTCTGCGCTGGGCACGATCTCGAATCGATCGCGACGGGCGAGCGCGCCCCGAGCCGGCACTTCGAGCCCGAGACGATCGACGCGCTCGAGGCGCTGCCCATGCCGACCCTCGCGAAGATCCGCGGCCACTGCTTCACCGGCGGCCTCGAGCTCGCGCTGGCGTGCGACCTGCTGATCGCCGCCGAGGACGCGAAGCTCGGCGACACGCACGGGCAGTGGGGGCTCGTGCCGATCTGGGGCATGTCCGTGCGGCTGCCGGAACGCGTGGGGCGCGCGCGGGCCAAGCAGCTGATGTTCACGAGCCGCCGGATCGACGGCGCACAGGCGGCCGAGATCGGGCTCGTCGACCGCGCCGTGCCGGCGGACGCGCTCGACGAGACCGTCGCGGAGCTGGCCGCCGAGATCGTCGCGAACTCGTGGGGCACGAACCGGATCGACAAGGCGCTGCTGGCCGCGCACGCCGACCGCTCGCGCTCCGACGCCCTCCTGATCGAGCGCGGGCTGCCCTTCGGCATGCCCGACGACCGGAAGGAGCGGATGTCGGGGCGCGGCAGCAAGAAGCCGAAGAGCTCCTGAGCCGGACTCCAGGTGCCGCCGATGGACCCGCTCGCCTGGCAGATCGGCGACGTCCGCGTCACGCGCGTCGAGGAGCGGATCCACGGCGTCGTCCGGGACACGCTCGTCCCCGGCATCAGCGACGCTCACCTGGCGGAGCACGCCGACTGGGTCGCGCCCTTCTTCAGCCGCTCCGGACGGCTGCTGCTGTCGGTCCACACCTTCGTCGTGCGAGACGGCGAGCGGACGATCGTGGTCGACACCTGCGCGGGCACCGAGCCGCAGCGCCCGCTCGAGGGCGACCCCGAGTTCCTCCTGCGCCTCGAGGCGGCGATCGACGGCGGGCTCGAGTCCGTCGACACCGTGCTCTGCACCCACCTGCACTTCGATCACGTGGGCTGGAACACGCGCATCGTGGACGAGCGCCGGGTGCCGACGTTCCCGAACGCGCGCTACCTCTTCGGTCGCATCGAGGTCGACGCGCTCGCCGTCGACGACCACGCCTCGGTCCGCGCCCCGGCGGTCGAGCCGCTGCTCGACGCGGGCCTCGTGGACCTCGTCGAGACCGATCACGTCCTGACGCCGCACCTCCGTCTGGTTCCGACACCGGGCCACACGCCGGGCCACGTCTCGGTCGAGATCGACTCGCGGGGCCAGCGCGCCGTGATCACGGGCGACGTCCTGCACACGCCGCTCCAGGTGGCCCTGCCGGAGCTCACGGCGAGCCCCTTCGATCACGACGCCACGCAGGCAACCGTGACGCGCCAGCGCTTCCTCGACGCGCACGCCGACGGCGACCGACTGATCCTCGGGACGCACTTCCCGCCGCCGACGGCGGGCTACGTGCGCGGGGCGGGGCGGCGGCGGCGCTTCGCGCCCGAGAACGACGGCTCGGAACGCTAGCGGCTCCACGAGCTGCACCTAGCCTCGCGATCGGGAATGTGGCAGCTTCCCGGCCCGATGGATGAGCCCCTGCCCCCGGTCCTGCGCGCGATCCTGCTCATCGCACGGGGTGTCCGGTCCGCGTGGATGATCCTGGGCATCACCCTCCTCATGGCCGTGTTCGCAGAGCTCGGGGCGCGACTCCTGTTCGTCGTTCGCGATGCCGTCTCGGATCCGAACGTCGGGTGGTGCGACCGGATCCAGACCGCCGACAGCTACCGGACCGAGAGCTGGCCCGCCGAGTATTGCGAGGACGAGCAGGAGATCCGGGCGGAGTGGTACTCGTACGTCTACTGGCGCAAGCGTCCGTTGGAGACGCGTCACATCAACGTCGACGAGGACGGGCTCCGACGAACCTGGAACGAGCCGGGCTGCGCAGAGCCGCGCCGCGTCTTCGTCTTCGGAGGCTCCACCATCTGGGGGCCGGCCGTGCGGGACGACCACACCGTTCCCTCGCACATCGCGCGCGAGCTGGCCGACCTCGGGGTGTGTGCCGAGGTCGTCAATCTCGGCGAGACGGGGTACGTGACGACCCAGGAGCTGATCGTCCTCATCGACCGGCTGCAGCGCGGGGACGTGCCCGACGTGGTGGTCTTCTACGACGGCGTCAACGAGCTCTTCTCGGCCTACCAGAACGGCGAGGCGGGGTTTCCGCAGAACGAGCACCGCCGGCGCACCGAGTTCGAGTTCTTCCGCGGGGGCGGACCCTCGCGGGCGACCTATCTCTTCAAGGCTCTGCAGCCCGTCGGGCTGACCCGCCTGAGAGACGCGTTCCGGCAGCGCGTCGGCTTCGGAGGAGAGGCCGATGCGGTCGCCGCAGCGCCGGACCAGGCAGGAGAGCCGCGGCGCGGAGAGAGGCGAAGCCCCGAGCAGCTGATCGCCGATGCGCTGGCCATCTACAAGAGCAACGTGGAGCTGATCCAGACTCTCGCAGATCACCACGGGTTCGAGGTGCTCTTCTACTGGCAGCCAATGATCTTCACGAAGCAGCAGCGGACGGAGTACGAGGAGACGTGGTACGGCACCGCGGCAGGAAGCTGGCGCGACTTCCTGCTCCCCGCCTACGAGCTCGTCCAGGCCGACGAGGAGCTGGGGCAGCGGGAGGGCTTTCGCAATCTCGCCGCGATCTTCGACGATCGGAAAGAGCCGTACTTCGTGGATGCCTTCCATCTGACCGAGGACGGCAACCGCCTGGTGGCCGAGGAGATCGCGCCGGACGTCGCGCGCCTGCTGGAGCGGCAGCCGTAGGGGTGGCTTCCCGATCCACTTGACCCTCGCCTATCCTCCGGGCTTCTCTCGGCCGACCGCGACGGCTTCGCAGCAGGAGGCATCTTGGACGGAGCTCCCGCGTCCGGTCGGAGGCACGTGGGCACACGCAAGCGCGGCGGCCCTCGACGGTGACCGTCCGTCCGTCCGCAGCCGCGCCCGGATCGCAACCTGGCGACGATCTCGACCCCTGGCAGGTCGAGATCGACGCGGCGCTGCGCGCCGACATCCGTCGGCTCGGCAACCTGCTCGGCGGCACGCTCGTGCGTCAGTCCGGACAGGAGCTCTTCGAGATCGTCGAGGACATCCGCGAGCTGGCGCGCGAGTCGGACGCAGGCGACGACGCGGCGTTGTCCAGACTGCGACGGCGGCTCGGCGGAGTCGACCCGCGCACGGCGATCGAGCTCGCGCGGGCGTTCACGACCTACTTCCACCTGGCGACGGTGGCCGAGCAGAGCCACCGGGTGTCCCTGTCGAGCTCGCCGGAGTCGTCGCAGCGCGGCTGGCTCGCTCTCGCAGTCGATCGGCTGGAGGCGTCCGCTGTCGCGGCGCAGGACGTCCGCGACGCGCTCGCGCGCCTCGAGATCCGGCCGGTCGTCACGGCGCATCCCACCGAGGCCTCTCGACGCTCGGTTCTCTCGAAGCTCGCCGACGTCGGAGAGCTCGTCGAGCGGCGCCGCGATCCGCGGCTGTCGGACGGCGAGCGCGACCGCATCGACCGCCGCACGGCCGAGCTGATCGACCTGCTCTGGCTGACGGCCGAGCTCCGGCTGCGGAGTCCCCGGCCCACGGACGAGGCGGAGGCCGCGCTCTACTACGTCGAGCCGGTGCTGCGCCAGGTGCTTCCAGAGCTGCTCGGCGACCTGCGCGCCGAGCTGCGCAGACTCGACGTGGATCTGCCGGCCGAGCTCGTGCCGCTGCGCTTCGGCACGTGGGTCGGCGGCGATCGGGACGGCAACCCCTTCGTGACCGCCGAGGTCACCGAGGAGATCCTCGGATGGATGGTCGACCGCGGCCTGCTCCTCGTCGAGACGGAGCTCGAGGCGCTCGCGAGCGAGCTCTCCCTCTCGTCGCGCATCGCCGGGGTCTCGGAGGCGCTCGCCGTGAGTCTCGATGCCGACCGGGAGCGGCTTCCCCGGGTCTGGGAGCGGCTCAGCCACCTGAACGCGGAGGAGCCGTACCGGCTCAAGGTCTCGTACTGCCTCGAGCGCGTCCGGAACACGCGCGAGCGGCACCGCCTCGGCGCGGAGCATAGGCCCGGCCTCGACTACCGGAATGGCTGCGAGCTGCTCGCGGACCTCGACCTCGTCTGCGACTCGCTGCGCGAGAACGCCGGCGACCTCGTGGCACGGGGCCGCGCCGAGGCCGTGCGGGCGGTCGTCGCCGCCGCCGGCTTCCACCTCGCCGCGATGGACGTGCGCGAGCACAGCCGGCTGTTCCAGACCCTCGTGCGCGAGCTGTTCGAGGCCAACGGGCTGATCTACCCCGCCGACGACGCTGGCCGGCGCCGCGAGCTCGACCGCGAGCTCTTCGGCGCGCGTCCGCTGAGCGGGCTCACCACCCGCGTCTCGGAGGACGCGACGCGCGTCGCCCGCATGTTCACCGTACTGCGCAAGGCGATGGAGACCCACGGCGACGGCATCGTCGACACCTGCATCGTCTCGATGACGCGGGGCGCGGCAGACGTGCTGGCCGCCGTCCTGGCCGCCCGGGAGTCGGGACTCGTGGACGTCAGGCAGGGCCTCTCGCGCCTCTCGTTCGTGCCGCTGCTCGAGACGATCCGCGAGCTCGAGGCCGCCGACACGATCCTCGACGACCTGCTCTCGACGCCGAGCTACCGCAAGGTGGTCGCGGCGCGCGGCGACGTCCAGGAGGTGATGCTCGGCTACTCCGACTCGAACAAGGACGGCGGCATCGTGACGTCGCAGTGGTCGATCCACCGCGCGATCCGCGGGCTCCGCGACGTGGCGGCGCGGCACGGTGTCCGCCTGCGGCTCTTCCACGGTCGCGGCGGGTCGGTCGGCCGCGGCGGCGGACCGGCGCACCAGGCCCTGCTCGCCCAGCCCTACGGGGCCGTCGATGGTGCCGTCAAGCTCACCGAGCAGGGCGAGGTCATCGCGGACAAGTACCTGCTGCCCGACCTCGCGCGCGACAACCTCGAGCTGCTCGTCGCCGCCACCCTCGAGGCGTCACTCCTCCACAAGAAGTCGCGCCAGTCGCCGGCCACCCTCGGGCGCTACGACGAGGCGATGGACATCGCGTCGGCCTCCGCGCGAAAGGCCTACCGCGCACTGATCGACGACCCCTCGCTCGTCGACTACTTCCTCGCCTCGACGCCGGTCCAGGAGCTCGGGCGACTGAACATCGGCTCGCGCCCCGCCTCGCGTCCCGACTCGGCAGCGGGGCTGGGTGGGCTGCGCGCGATTCCGTGGGTCTTCGGCTGGACGCAGAGCCGACAGATCGTCCCCGGCTGGTTCGGCCTCGGCAGCGGCCTCTCCGCGGCGCGCGCGGCCGGTCACGGCGAGACCCTGCGCGAGATGGCCCGCGACTGGTGGTTCCTGAAGGCGCTGCTCAGCAACGTCGCGATGACCCTCGCCAAGACCGACCTCACGATCGCCCGGCACTACGTGGAGGCGCTGGTGCCCGAGCCCCACCGCCATCTGCTCGGACGGATCGAGGACGAGATGACCCGGACCCTCGAGCAGATCGAGTGGATGACCGAGGGCCGGGGCCCGTTGACCGACCACCCGATCCTGCGCCGCACGCTGGCCGTGCGCGACCGCTACCTTCACCCGCTGCACGCCCTCCAGATCGAGCTGCTCGCGCGCACGCGCGGTGCCGACCCGCCCGACCCCGAGACCGACCGCGCCCTGCTCCTGACGATCAACGGCGTCGCCGCGGGCCTGCGGAACACGGGGTAGGCTCGCGGCGGAAGCAGCCGAGGAATCCGAATTGAGCGAATCGCACCACCACGAAGTCATCGTCCTGGGTGCCGGGGTCTCGGGGATCTACCAGATCAAGCGGCTGGTGGATCTCGGTCTCGATGCGATCGTGCTCGAGGCCGACGAGGACCTGGGCGGCACCTGGTACCGCAATCGCTACCCGGGCTGCCGCTTCGACTCCGAGAGCTACACCTACGGCTACTCGTTCTCGCGCGAGCTGCTCGACGAGTGGCACTGGAAGGAGCGCTTCTCCTCCCAGCCCGAGAACCTCCGTTACCTGAACTTCGTCGTCGACAAGTTCGACCTGCGTCGTCACATGCGATTCGACGCCCGGGTCGAGGCGATGCGCTGGGACGAAGACCGGCGGAACTGGCAGCTCGACCTCGCGACTGGGGAGGTCTACACGGCGCGTTTCGTCATCACCGGGATCGGCGTGCTCTCGGCCCCGGCGCTGCCGCGCTACGAGGGCATGGAGGAGTTCGAGGGCGACGCCTTCCACACGTACTGGTGGCCGAAGGAGCCCGTGCCGCTCGCCGGGCGCCGGGTCGGCGTGCTGGGAACGGGGGCGACGGGCATCCAGGTGATCGCCGAGATCGCGGACGAGGTGGGCGAGCTCTTCGTCTTCCAGCGGCGTCCGAACTGGAGCACGCCGCTGGGCAACTCCCCGATCTCCGAGGAGGAGATGGCGGACATCCGTTCCCGCTACGACGAGATCTTCGCGAGCTGCGCGACCACGCATGGGGGCTTCGACCACCCCCCGGAGCCGCGCCGGTTCTGGGACGTGACGCCCGACGAGCGCAGGGCCCTCTGGGACGAGCTCTACGCCACGCCCGGCTTCGCGATCATGGCGCGCAACTTCCCGGACATCTTCTTCGATGAAGCCGCCAATCGTGAGATGTCCGAGTACGTCGCGAGCCGCATCCGCGAGCGCGTGAGAGATCCCGCCGTCGCAGAGAAGCTGATCCCGAAGGACCACGGCTTCGCGACGCAGCGCCTCCCGCTGGAGACGCACTACTACGAGGCCTACAACCGGGACAACGTGCACCTGGTCGATCTCTCGGAGACGCCGATCGAGCGCTTCACGCCGAGGGGAATCCAGACGACCGCCGCGCACTACGACCTCGATCTCATCGTGTACGCCACCGGCTTCGATGCGGTCACCGGTGCCTGGGACCGGATCGACATCCGCGGCGCGGGGGGAGTCGCGCTGGGCGACAAGTGGCGCGACGGGCCGAGCACCTGGCTCGGGCTCATGACCCACGGATTCCCGAACCTGTTGATGGTGGCCGGCCCCCAGAGCGTCTCGGGCTCGACCAACTTCCCCCGCGCGATCGAAGGCGGCGTCGACTGGGTGACGGGCTTTCTCGAGCACGTGACGAGCCGGGGCATCACCCGCTTCGAGGCGCGCGAGGAGGCCGAGAAGGAGTGGTGCGAAGAGGTCATCGCGGCCCAGGAACGCATGCTCCTGCGCCGGAGCCGCGGCTGGTTCACCGGCTACAACGCCAACGTTGCGGGGCACGACGGCGGCAGGGTTCGCTACCTGGCCTATTGGGGGGGCGCGCCGCGATACAACGAGCGGATCCGTCGGGTCGCCGACGAGGGGTATCCCGGCGTCGAGCTTCGGTGACCGGACGCTCCGGGACGCGCGCGAGACGAGGAGATGAACGCGGCGGAAGATCGAGCCAGACCCTCGACGGCCTGCCTCCGTCAGCCTGTGGCGAAGGACTACCTGACCAGCTCCCAGCTCACGGTCGACGAGATCGCCGGCTCTCTCGGCTACGCGGAGACCACGAACTTCCGACGTGCATTCAAGAAGTGGACCGGGCATTCGCCGAGCAGCCTCCGGTCGCGTGCCTCGAAGGGCGGCTCGCGGGATGGCCAGCTCGCGCCCTGGCCAGAGCCGAACGCGCGAGCCAGGAAGTCCTCGATCTCTTGGACGGCCCGACGGCTCTCGGGCAGGGCCAGCAGCGGAAACACGTGCGGAGCCTGGTCGTAGAGCGACACCTGGACGCGGCCGCCGGCTCGCCGCATCCGGTCGGCGAAGCGCACCGTGTCGTCCCGCATCACCTCGGTCGTCCCCGCGACGAGCAGCAGCGGAGGCAGGTCGCGGAGCTCGGCCCAGAGCGGCGAGGCTCTCGGATCGGTGGGGTCGTGTCCCTGCAGGTAGTGCCAGGACTTGTGGATGAGCGCGGCCGGACCGAACACGGGATCGCGAACGGCGTTCTCGACCAGTGAGAGGCCCGTGTTGGCCAGGTCGGTGTATGGAGACAGGAAGACCCCGGCCGCCGGCATCGATTCGCCCCGGTCCCGCCGTCCGAGGAGGACCGACAGCGCGACGGTGCCACCGGAGGAGTCGCCCATCATGGCGAATCCCTCGATCCCGAAGCTCGCGAGCGCGTGTTCGAGCCCTGCGCTCACGTCCTCCACGGGGATGGGAAACGGATGCTCGGGCGCGAGGCGGTGGTGGACGATCACGCCCTGCGCGCCCACGGCACGGCAGACGGTGTCGAGCAGCCGGCGATGACGATCGTCCGGTCCGAGGAAGAAGCCCCCTCCGGCGGTGTAGACGATCGCCGTCCTGCTGCTCGGGTCGCCTCGCCGTTCGAGAGCGAACGCGCCGACTTCGACCCTCTCCGATTCTGCCACGAGCTTGCTCGGCTTCGCGAGGCGCTTGCGCATCGCCACCGGATCGTAGTTCGAGTTCACGATCGGCTTGAGGAGTCGCGTCCGGAGGTTCTGCAGGCGCAAGGCGAGGCTGGGCATGGTCGTCGGGGCTCAGAGCGGATGGAGCAAGTGGGAGCTCCAGGACCGGGCTCAGCTCGCAGTCGCCTGGGCGAGCGCATGGAAGGGCCCCCAGAAGTCGTCCATGGTCGGGCGATCGGGCCGATGCTCGACCAGGTCGAGGCCGAGGTAGCTCGGGTCTGCCGAGCCCCGGCAACCTCGCAGCGGGGCGTTCTTCGGGGCCGCGGCGGCAAACATGGCCGGCACGTCCGGTGCCTGGCTCCAACGATCGAAATCGCCCGCGACGACCCGGTGCAGGATCTTCCAGTCGCCGTCCCGCTTCGCGAAGACGTCGAGGTAGCGGCCCTGGTGCCAGAAGTCGGTGAAGCCCTTGTCGGTGCGCAGGCGATGGATGACGGACCACTGGGACTGGCAGGCCGCCCGGTCGCCCTCGAGCTGGATGCGCGTGTTCGTGATCGCGTGGCAGCTCGAGTCGATCTGCGCGAGGACGGGGATCACGTACTCCGCGAACTCGTGGGCGTTTCCGGCGAAGAACCCGTGGTCGTCGAAGCCGTCGGGGTGGTAGCAGCCCTTCAGCATCTCGAGATCGCACCGGTCGACGGCCTGGCAGTAGCGGTGGATCACCTCGCGGATGGCTTCGCGATCCGTCACCTCCTGCAGGCTCTTCTCGAGACGCGCGACACGTGCTTCCAGCTCGGCGGACATCGGTTCTCTCCTCTAGTTGGCTCGGGGTCGATCCGCGCGGGCCAGCCCCCAGCGGATCAACCGACTGCACTCATCGAAGGCCTCGCTCATCGAGAGTCCGGCCTCGGAGAGGAAATCGGGGCGGCTGACGCGCCCGACGGCGGCGACCATGACCTCGGCCACCAGCTGCGCGTGGAAACCGGTGAAGGCGCCCAGACGGATGCCGTCCTCGACGAGCTCCCGGAGCAGGCACATCCGCTCCCGCTGGTGCTCGGCCAGGAGGGTGCGCGCCGGCTCGTACCCGTCGACGTCTTCGGTGAAGCGCCGGCTCGCGGGCACCGTGGCCGTGATCCCTGGCTCCAGCAGGGCCTCGATGCGCTCCATCGGGTCGGACCTCGTGTACGCCGCCTCGCGTCCTTCTTCGCGGATGCGGGCCAGGAAGCGGTCGAGCACGGCGAGGAAGATCTCGGGCTTGCTCGGCGCCACCCGGTAGAGGGTCTGTCGGGAGCAGCGCAGGCGGCTCGCGAGGTCCTCGACGGTCACGCCGCGAAACCCCTCCTTGAGGAAGATGGCTTCGAGGCCGTCGAGGAGCTGCTCACGGCGATCCCGATTGCGTCGTACCATTTGGCGTACTATAGTACATTGAATGGTACACGCAATGGCGCAACGGTCGACCTCGCCCGGCCTCGGTGCGCTCCTCCAGGGCGCGCTGCGCCGGCATGCCGAGCGCGTGGCCCTGGTGACCGCGGGCCGCGCGTGGCGCTACGCCGAGCTCGACGAGCGGGCGGGCCGTCTGGCCGGCGGGCTCCTGGGGATGGGGCTGCGCAAGGGCGACCGGGTGGCGCTCCTGCTCCGCAACGGGGCGCACTATGCGATCGCCGATCTGGCCATCGCGCGCGTCGGCCTCGCCAAGGTGCCGCTCAACGACCTGCTCTCGAAGGGCGACGTCGCGTACGCGCTGGAGCACTCCGGCGCTTCCGTCGCGCTCGTGCACGAGTCGCTCCGCCCGCTGGTCGACGATGCGACCGGCGTCCGGATCGTGGTCGTTCCCGAGGGCGCGGGCGACGATGGCTCGTTCGACCATCTCTGCCAAGGCGACACCGCCGCCTGCGACCCGGCGGCCTCCGACGAGCCCGCAGTGATCATGTACACGGGCGGCACGACGGGGCGCCCGAAGGGCATCGTGCACACGGCGGGAGCGCTGGGGACGAACCTCCTGACCCACGTGCTCGCCGGAGAGATCCGCTTCGGTGAGCGCATGCTCCTGTCCACACCGCTCCCGCACTCGGCCGGCTTCTTCCTCCAGGCCGGTCTCCTCCAGGGGGCGACGGTCTTCGTTACACCTCGGTTCGACCCGGACGAGCTGCTCCGGGAGGTCGAGGAGCAGGCCATTTCGTGGACCTTCATGGTCCCGACCATGATCTACCGGCTCCTCGACGCCTTGCGTGAGAGCCCACACGATACGAGCAGCCTCGCGACGATCGTGTACGGCGCCGCCCCGATGGCGAAGGCACGGCTCCACGAGGCGCTCGAGCGCCTCGGTCCGGTGTTCCTCCAGCTCTTCGGCCAGTCGGAGTGCCCGAATTTCGCGACGACGCTCGCCAAGGAAGATCACCGCGATCCCGAGCTGCTCGCGTCCTGCGGGCGTCCGGTTCCCGGTGTCGAGGTCCGCGTCGCCGACGAGCGAGGCGACTGCCTGGCCGTCGGGGAGGTCGGCGAAGTCCTGTTGCGCGCACCCTACACGCTCCTGGAGTACCACCGGGCCCCAGAGCTCACGGAGCAGGCCTACGCCGGGGATTGGCTCCGCACCGGAGACGTCGGCTTTCTGACCAAGACGGGACACCTCTTCCTCGTCGACCGCAAGAAGGACATGATCATCACGGGGGGCATGAACGTCTACTCGTCGGAGGTGGAGCAGGCCCTGTCCCTGCACCCGTCGGTCGCGACGGCGGCCGCCGTGGGCGTTCCCGACGAGGACTGGGGCGAAGCCGTCCACGCGTTCGTGGTCGTGCGGGAGTCCGCCGCGGCCGACGCGCTGATCGAGTTCTGCCGCGGACGGCTGGCCCGGTACAAGGTTCCCAAGGGGCTCACGCTCGTCGAAGCGCTGCCCACCACGCCCTACGGAAAGGTGGACAAGAAGGCGCTGCGCCGCGACTGGCTCCGACACCGAGGAGGCGAGTCATGAAGTTCGTGACCTACGAAGAGAACGGACGCGCGCTCGCGGGCGTGCTCGTCGAGAGCGACACCCGCATCCTGCCCCTGGAGGGCTTCGGCTCCGTCCAGCAGCTGATCGAGGCAGGCGACGAGGGCCTCGAGCGGGCGCGGGGTCTCGTGGCCGGAGCCCAGGGCGCGACGACGCTCCCCTACGATTCGACGCCGCTGCTCGCGCCGCTGCCGCAGCCCGTCCAGATCCGGGACGTGCTCTGCTTCCTCGAGCACATGCGCAATGCAGGGCGTGTGGCGACGGAGATGACGGGCGGCGACCCGGCCGCCTACGAGATCCCGGCCGCCTTCGTCGACACGCCGCTCTACTACAAGGCGAACCGGATGGCCGTGGTGGGACACGGAGCCGACGTCGTCCGTCCCGCGGGCTGCAACATGCTCGACTACGAGCTCGAGCTCGGCATCGTGATCGGGCGCCGCGGTCGTGACATCTCCCCGGACAAGGCCCTCGACCACGTGTTCGGCTTCACCGTCTTCAACGACGTCTCGGCGCGCGATCTCCAGGTCCGGGAGATGACCGGGGGCCTCGGGCCGGCGAAAGGCAAGGACTTCGATACGGGCAACGTCCTGGGCCCCTGCATCGTCACCACGGACGAGGTGGATCCTCACGACATGACGATGATCGCGCGGCTCAACGGCGAAGAGATCTCGCGAGGCAGCACGAGCCAGATGGACCACACGATCGAGGATGCCGTGGCCTACGTGAGCCGCGGCGAGACGATCCATCCCGGCGAGATCGTCGGCTCCGGCACGGTTCCCCTCGGTTGCCTGCTGGAGCACAAGCGCGCGCTTGCGGACGGGGACGTCGTGGAGCTCGAGATCGAGGGAATCGGGGTCCTGCGCAACCAGATCGTCGGGGCGCGCACCTAGAGGGGGAGAGGGACATGACGAACGAAGAGCTGGTGAGGACCGCGTGCCAGGTCGTCTGGACCGATGGGGAGCACTCCCGCATTGGTGAGTTCTACGCCGACGACTTCGAAGCCGACTATCCCATCACGAACTGGGGCCAGGGGCTCGAGGGGATCGAGCAGCTGGCCGACGCCCAGCGCGCAGCGTTTCCCGACTACCGGGAGGAGATCGAGGAGCTCATCGACGCCGGAGACAAGATCGTCGTGGTGCTGAAGATCCGTGGCACCCACGAAGGGGCGTTCGGTGGGCTGCCCCCCACCGGGAGGCCCTTCGAGATCCGGGATGTCACCATCTGCACCTGTCGAGACGGCAAGATCGTCCGACAGGCAGGAGTCAGCGACAACCTGACCGCGTACCTGCAGCTCGGCGTCATCGAGCTTCCAACCGGGTCCACCGCCTAGGGAGGACGGCAGGGAAGCATGACGCACGAAGATCGACCCCAGCTCGCGCTCTACTCCGGAAGACCGCAGCACGAAGTCTTTGCGCGGATGGTCGAGCTGTTTCCCACCGGTCGCATGGAGCCCGAAGCCCCGCGCCCCTTTCCCGTCGGTGACGCCCTCGACCTGCCGAGGGAGTTCCACTTCGGGGGAGCGCGACGAGACGTGCGCGATTTCCTCGCATCGACCGATACGTCCGCGCTCCTCGTGTCGAAGGCAGGGCAGCTCTGCTTCGAGGAGTACTTCCTGACCGGCGGCCGGACCGTCAACTGGATCTCGTGGTCGGTAGCCAAGAGCTTCGTCTCTGCGCTGGTCGGCATCGCGGTCGAAGAGGGCCACATCACGGACATCGCCGATGCGATCGATCGCTACGCGCCCGCATTGAAGGGCTCCGCCTACGAGGGAGTCACGATCCGCGACGTCTTGCAGATGTCGTCGGGTGCGCGCTGGAGCGAGGACTACAGCGATCCCGACTCGGACGTGATCCGCTTCGGCAATGCGATCGCGGCGGGCGGATCCCTGGACGCGTTCGTCGCGGGAATGCGGCGAGAGACACGCCCCGGCACGGTGTGTCAATACAACTCCGCCGACACCCAGGCGCTCGGTTCGCTGCTGGTCGGTGCAACGGGTCGCTCGCTCACGGACTACATGCAGGAGAAGTTGTACGCGCCGCTTGGGATGGAGTACCCCGGCCATTGGCTGCTCGACAGCCATGGCATGGAGATGGCCTTCGGGGGGCTCTGCCTGACCGCGCGCGACTTCGCGAAGATCGGAGAGCTCTTCCGGCAGGGGGGCCGGATGCACGGCCACCAGATCGTTCCCGAAGCGTGGGTGAGGGCGTCGGTGGTGCCCAGCGCCGACCATCTGCGAGTGGGAAGGGTGCTCGTCGGCGGACATGTCTTCCCGTTCGGCTACGGCTACCAGTGGTGGGTCCCGGCAGGAGACCGTGGCGAGTTCTCGGCGATCGGGGTCTACAATCAGTTCGTCTTCGTAGACCCTTCGCGGGAGGTCGTCGTCGTGAAGCTCTCTGCGAATCGCCGCTACGGCACCTCCCCGGAGGAAGCGACGAACCGAGAAGCGGAAACGGTGGAGTTCCTGCGCGCTGTCGCGGCCGCATCCGAATAGCGCCCCCCGGCGGTGGCCCTCCGCGAGACGGCGGGGAACGCGGCTCGCCGGCACCACGGAACGCGCCAGGAGTCTGCGCGGCAGAAGCCCCCTGCAAGCGCCCGGAGGGCGCGCGCAGCGAGGCGCAGCCGAGCGAAGGCGAGGGCCGAGCAGGGGAGCTCCGTCACGCGGCTCGGCGGAAACCCGAAGTACGGCTCGGTCTCGCCGCTGAACTGGCTGGCGCTCTCGAAGCCTGCGTGGTGCGCTGCCCTGGACCGGACGATGCTCTTCGATCCCCGACGCACGAAGCTCACGGCTCGGTCGCCTCGTACGAGGACGGGACGTAGAGCAGGGTCGGTCCGCCGCCGCGAACCCTCGTCTGGCCCACTGAGCCCCGGGAGCAGAGGACATCGAAACGGCGGACGCCCGCCGCTACCTGGGCAGTGCCGACGAGCGCGAGAGCTTGGTTCGTCTGGACGGCCGTGGTCGAGACGGCGCCTCGCGCGACGACGGTCGACTCGTCCAGCTCGACAGGGCTCAGGTTGGCGCGTCGTGCTGGAGGACCTTCGCGACGAGGGACAGCGCCGTCCTGGCGTCGATTCGGCGTTTGTAGCGGAGGACGTGATGCGAGTCGGGAAGGTCCTCCGCTGCACAGTTCAGCGACTCGTCGATGCAGAGAATCACGTCCTGGCGCCCGGCCGCTCGCAGTCGCGCGAGCTTCTCGCGCAGGTAGCGGGGCGTCCAGAATCCGACGACCTCGAGGAGCGCTCGCCGTGCCGGGTTGCGGCGATGGAAGACGGCAAAGTCCGGGAAGACCACGTGATCGCCCGCGCGGAGGGGCTCGGGCTCGCGAATCAGATCGTATTCGCTGGCAGTCCTCCGGAAGTCGAGAGCGAATCGCTCCTCGAGCTTGCTGTCGTATCTGCGTGCGAGCGGAGCCGTCGGGAAGATCGGGTCGCCCGCACGGAGCTCGACACGGAGCGTCCTTCCTCGCAGCTCGGCGTCCGCGAAGAGCTCGAAGTGATCGCACGCCCGCAGGCTCGGTACGAGCGAAGAGAGCGCTCGTCCGTAGAGAGTCGTACGCCTGAATAGAGCCAGCGGCCCGGAGATCTCGAGAACCGCCCGAGCCTCCGTAGTCCGGGGACGGACGACGCAGAGCAGGCGGCGGAGTCTCACCTGCCGCACGACGGCACGCGCGTTGCCTTCCAGGACGAGAGAGACGCGCGACGACCGCTGAAGGAGGCCCTGGGCCAGGGCCTGGTTGACCTGGAGAGCCAGCTCTGGAGCGTCCGGGGTGGGGGACGGCAGTGCGAGAATCCGCTCGCGCGGCAGATCCGCCAGGAGGGATCGCTCGAGCGACTCGGGTGACGCACCGAGCTCTCGCGCGGCGGCTCCGAGCACCGCGCGTCGATCCCAGTCTTCGCCCCGATCTCGGCTCCTCTGTGCCCCTGAGAAGAGCGTCCTCCTCACCAGCCTGGGGGAGACCGGGCAGGCGGCGGCCTGCCCATGGCACCGCCGCTCCAATACGTGGGCCGCGAGCCGGGCCTTTCCGTCTGGTGCGTAGCAGGGGAGGGGTTCGCGGAGTCGGTCGCGTAGCGCTTCGAGCCTCCTGCCTTCGAAGCGCCGAAACTCCTCGATGAGGATTCGGAACCACGTCTGATCGGCGGGAGTCAGGTACCGAGGCAATGCGCGAGGACCGGCGATCTCGTACTGCAGGAGGCGTTCAGGGACCAAGCTCGCGTCTCCTCCGCCGGGCATCACTCACTTCGTGGGTGTTCCGGGTCACGAGCTCGTACGCAACGGCCTCCTTCTCCGGCGCGGGTCACAGCAGGCGGCCCACTCGCTGCAGGTATTCGCGCGTGCCCAAGCGTCCTCCGATGAGGATCGCGGTGTCGGCATCCGGAACGTCGATCCCCTCGTTCAGCACTTGGGAGCTGACCAATGCGCGCAGCTCCCCCTTCGAGAAGCGCTCCAACGCTTCGGCCCGCTCTGCACCGCGAATGTCGCTCGTTACCGGCATTACGCAGTGCTCGCGTGCGATTGCGTACGAGGCCTCATTGTCACCGGTGAAGACCAGCAGCCGGTCACCACGACGCTCGCCGAGCAGTCGAGCCAGCGTCGCGCGCTTCGCCTCCGTGAACGCCACGACCTGCCTCGATCGCCTCCATGCGCCCAGCGCTCGTCGACCTTCGTCGCTTCGGACCGCGGCCCTCTGAAAGTCGCGCCAGCTCGAGCGTGGTGAA
>JASJBO010000292.1 GCA_030066475.1 Myxococcota bacterium
AAGAGGACGGCCCAGGAACCTGGGAGGTCCTCGCCTCTCCTCGAAGGAACCCCGTCTTGCGGAGAGCCGGTGATCCTGAACCGCCCCCGGTTTGCCGAAGGCTTCTTGCGCCTCGCTGTTGGCCGGCCGTGACGCGTGGGTTTGGGCTCTGTATGCACACGTGGACTCACGCCCGCCACCGCGCCTCCCACACTGCAGTGGGCCACTCGTCGACCTCGAGCCTATCCGCGTATTGACTTTCGCGCGTTGGCGCATCCGCCCGCTCGCGAACGACCGCGATCAGCTTGAGCTTCAGCTGCCGCTCCACGCGCGGCAGCCAGGTCTCGCGCCCGGCTTTGGACAGGAGGGCGACCTTCCGGCCGGTGGCGTCGACGATGGAGCTGTCGGGCCGGATCTCGAACGGATCCCCGTACTCCGCTCGCTGCAGCGCGCGGTGCCCGGGATGGGCCTCTCGTTGCCGCCCGAGCCAGTCGATCCAGATCGCGTCCGGGCCCACAAACCCGTACTCGTGGTCCTCAGGTGGGCCGGCATCGGCCACCATCAGCGGCTCCTCGCGGACTTCGAGCGCGGGGTGATGCAGAGCGGCGAATACAGGACTCGGGTCGCGTGGCGAGAAGATCTGCAGGGAGCGGCGCGCCCGGGTGAGCGCAACGTAGAGCAGCCGGCGCTCCTCGGGCGTATCGGCGACCGTACCATCGTCCAGCAGCATGACGTGATCGAACTCGAGCCCCTTGGCGCTGTGCATCGTTCCGAGGTGCACCCCCTTCCCGAGCACGCGAGCCCGGCGCTCGAGCTGCGCCCAGACGATCAGCTCGTACTGCCACTGCGCACGCGTAAGGCTGCGGCCGGCGAAAGGCTCCAACCAGTCGTGGAGACTGTCTCGCCAGGGCCCGTCGGCGAGTTGCCTGATCTGCTCCCGCACGGCACCTGCGCTGATTCGCTCGTCCCGGTCGCCCTCCGGCCGCAGCCAGTCCGACAGCGTCGCCACCTCGCGAATGCGGCTCATCGGAATCGAGCTGTCGCCAGGGAGCGTCCACGCGAACGGAATCCGTGCGGCCTCGGCGGCGACGCGCAGCCGGTGGAGCCCGGTCGGCCGCGTCCGAGCGTGCACGCCGATCGAGGCAGGCTCGATCCCGACGCCGACCCAGCGCCGCACGGTTTCCATCAGCCGTCCGGCCGCAACCTGCACCGATCCGGAGCGGTGCCACGCGTACCGCCCCCGCAGCTCCGGGTGCTCCGCCGCCCACCGGCCGACGTTGGGATCGCCAGCGCGTGCGGGATCCACCGTCAGCCAGGTCCCCTGCTTCAGGCGGTCGGGCAATGGCTCCAGCAGGGTCTGCGCCATGTCGAGGATCGCCTTCGGACTGCGGTAGCTATGCGGCACGATGAATCGTTTCGCTTGGTAGTCCTGCTCGAAGCTCCGGATGAAGTCGCTGCTCGCTCCGTCCCACGCGTAGATCGCCTGGTCGTCGTCGCCGACGGCGAACACGCGAAGCTTGCGCTGATCGCCCTCCATGGCGCGGCCCGCGATGGCCGACAGCAGCTCGTACTTCGCGGCGTCGATGTCCTGGTACTCGTCGACGAACAGGTAGTTGAAACCACGCAGCAGAGCATCGCGCTGCCGCGTCTGTTCAGCTGCTTCCATCGTCTCGCCGCGAAGCATCGCCGCGGCCACGGGCAGGCAGGTCTCGAGAGTCAGATCTCCATCGGCTCCGAGCCGATGGATCCCGACCATGCTGATCGCGACCGCGTGGATCGTCTGGATCGTGACGAAGCGGGCATCGCGGCCGACCAGCTCGAAGAGCCGCCGGCGCAGCTCCAGCGCGTTGGCCCGCGTGTAGCAGACGACCAGGACTTCCCTCGGTCGAACCCTATGGCAGCGAAGCAGCCACGCGACGCGATGCACCAGGATCCGAGTCTTCCCGCTTCCCGGGCCAGCGAGGACCAAATGATTCCGGCGGATGTCGCGCGTGACGATCTTCTGTTGTGCCTCGTCCTTCAGCGACGTGACGATGGCGTCGTAGCTCTCGGGGGTGGTGGGGCGCGCGATCTGCTGCTTGCGGCCCGGGAACCACTTGCGGGTGAAGTCCTGGATCGGCGAGGCGAACCAGTCCGCGCGGAAAGCCTCGCCCACGTCCGAGTTCGCGAGCATGTGTCGGGCCCAGGCGTCCATCACGTGGACCCGGAGGACCTTGTGTTCCTGGTGCGCCGCGAGAGCCGCCGTCGCCTGCTGCGCCTCCTGGTCTCCGAGCTTCGGCCAGGCCGGGTCGCGGTCGACCTGCATGGCCGTCCGGAACACGGCAAGCCCGTTCTGGACGGTGACGATGCGCAGCGCGTGGAGCCAACCGACGGCGGAACGCACGGCGTCCGGCACGCTGTGCAGGCGCGCCTTCAGCAACATGTCCCGCTCGACCGCGCTCACCAGGTGCTCGAGATCCGTCGACACGAGCACCTGGCTTCCCGTACCCTTCGCGAGGTCAACCAGGGCGCGCAGGCACTGGTCGGCGATGATCTGACGGGTGCCAAGCCACTTCCGGACGTGGGCGAGCTTGGCTTCGAGGGTCAGGCGGCCAGTCTCGCCGCGGCGGCTCCTGAACTCGGGCGCGCCGTTCTGGTGTGTGAGGCCGTCGCCGGCGGTCCACCACGTTCGAAGCAGACGGGCAACATCATCCGGCGTACACGCGGCCTCGATCGACGTCAGTCTCTCGGCGATTGGGCGGAGATGCACCCACTCGGTGCCGTCGGCCTGCTCCTCGACCGCGTCCAGGATTTGCTCCTCCCAGGCGCGCCAGCGGGCGAGGCGCCGAACGCTGCTGTCGAAGACACCGTGGCTCAGAATCGCCGTGAAGGTCTGTCCCGCGGTCAGCAGCCGACGATCGACCATCTGACTGAGGATCCCCAGGATCCGGACCCCGCCCTCGAGCGGGTCGTCGTACGACATCTCCATGCACAAGACGGCGATGTCGTCCGCGGACAGCCCCTCGTCCCCCGCGCCGTACACCCGGCGCAACACAGTCTTCCACCGTTCGGCCTTGGGAGGTGCAAGGTCGAGAGACTCGACCACATCGAAGGCTTGGGCGAGCGTGGGCAGGCGGGGACGGCCCGTGAAGACGCGGGTCTGATTCTCGGTCCGCTGCAAGACGCGCGCCCTCTCGAGCCAGTTCACGGCCGCCTTCACGCGGGTCTCTTCCTGCGCGTCCTCTGGATCGAAACGACCGGCGAGTGCCTCCTGGAACAGCAGCTCGCGCGGGGTGACCACGCGGCGCTCGAGGTGCTCGTAGCGCGCTGCAGGGAGCTGCTGGATCGCGCGCCAGATCGCTCTCAGGTCCTCTCCACTCAGGTCCGCCATCGCCGCCAGCGAGAAGCGGGGCTCGGCATCACCCGGTGCCCAGAGGAGCGTGGCGGTGGCCGCGTGGCCGTCACGTCCCGCGCGCCCGGCCTCCTGCAGGTAGGCTTCGAGACTGCTCGGCATGTCGAGGTGGACCACGAGCCGGACGTCGTCCTTGTCCACCCCCATGCCGAAGGCGTTCGTCGCGGTGATCACGCGGATCTCGCCGCGGATGAAGGCGTCCTGGCGCTGCCGGCGCACGTCGGCGTCGAGCCCGGCATGGTAGTGCTCGGCCGGGTAGCCGCGGGTCGTGAGCTGGACGGCCACCTCCTCCGTCTGGTTCCGGGTGCCACAGAACACGATGGCGGAGCCGTCGCCTAGATGCTCCTGCAACAGGTCGACGGCCGCATCGACGCGGGCTGGGGGAGGTACCTGCCGCACCTCGTACCTGAGATTGACCCGTGCGGATCCTCCATCGACGAGCTCCACGTCGTGTCCGCTGTGCTCCCGCGTGTGCTCGACGATCTCGCGGGTGGCGTCAGGCTGGGTGGTGGCGGTGAAGAGAAAGACCGGCGGCATCGGGCCCGTCTGCGTGATACGCCGGATAGCGTGGAGCACGTAGGGGTAGTCGGTGCGAAAGTCATGGCCCCACTGAGAGAGGCAGTGGGCCTCGTCGAATACCACAGCCCCGATCTCGCGACTCTTCAGGAGCCGCACGATTCCGGGGTTCCGGAGCTGCTCCGGGGACAGGTAGAGCAGGCCGCACGAGCCCGCCCGTACCTCCTCGAGCACCTGGGGCCGAAGCAGGCTGGGTAGGCCGCTGTAGATCGCGCGGGCGTGCGGGATGCGCCCCTGGAGCGAGTCGACCTGGTCCTTCATCAGCGACTGTAGAGGAGAGACGACGACCGTGAGCTGTCCGAGAAGGCGATAGCGGGCCTCTGCCGGCACCTGGAAGCACAGTGACTTGCCGCCGCCCGTCGGCAGGATCCCGAAGGTCGACTGTCCGCGCAGGCCGCGAGCTACGAGGTCCCTCTGGAGCGAGGTGCCGTCGCCGAGCGCAGGTTCCTCCCGAAAGCTCTCGAACCCGAAGACCTCGCGGAGCCAATGGTCCGGGCACAGGTTCGTCGAGCACCACGCACAGGACGGGTCCTGGCAAGCGGTCGCGCGGAGGTCACGGGCCAGAGTGCGGATCTGGGGCCAGGTCTCGCGCACCCAGCGCGGGAGGACGGAGCCGGTCTCGTCCTGCACTCCGAGCCAAGCGTCGAGCATGACGAGGGCCATATCGATTCCGGGCGATGACAGGCGCGGACTGTTGGTGCAGACCCGGCCGTGCCAGCGTTTGCGGAGATCGAGGGGATCTTTCGGCTGCCACGGCCACCCGTTCTGTTCGTACAGGCGACGCCAGCCCTCCCGGGCGTGTTCCGGGATGTCGGCGTGCGAGATCAGCGGCGAGGGTTCCCAGGCGGCGACCGCATCCTCCAGCACGCGCTCGGAGGCGCGGACATCCGAGACCGGGTTCGGGCGCGCGTCCCGAACGAGGCGGTCGTCCTTGACCAGGCGGTGGTACGGCCGGCGGGGGAAGGCGAGGACCGACAGCTCCAGGGTGTCGAGCGTCGGCATCTGGAGCACGGGGGAGTCGGGCCAACGCTCCGCTATGGCGGGGCGATCGAACCGGTGGAGATTGTGGCCGACTAGGATTTCGCCGTGGCGCATCCATCCGAGGAGCTCCTTGTGCGCCCTCTTGAAGTCCGCGCCCTTCGCGCGTTCCCAGAGGCGTTCCTCGCCTTTTCGGCGGGCGGCCAGTGCGTGGAAGACGCCGTCGTGGCCGAGCTCGATATCGAGGAACAGGAAGGGCAGATCGGTCCTCGAGAATGGCGAAGGGCAGCTCTGGGGAAGACTGTAGCGGCTGACCCTCAACTACACGCCGGACACCTTGCGGGGCTGGCTGCTCGATCTGCCCGTCGCGCCGGGGCTCGTGCGTCGCGACCTCGATCTCGAGCTCCGATACCCGTCGGTCGCGACCGGCATTCCGGCCAGCCTGGACGCGGCGGTCCGCTTCCGCTGGCTCCATCCCACCCGGGACCGCGCGCCCGGCTGAGCCGCCGGTCCCGGCCCTTCGGTCCGCGGCGCCGTGGTCCAGAGGTCGTGGCGGGATATCCTCGGGGCACGAAGCGCCCTGAAGGTTCGAATGGTGGCTCCGGGGGCGGTGCGCGGGATCGCCGAGCACCGCGGTCACCCGGCTGGAGCGACGGGAGATATGAGCAGCGCAGTCACCTCGCCGCCCACTGGCCCGTCGACCGCGGCCCACGGGAACGCCGTTGTGGCGGCGAGTCGCCCGATCCGCGTCGCCGTGGCCGGCGCGACCGGGTTCGTCGGCCGCTCGCTCGTCCCGCGTCTCGCCGAACGGCACGCAGTCGTCGCGCTCGGTCGGAGTGTGGCGGCCGACGACTCCGGCCACGACGCGGCTCCCGCGGCGTCCGCGCCGGAGCCGGGCCTCACCTGGCGGAGCTGCGATCTCTTCTCCCTCTACGAGGCCGAGGCCGCCCTCGACGGCGTGGAGGTGGCCTTCTACCTGGTCCACTCGATGATGCCGTCCAGCCGGCTCACCCAGGGAGGCTTCGAGAGCCTCGACCTGCTGCTCGCCGACAACTTCGGGCGGGCCGCCGCCAACGCGGGGGTGAAGCGCATCATCTACCTGGGAGGGCTGGTGCCTCACCTCGAGACGAGTCGCCTGTCGCCGCACCTCGCCAGCCGTCTCAAGGTCGAGCGCGTGCTGGGTGGCTACGGGGTCCCCGTCACCGCCCTGCGCGCCGGTCTCGTCGTCGGCCGCGGCGGATCATCCCTCGAGATCCTCGTGAAGCTGGTGGGTCGCCTGCCGGCGATGGTCTGTCCTCGCTGGACGGGCTCACTCACCCAGCCGATCGCCCTCGACGACGTCGTCAGTCTGCTCGAGGCCTGTCTCGATCTGCCCGAGACGACCGGTCGCGTGTGCGAGGTCGGATGTCCAGACGTCCTGAGCTACCGGGACATGATGCGGGAGACCGCTCGGGTGATGGGCAAGCGGCGGGTCATGCTGCCGGTTCCCCTGGTCACGCCCGGGCTGTCGAGGCTCTGGGTGTCGCTGGTGACCGGCTCGCCCAAGGCGCTCGTAGCGCCGCTCATCCAGAGCTTGCGCCATTCGATGGTGGTCCAGGACCGCTGGCTCCAGGAGCGGATCGACCTGCCCGGCAAGGGCTTCGCCGAGGCGCTCGACGAGTCGCTCCGGCCGGAGGCGTTGGCGCGCCAGCCCGTCGCCCGGTCGGTCCAGCGGCTGCCGCTGCCGGAGGGGCGAGACGCGATCTGGATGGCCGCCGAGTTCGCGGCCTGGCTTCCGGCGGGTCTCCGCGGGCTGGTCCGCGTGACGCGATCCCAGAGCGGCCTGGCGTTCTACCCGTTCGCGTTGCCCTGGCCGCTCCTCGAGCTGTCCTTCCGTCCGGACCGGAGCGGCGAGAACCGGGCCCTCTTCGAGGTGGCGGGCGGCCTCCTGGCCGGCGAGGCGATCGGCTTTCCCCGGCTGGAGTTCCGCACGATGCCCGGCGGCAGGGAGGCGCTCGCTGCGGTCCACCAGTTCAGCCCGAGGCTCCCCTGGTGGATCTACACGAACACCCAGGCCCGAGGGCATGCCTGGACGATGTGGCGATTCGGCCGGCACCTCGAGCGGGTGAAGAACGGGGCGGAGCCTCTGTCGACGGAGGCCGACCACGCTGCCTGGAAGGTCGCGCCGGCGACCTGAGTACGCGACCGAGCTCCCCTGCGGCGGTGGTTCCGCCCGGATCGCCTTGCCGTGTCGGTTGAGTCGGCGCGCCGGGCGCGACAGGAGGAGGCCAGCGTGAAGGAAGCCAGCCTCGAAACACGAGCTCCCGCTCGGCTGGATCGGCGCGCTGGTCGGCGGCGGGTTCACGCGCCGGAATCTCGAGCGGATGTTCGAGCACCGGCACCGCGTGACGCGAGAGGACTGCGAGGAGCCCGCGTGAGGTCGATCGCGCTGGTGTGTCTCGCGATGGCATCGGTGTCGGGCGCGGCCTGCGCCGGGGAGTCTCTGGCCATGGATCTGTTCCTTCCGTCCGCCGACGCGGGGTGGCGCTTCGCCGTGGTGAACGACGACGTCATGGGTGGCGTGTCGACCAGTCGGGTCGCGGTGGAGGGCCAGGCCCTGGTGTTCTCCGGCACCCTGAGCCTGGAGCGGGGCGGGGGCTTCGCCTCCATGCGCGCGCCCACCGGCTCGCTCGACCTCGGCGCCTACGACGGCGTCGAGCTGGAGGTGAGGGGCGACGGCCGGCGCTACCAGCTCACGCTGCGCGACGAGGATCGCTCCGACGCGGTGCTGTACCGCGCGTCCTTCGAGACGCGCGTCGGCCCGGTGCAGATCGTGCGTCTCCGGTTCTCCGAGTTCGAGGCCCGCTTTCGCGGCCGCGCGGTCCCGGACGCTCCCCCGCTCGATCGGCGGCGCATCCGGCAGCTGGGCGTCCTGATCGCCGATCGCAAGGCCGGCGATTTCCGTCTCGAGGTGCGGGCCGTTCGAGCCTTCCGGTAGGCCGGACGGCGTCGTGCCGCAGAAGCCGGGCGGCCGATCCGTCCGGCGCCCTCGGAGGTCCAGGGAGATCGATGAACTGGCGGATGGCGCTGGCGATCCTCGTCGTCCTCGGCTGGGCGAGCTTCGAGGTGTACACCGTCTACCGGTCGCGACACCTCTTCGAGCCACTCGCGACGTTCGATCGGTTCGCCTCCATGCACCACGCGGCGAGGGCCTGTGGCGAGTTCGATCCCGAGGTCCGGGAGCGCTTCGCGCTGAACCTGGACGCGGTGCGGAGCAAGGCGGCTCGCCACCTCGCTGGTGCGCACCCGGACCTGTCGGAGGCTGCAATCGATCGGAAGGTGGTCGAGCGGGACCGCGAGCGCGCGCGGGAGATCGACGATCTCGTCGCCGCCCAGGGATGTGACGGCCGCGACCTCTGGCACTGGCTGAAGCTCTACGAGCAGCGAGCGCGCCTCCGGATCCGCGACACAGGCTGAGGCGCGGCGAACCGCGGGGCCCTCGTGGTCGGCCGGGTGCCTTCGAATCAGTCGGGCCCGTCCCGCTCGTCCTGCCCGCGGTCGGGCGCGGGCACCGCGACGTCGGCGTGCAGGCTCATCCCGCCCTCGCGTACGCAGCGGGGCGGAGGTTCCTCGGCGACGTCTTCGTCGGCCGGCTCGACCCGGTCGCCGAGCCGTCGCCAGCGCTGGCCCGCCTCCGGGCCCGTCGCGATGCGCGACCGGACTGAGGCCGCCAGGAAGCCGTTCGCCAGCACGCCGCAGTCGAGATCGGCGCGGATCTCGCGCTCGACGAACCTCGCCAACGGCCCGACGCAGCAGCGCGTAGCTCAGGACGAGCGACACCAGCGCCCGCGCCGGCACGATCTCCTGGCTGGGCCGGCGCGCCCCGGCCCACTTCACGAAGACCGTCATTGTGCTGAAGGCGAGCGGAGATAGCACCATGAGACGCACGCCGGGACCCATCCCGGTCCCATCTAGCCGGCCGCCCCGGCGGGCGGCCGCGTTCAAGCCGAGGGCTGTTCGCGTCGATGGAAACCCCGGTTTCCTTGGGGGGGGTTCCATGGACCGCGCATCCGCATTCCTGTGTCGCGCCGCGCTGGCGCTCTCGATCCTGCTCGCACCGGCCGCCTGGGCGGCCGACGACCTCGCCGTCGAGCTCGAGGCCTTCCGCGTGGTCACCGCGGCCGACAGCGGCGAGCGGCTCGAGCCCACCGAGGCGGCGCGGCCCGGTGAGGTGATCGAGTACCGGGTCACCTATACGAACCGCGGCGAGGAGACGCTGGGCGGGATCCGCGGCGTGCTGCCGATTCCCGAGTCCACCGTCTACCAGCCCACGACGGCGCAGCCCGCGATGGTCGAGGCCAGCGTCGACGGCCGGCGCTATGGCCAGGTGCCGCTGCGCGAGCCGGTGACGGGGCCCGACGGCGAGACGCGGTTCGAGCCGGTGGCCGTCTCGCGATATCGCTACCTGCGCTGGTCGCTGGGCGACCTCGAGCCCGGCGCGAGCACCACCGCGCGGGCGCGCGTCGCAATTCCGCTGCGCACCGTCGACGCGGCCGCCGAGTAGCGCCGCTCCCCCACCACTCCGCAACCGCTTCCCGACGCGACGACCGCTCCGGTCCCCCCGCGTCTCGAGCCCGGAAAGGGTCGCAGATGAGCCATCGAACTCCGAGTCCCTTCGTGCGCCGCGCGCTGCTCGCCGGCTTCCTGGCGGCGCTGCTCGCCGCCTCCGCCGGCGCGGCACCCCCCGCCGGCACCACGATCGGCAACCAGGCGTCCGCCACCTACACCGACGCCTCGGGCACGCCGCAGACCGCCACCTCGAACGTGGTGCAGACCACGGTGCTGCCGGTCTACGGGCTCGACGTCGAGCAGAGCCTGAGCCAGAACGCGGTGCCGGCCAGCACCTCGTCGTTCCCGGTCACGGTGGAGGTGACGGGCAACGCGACCGACTCCTACGTGCTGGGCGTCACCGACAACGGCGGCGGCTTCACCTGCGCGAGCGTCGGCCTGTTCATCGACGCCGACTCGAACGGCGTGCCCGACAACGCCACCGACCTCGACGGCACCACCTTCGGCCCGGTGGTCGCGGGCACCGTCACGAGCTTCGTCGCCACCTGCCAGGTGCCCGGCACGGCCCTCTCCGGCCAGGCCAACACCATCACGGTCACGGCGACGAGCGTGAACGACGGCACCCAGACCGACTCCGTGGTCGACACCACCACGGTGACCGGCAACGCCGTGGTGACCGTCACCAAGGCGATGAGCGCGACCTCCGGCGCCGCCGGCAGCGGCCCTCATACGGTCACCCTCACCTACACCAACAACGGCAACGACACCGCGCGCACGGTGACGCTCACCGACGTGCTCGACGCCTCGTTCGTCTACGTGAACGGCAGCGC
>JASJBO010000027.1 GCA_030066475.1 Myxococcota bacterium
CCCCCCCCCCCCCGACCCACGCCCTGGCGAGCGGCGGACGTCGCGCTACTCCGCCGCGATCGCCGCGGGCAGCGCGGTCTCGGGCATCCGCTCGCCGAGGAAGCGCACCACCTCGCGGCGCGCGCGGGCGCGCGCATTCGCGTCGAACTCGTGGCTGCGAACCGCAGGGGCGACAACGTTGGAGACGTAGCGCGCGTCGTCGAAGCCGTGCGCGGCGCCCGCCAGGATGCGCGACTCGAAGGGGCGCCCCTCCGCCTCGGCCCGGCGCTGGGCCTCGCGCACGTAGCGGGGCAGGGCAATGCCATCGTCGCGCCCCGACACCACCAGGACCGGAATCCGGTTGTCCACCTCGATGTCGGCGAGGAGCGGGTAGACGCCGACTGCCGCGCGGAACGGCGCCGTCTGCGAGGCGCTGGCGAGCGCTCCGGAGCCGCCGCGCGACAGCCCCATGACGGCGATCCGCGCGGGATCGACCTCGGGCTGCCGCAGCAGGAAGGCGAGCGCCCGCTGTGCGTCGGCGCGGCGGGCCGCGAGCTCGCGCGCGAGCCCCTCCTTGCTGGCGCCGCAGGTGCCACCCAGCGAGTGGGCCGCTCGTGTGTGCGGCAGCACCACGAGGTAGCCCTCGGCGGACAGGAACTCGGCCCACTCCTGCTCGGCCGTGCCCACCCCCTTGCAGCCGTGCAGCAGCACGACGGCCGGGAACGGTCCGAGTCCGCTGGGGCGTTCGACGCGGACCGGGAGCTCCGGACCGTCGGGGCCATCGAGTGTCGCCAGCTCGGCAGCAGCAAACAGGGGCAGCACGACGCCGAGCACGACGGCGAGCGGGAGGGATCGCATCGGGAGGTCTCCTGGGAGTAGTCCCGGCCCATCAGGGGTCCGGGCGCACTCCTGTTCGGCGACCGACCGATCGATCTGAAGCGTTGCGTCACTACCGGCGCACTGCGTGCGTCTGGCCCGCGGCGGCGCGAGACCGGGTTTCCGGCCCGATTCCGCGCCGCTTCCCCCCGGAGCTGCGTGCTACGGGGCGGTCGGGCCGGGCGTCGCCGCGACGCGCAGCGTCGGAGCGTCCGCCAGATGGCGCTCGAGGAAGCGCCCGACGTCGCGCCGCGCGCGCGCCGTCGCGTACGCCTGGTAGCCGGTCCAGCGTCCGCGGATGTGCACGCCGGAGACGTGGCGACCCGCGTCGAACCCGTGGCTCACGCCCGGATAGCTGCGATAGGCGACGGGCTGCCCGTCGCGCCGCGCCGCCACGGCCACGCGGCGTACGCGGTCGGGACGCCCCCTCGAGCCGTCGCGACCGCTCAGTAGCAGCACCGGCACGCGGCTGCGCAGCGGCCCGTCGCCCAGTGCCGGGTCGACCGCGATCGCGGCGCGGAACCCGTTGCCCTGCGCCGCGTGCAGCGCGCGCAGGCCCCCCTCGGCGAGCCCCAGCACGGCGATGCGATCGTCGTCCACGCGCGGATCGGCGCCCAGCTGGCGGCGCGCGCGCTGCACCGCGCCGCCGTCCGGCTCGGCGTCCTGCCCCCGCTCGCTGGCGGGATCGCGATCGCCCACCAGCAGAGCCGCGTGGCCGCGCTCGGCCAGCCAGGTCGCCCAGTCGCGCGCCGCGTCGCCACCGATGTAGGAGCCCAGCACGACCACGCCGGGGAAGGGCCCGTCGCCGTCCGGCACGAAGATCTCGGAGCGCTCACCGCGCGCCGTCTGGGCGACCAGCGCGAGGCCGGCCAGGGCGACAAGGGTCGATCGCGACATCTCGAGTCCTCCTCGTGGGCGCAGCAGGAGGATCGTCGCTCGCGGCCGAAGTCGCAGTGAAGCGCGTCACAGGAGACAAAGGTCTCCCGGAACGAGGGACGGCCCCGCGCGCCCGGAGGCGGCAGGGCCGTCGGATGCGCCGGTTGCAGGTTCAGCCGATCGCGGCGGCCTGAACCTCGGTGGTGTCGGAGAGCGCGGGCGGCCGCAGCCGCCGCTTGACCTCCTCGAGCTCGCGGCGTGCCGCCTCGTGGCGGGCCTCGGTGCGGATCTCGGCGATGCGCGCCTGGAGCGGGGCCTCGCGACCCATCTCGGTGTCGAGCTGTGTCTCGGTGGCGAGCCGCGCGACGTGCTCGCGCACCGCCTCGAGCGCCCGAACGTCCGCCTCGACCGAGAGGCCCTCGAGTACGGCGCGCACCTGGCGGCGCGCCTGGGCGCCCGCCAGCAGCGCCACGGCGCGGCCCTTCTCGCGCTCGAGCGAGCGGATCTCGCTCCGGAAGTGGATCAGGTTCTCCTTGGCCTGCTCGGCCTCGCCGCGCAGCGCCTGGAAGTCGGACTCGGCGCGCTCCAGCTCCTCGGCCCGCTGCTGCCGGTGCGCCACCAGGCTCATGCCCAGGTCGTCGTCGTTCTTGCGCACGGCGCGCTCGATGTCGGAGCCGAGCCGGCGCAGCTCGCTGCGCCGCTCGTGGATCTCGCCCTCGAGCTTGTTGCGCAGGTACAGGATGCCGGCGACGGCCTCCTTGAGCTCGGCATAGCGCTTGAGGCGCTCGCCGATCGCCTGCTCGTACACGGCGTGCGGGCTGCGGTGCTCGCGATCGCGCACCCAGCCTGACATCCAGCCGCCGATCAGGTTGTGGAGTCGGGCGATCGGTCCGCGCGGTCGTTCGGTCATCATGTCGGTTCCTCCCAGTCTTCGGAGCGGAGATCCAGCTCGCGGATCTTCTGTTGAAGGCTCTGTCGCACCATGCCGATGGCCGCGGCGGTGCGCGAGATGTTCCCGCCGTTCTCGCGCAGCGCCTGGAGCAGGTAGCGGCGCTCGAAGCCCGCGGTGGCGTCGCGCTTGGCCTCCGAGAACGGGATCTGGGTGTCGATCGCGCCGGGCGCGTCCGCGACCGCGGCGGCGGCGGGCAGCTTGAGGTCGTCCTCCTCGATCGAATCGCCGGCGGCGAGCACTGCGGCCTGCTCGATCACGTTGCGCAGCTCGCGCACGTTGCCCGGCCACGCGTGCCGCGCGAGGCGGCCGAGCGCGGCCGCCGAGATCGGCATCAGCGGGCGCTCCAGGCGCTCGGCGACCTGGCCCAGGAAGTGCTCCGCCAGCGCCGGCACGTCCTGCGGGCGCTCGCGCAGCGACGGCAGCTCGATCTCCACCACCTTGAGCCGGTAGTAGAGGTCCTCGCGAAAGCTCCCCGCGGCGACCTGCTCCTCGAGATCGCGGTGCGTCGCCGCGACCACGCGCACGTCGACGCTCACGGGCCGGTTGCCGCCGACCCGCTCGAAGCACTGCTCCTGCAGCACGCGCAGCACCTTGGCCTGCGTCTCGGGCGGCATGTCGCCGATCTCGTCCAGGAAGATGGTGCCGCCGTCGGCGGCCTCGAAGCGGCCCACGCGCCGCGCGTCGGCGCCGGTGAAGGCGCCCTTCTCGTGGCCGAACAGCTCGCTCTCGACCAGCTCGCGGCTGATCGCCGCGCAGTTCACCGCCACGAAGGGCCGCTTGCGGCGCGGGCTGCGCTGGTGCAGGGCCTGCGCCACCAGCTCCTTGCCGGTGCCGCTCTCGCCGCGCACCAGCACGGTCAGGTCGGTCTCGGCCACCTTGCGCACCGTCTCGAACACCTCGCGCATCGCGGGGCCCGAGCCGATCAGGTTCTCGAAGCGGTACTCGCGGTCGAGGCGGTCGCGCAGCAGGCGATTCTCGCGCTCGAGGCGGGTGCGCTCGAGCGCGCGGCCCACCACCAGCCGGATCTCGTCGTTGTCGAAGGGCTTGGGCACGTAGTCCTCGGCCCCGGAGCGCATCGCCTCCACCGCGATCTTCTCGTTGCCGTGCGCCGTGATCATCACCACCGGCGTCTCCGGGTGCAGGGCGTGCGACTCGCGCAGCACGTCCATGCCCGAGGGGCCCTGGCCCAGCGCCAGGTCGGTCAGCACCAGGTCGAAGGGCTCGGTGCGCAGCATCGCGATCGCCTTCTCGCCGTCCTCCGCCTGCGCGACCACGAAGCCCTCGCGCCGCAGCAGGCCCGAGAGCGCCAGCCGGATCGCACCCTCGTCCTCGACGATCAGGATCCGGGCCGTCACGAGCGCGCCTCCTCGATCCCGTTCTTGGGCAGCGTCACCACGAACTCGGTGCCCTGGCCCGGCGCCGACTCGACCTCGATCGAGCCGCCGTGCGCCTCGACGATCTTGCGCGTGATGGCGAGCCCGAGGCCGGTGCCGTTCGACTTCGAGGTGTGGAACGGCGTCCAGATCTTGTCGAGGCGCTCGGGGTCGATGCCCGGGCCGTTGTCGCGCACCCGGATCCAGGCCTCCGAGCCCGCCAGGTTCTCGCCCGCCTGGACCTCGACGCGCGGCTTCGCGACGTCGGCCACGGCGTCGAGCGCGTTGGCGATCAGGTTGATCACGATGCGGCGCAGCTTCTCGGGGTCGCCGGCGACGGCGCCCGCCTCCTCGACGTCGCGGTGCAGCGCGGCCGGCGAGCGGTCGATGCGGTCGCGCAGGGTCTCGAGCGCCGAGTCGACCACCTCCGGGATGCGCACCTCATGGACCTGCATCTCCTCGTCGCGCGCGTAGCGCAGCAGGTGCGAGATCGAGCGCTCGACCCGCTCGAGCTCCTGGAGCGCGACGTCGGCGTACTCGACGTTCTCGGTCGAGGCCGGGTCCTCGCCCATCTGCTGCACCAGGCTCTTGGCCGCCGTGATGGGGTTGCGGATCTCGTGCGCCAGCGACGCCGACAGGTGCTCGAGCGTGCGCGCGTGGCGGCCCTCGATCTCGCGCCGGTTGCGCGACACGTCGATGTGAACCCGGGCGCGCACCTCGTCCTCGATCCAGCGCCGCCGCAGCCCGGGTGCCACCAGCGAGTAGAAGCCGTGGCAGGCCACGCCGATGCCCCAGGCGAGGGCCACGATCATCGCCACCCGGAAGCCGCCCACGAGCAGGAGGAAGAGGCAGGTAGTGGCGTAGGGGACGAAGTGCGCCAGGAACCCGATGCGCGCCGCCACGGCCTGCCGGGCCTCGCGGTAGGCGCGCTCCTCGGGCGTCAGCTTGCCGCGCCTGCGGCGCTTTCCGCGCGACTCGAGCTCCTCGATCTTCTCCGCCAGGCGCTCGCGGATCTCGCCTTCCAGGTCGTCGCCGCGGAGGCCATGGTGGCCCGTCTTGCGCGCGGCACGTCGGAGCCGGCGCTCGGCACGCTCGAGGTCGCGATCGCGAGGCATGGGCGGCCCTCCCAGCCGAGGCCCACCATTATGGGAAGGGAGCTGCTGGATTCCCAGCTGGCGGATTCCGAGCTCGTGAATGGCGAATCGCGACATGCCCCAGGGACCTCGCAAGCCCCGTGCCAGCCCCAGAGGCCCCAGGGGCCGCGAGAGCCCTCCAAGGTGCAGCCCCGAGACTGCACTGCAGCTCCAACGCTGCACCCGCGGCAACCAGCCCTACGCGGGCACCCCGCAAGCGCAGGCGAAGCCGGAGCGCGCAGCGAGCCGCAGGCGAGCGAAGTCCATCAGGACGCGCCCGCATCGGCAACGACTGCCTACGCGGGCACCCAGCAAGCGCAGGCGAAGCCGGAGCGCGCAGCGAGCCGCAGGCGAGCGAAGTCCACAAGGCCGCCTCCGCCCGGCTTGGCCCCTGGGGGAAGCTACCCCCTCACGACCGCTTGCGCCGCCTCGCCAACGGGATCGCGCCCTGCAGCTCCGCGTGCAGCGGGCCGACCCGGGCCGCCAGGCGGCTCATGCCGAGATCCCGGGCTGCCTGGGCGGCCTCGCGGACCAGCTCGCGGGCGC
Organism: Myxococcota bacterium; assembly: GCA_030066475.1. The sequence goes on from JASJBO010000027.1 coordinate 5,736, forward strand.
GCTCGGCGTCGCCCGCGCGGCCGCGCTCGACCAGCAGGCGCCCGAGCTCGTGGCTCTCGTGGGCTGCGAAGCCGGCGGCGCCCATCGCCTGGTCGGCGCGCAGAGCGGCCTCGAGGTGGGCCACCCCCGCGTCGAGCTCGCCGCGCGTCCAGGCCAGCAGGCCGAGGTAGCGCGACACCGAGCCGTAGCCGGCGACGGCCGGGCCGATCGGGACGTGCAGCGAGGCGTACGGCAGCAGCGCCGGGTAGATCTCGCCGGCCGCCTCGGCGTCGCCGAGCGCCGCGCAGCACTCGGCGGAGACCGCGAGCGTGATCAGGAAGTTGATGTCGCGCCGGACCTGCCGGCAGTTGCCAGTCGCGAGGGCGCGCAGGCGCCGCCGCGCCGCGTCCTCGCGCCCGTCCTCGGCCTCCATCAGGGCCAGAGCCGCCCGCCAGCTGTGGATCGCCGGATAGCGCTCGATCAGGCTGCGGACCTCCGGCTCGAGCTCGCCGAGGCGGCCGGTCTCGCGCCGGATCGGGTAGATCTGCACGCCGAACCACTGCAGCGCCAGCTCGGGCTGGATGCGCATGCCCACCTCGAGCGCCGTCTGGATCTGCTGCTCGGCCTCGTCGAGCCGGCCCGAGAGCAGGGTGCGCATGGCCTGGTGGATCTCGACCTCCCACAGCAGGTAGGGGTGGCGCAGCTCGCGGGCCAGGGCGGCGTGCCCCTCGACCTCGCGGTCGAGCCAGTCGCGGTCGCCCAGCTCGAGGGCGGACTCGATCCCCGAGATGTGCGCGTAGGCGCGCAGCACGCGGTCGCCCGAGGCCTCGGCGATCGACTGGATCTCGTCCGCGACCGGCCGGCGCTGGGCCAGCGTGTCGGGCGCCGAGAGGGCGAAGTGGTAGTGGCGCAGGGCCGACACCAGCGCGGCGCGATCGCCCACTCGGCGCGCCATCTCGACGGCCTCGCGCGACAGGCCCACCACGCGCTCGCGCGAGCCGGCGAAGTAGAGCGCGTCCGACAGGCGTCCGAGCAGGAGCACGCGCAGTACGTCGTCGCCGGGCTCGAGCCGCTCCAGGGCCTCCTCGAGCACCGCGACTCGCGTGGGATCGACCCGGCCGGTCTGGTCGTCCTGGCGCGCGCCGCCGAGCGCCGCCCGTGCGAACAGCCGCCCCGCGCCAGTGCTGCGCGCCACCTCGAGCGCGCGCCGGTCGCAGTCGCGCGCGGGCTCGAACTCGCTGGCGGCGTACAGGGCCGCGCCGGCGCGTAGCAGCAGGTCCACGCGGCGCTCCGCGTCGGGCTCGCCGAACTCGAAGGCGTCGAGCGCGCGCTCGTACCAGCGCGCCGCCTCCTCGTAGGCCGTCTGCGCGACCGCGCGATCCGCGGCGCGCGTGGCGAGCTGCACCGCGCGCTCGGACTGGCCGAGCGGGGCCGCCTGCAGGAAGTGGTGCGCCAGCTCGGCGACGTGGGGGCCGTCGTCGGCGCCGTAGTGGGCCGCCAGCGCGTCGCCCAGCACCGCGTGGCGCCGCACCCGCTCGGCCGGGGGCAGCTCGGCGTACAGCACCTCGGGGATCAGGCCGTGCGCGAAGCGGTAGCGGCCCGCGCGCTCCACCGACTCCTCGATCACGCGCGCGCCGATCGCCTCGCCGAGCCGCTCGAGCATCTCGGCGGGCGAGCTGTCGCACGCCACGGCCAGCGGGCGCAGCGAGAACTCCCGGCCGGCGACCGCGGCGGTGCGCAGCACGGCCTGGCAGGCGTCGGAGAGCCCCTCGAGATGGCGGCGGATCGCGTCGCGCACTCCCTTTGCCACCGCGGCCGGCGCCGGCGGCGTGGGCTCGCAGCGATGCGCGCCCACCGCGAGGAGCTGGCCCAGGAACAGCGGGTTGCCGCCGGTGCGCTCGTGCAGCGAGGCGACCACCGCCTCGTCGACCGCCTCGTCGGTCGCCAGCGCGACGAAGCGCCGCACGTCGTCGATGTCGAGGCCGGCCAACTCGAAGCTCGCGGCACGCTCGTCGCGCGCGATCTCGTCGAGCAGTCGGGTGGCGTCCGCGTCGGGCTGCGGCGCGTCGCGCAGCGTGCCGAGCAGCAGCAGCGGGGCGTCGCGCAGCTCGCGCAACACGAACTGGAGCAGTCGCAGCGAGGGGCGGTCGGCGCAGTGCAGGTCGTCGATCACCAGCAGCAGGGGCCGCTCGGCGGCGGCACGCCGGAGGAAGGCGGCCGTGCTGTCGTGCAGCCGGAAGCGGAGCTGCAACGGGTCGATCGCCGGGGGCGGCGTCAGGTCGGGAAGCTGCTCGGCGAGCTCGGGGATCGCCTGCGCGATGTCCGCGGCGCCCGGCCCGAGCGCGTCGCGCAGCTGGTCGGGGGTGCGGGCGCGCGCGTAGGCGCGCACGATCTGGACCCAGGGCCAGAAGGCCGGCGCGCCGTCGCCCTCGAAGCAGCGTCCCACCAGCACCTCGACCTGGCGACCCGCGGCCCGGCGCCCGAGCTCCTCGGCCAGGCGCGTCTTGCCGATACCGGGCGGGCCGAGCAGCGCGGAGAAGCGCGCGCCGCCGACGAGCGCGGCGTCGAGCTGCGCCTCGAGCGCCGCGATCAGCTCCTCCCGGCCCACCAGCGAGGCGTCCGGCGCGGTGACGGGCCGCGCGGGCGCCGGGGCCGGCGCTCGCGCCGCCGCCGGGCTCGCGGCCGCGGCCGCGGTCCGGATGTCGCGTTCCTCCACGTCCGCGACGAAGCGGTAGCCCACGCCGCGCACCGCGCGGATCACGGTCTGCGCGTCGCCGTCGTCGCCCAGCGCGCGCCGCGCGCCGCGCACGGCGCGCGTCAGCGAAGACTCGCCGACTGCCTCGCCGGGCCAGAGCGCCTCGAACAGCTCCTGCTTGGGGACGGTGCGGTCGCGGTGGCTGACCAGGTAGAGCAGCAGCGCCAGGACCTTGGGCTGGACCGGGAGCGTCTCGGCCCCCCGACGCAGCTCGAAGACCGCGTCATCCAGCTCCAGGCCCTGGAACGCGTAGACCATGCGGGCCGACTCCGGCAGGAGAAAGGGACTCGGTGTCGCCATGGTGAGTGTCGCATCCCTCCCGCGGGGTGTCAGTGAGGCGCGTACCCATCGGCGCCCGATCCACCCTGCGAACCACAGGGTGCCGCGCATCGAGGGCGCGCGAAGTGTCGTGAGTCACTGGCAGCGGATGCGCAGCCATCGGCCTCAACCGCCCGCCCCGCCTCCGTTCCGAAGCGGGCTGCGGTGGTGTCAGTCGTCGACGGCGTAGCGGCGCTGCTCGGCGTCGTAGGCGTCGAAGCCCACGATCTCGCGCAGGGCCGCGAACTCGACTCGGCGCTCGACCGGGCGCCCGTCGCGGAGATGCTCGAGCGCGTCCTGCATGGCGTGGAGCGAGGCCGAGAGCAGCGTCAGCGGATAGGCGGCGATCCGGAAGCCGAGCGCCTCGAGTCGGCCAGGCGGCAGCAGCGGGGTGTCGCCGCCCTCGACCAGGTTCGCCATCACCGGCACCGGGATCTCCGTGGCCACGCGCGCCAGCTCGGCCTCGTCGCGCGGGGCCTCGACGAAGACGATGTCGGCGCCCGCCTCGGCGAAGGCGCGCCCGCGCGCGATCGCCTCGTCGAGCCCGTGCTCGTCGCGCGCGTCGGTGCGCGCCATCACGAGCACGTCGTCGCCCGCGTCGCGGGCGTCGAGCGCGGCGCGGATGCGCGCCAGCGCCTCGGCGCGCGGCACCACGCTCTTGCCGCGCGTGTGGCCGCAGCGCTTCGGGGCGACCTGGTCCTCGATCATCACGCAGGCGAACCCGGCGCGCGCATAGCCGCGCACCGTGCGCTTCACGTTGACCGCGTTGCCGTAGCCTGTGTCGCCGTCGCCGATCACCGGGATCCCCACCGCCGCCGTGATCTCGCGGCCCTGCGCCACCATCTCGCCGTACGAGATCAGCCCGGTGTCCGGCAGCGCGAGGCGCGCGGCCGACACCGCGAAGCCACTCATGAAGGTGAGCGCGAAGCCCGCGCGTTCGATCATCCGCGCCGAGAGCGCGTCGTAGCAGCACGGCATCACGTGCAGGCGCGGCTCGGCCAGCAGCGCACGCAGACGAGCCGCCGGACCGGACGAGAGGGAACCGGGCATCGCCCTAGGCTACCCGCTCTCCCACGGCGAGCCAGCGGCTCGCGGACGGGAGCACCGCGGTCGGAAGCGCGGGCGGGCGGGATCCGCGATGCTGTCGGCGTGCGCGGGGGGCGGATCGTCGGGGGCATGCTGGCTGCGTGCGCGGTGCTCCGCGCACTGCCGGCGAACGCCGAGGGGAGTGCCGAGTCGGTTCCGCGCCGCGAGACGCGCGCGCCCTGCGAACGCTTCGACGCGCAGCGCCTGCCCTGGTTCGGCGACCTGCACGTCCACACGCGCTACTCGCTCGACGCCAGCACCCAGGACACCATCACGACGCCGTCCGACGCGTATCGCTTCGCGCGGGGCGAGCCGCTCGGCGTGCAGCCCTGGACCGAGAGCGGCGAGCCGCTGCGGCGCTACCAGCTCGAGCGGCCGCTCGACTTCGCCGCCGTCACCGACCACGCCGAGGTGTTCGGCGAGGTCGCGATCTGCGAGACCCCGGCGCTGAGCGGCTACGACTCCTGGGTGTGTCGGATGCGGCGGCGCTGGCCGCGCGCGGCGTTCTTCGTGATGAACGCGCGCTCCAACTACTTCGAGGAGCCCACGCGCTTCGCGTTCTGCGGCGAGGCGGGCGCCCACTGCCTCGAGGCGGCGCGCGGGCCGTGGCGCGTGATGCAGGAGGCCGCCGAGGAGGCCTACGACCGCAGCGCCGCCTGTCGCTTCACCAGCTTCGTCGGCTACGAGTGGACCGGCGCACCCGGCAGCAACAACATCCACCGCAACGTGATCTTCCGCAACGCGGTGGTGCCGGCGCTGCCCACCTCGTACGTCGACGAGCCGCGGCAGGAGGGCCTGTGGCGGGCGCTGCGCGCGACCTGCCTCGAGGCCGGCACCGGCTGCGACGTGCTGACCATCCCGCACAACTCGAACCTGTCGGGCGGGGCGCTGTTCCGCGCCACGCGGCCCGACGGCGCCCCGATCGACGCCTCCGACGCCCGCGAGCGCGCCGCCATGGAGCCGCTGGTGGAGGTGATGCAGCACAAGGGCGCCTCGGAGTGCCAGACCGGGATCGGCACGCAGGACGAGCTGTGCGACTTCGAGCTGCTGCCGTACGGGAACTTCCAGGGGCGCTTCATCCCCTGGCTCCGCGGGCCGCCGGTGCCGATGAGCTTCACCCGCAACGCGCTGAAGGAGGGGCTGCGGCAGCTCGCGCGCACGGGCGTCAACCCGTTCCAGTACGGACAGGTGGCGAGCACCGACACCCACCTCTCGACGCCGGGCCTGGTGGCGGAGCGCGCCGACTTCCCCGGTCACGGCGGGGCCGGCCGGCCCGCCGGCGAGGCGCTGCCCACCGGGCTGTGGGACGAGGTCGAGTACAACCCGGGCGGGCTGGCCGTGCTGTGGGCCGAGGAGAACGCGCGCGACGCGCTGTTCGAGGCGATGCGGCGCCGCGAGGCCTACGGCACCAGCGGCCCGCGCCTGGTGGTGCGCGTGTTCGGCGGCTGGGAGCTGCCCGAGGACCTGTGCGGACGGCCCGACCGCGTGGCGCGTGGCTACGCGGGGGGCGTCCCGATGGGCGACGAGCTGCGCGCGCCGCCCGCGGGCGCGGCAGCGCCCCGCTTCGCGCCCCGTCTCGCGGTCTGGGCGCTGCGCGATCCGGGCACCGCGCGCGCGCCGGGAACTCCCCTCCAGCGCATCCAGATCGTGAAGGGCTGGCTGGCCGATGGGGAGCCGCGCGAGGCGGTGCTCGACGTGGCCGGCGATCCCGCGGCGGAGGCCGGCGTCGATCCGCTCACCTGCGAGCCGCACGGCCGCGGCGCCGATTCGCTCTGCACGGTGTGGACCGACCCCGACTTCGACCCCGCGGCGCCGGCCTTCTACTACGCCCGCGTGCTCGAGAACCCGACTTGCCGCTGGCACGCGCGCGCCTGCCTGGCGGCGGGCGTGGACTGCGCCCGCCCCGACACCGTCACCGAGGGCTACGAACCGTGCTGCGACGCGAGCGTGGCGCGCACCATCCAGGAGCGCGCGTGGACCTCGCCGATCTGGTACGTGCCGCCCGCGCTCAGCCGGGCAGCCGCGCCGTCACCTTGATCTCGACCAGCGCGCCGAAGGCGAGCTCCGAGACGCCGATCGCCGTCCACGCCGGGTAGGGCTCGCTCACGAACGCGTCCTTCGCGGCCATGAAGGCGGCGATGTGCTCGTTGAAGCCGACGTGGAACGTGGTCATCTCGACGACGTCGCCGAAGCCGACGCCTGCCGCCTCGAGCACGCTGCGGACGTTCTCGAAGGCCTGGCGGAACTGCGCCGCCGGGTCCGGGTCGACCTTGCCGCCGGCGCCGGTGCCGGTCTGGCCCGAGCAGAACAGGCGGTCGCCGTCGCGCACCGCGGGCGCGAAGTGGAACTGGTCGTAGAAGCCCTCCATGCCCGCGGGCACGACTACCTGGTCGCGATCCATCGTCTGGTTCTCCTGTGGGGTCGTCGGCATCGCGCCGGGACCGACGATGATAGATACTCCCGGGTTCGGGGGCCGAGGAGCGGGCGATGTTGGAGGTGGCGGCCTGGTGGATCGCGGCGGGAGCCGCCGTGGCGGCGGCCGTGGCCCTGTGGCGCTGGCGCGGCGAGCAGGCCGGGCGCGCGGCCGCCGAGGGCGAGGCCGCGGCGCTGCGCGCCGAGCTCGAGCGGGTGCAGGAGGAGGCGCAGGCGAAGCTGCGCGCGCGCGCCGAGCAGGGCGACGAGGTGCGCGAGCTGCGCCGCAAGCTCGACAAGGCGAAGAAGCGCGCGTTCGCGGCGCGCGAGGAGCGGGCGCCGCTCGAGTCGCGGGTCGCGGAGGCCGAGGCGCGCGTGGCCGAGCGCGACGCCGAGCTGGCGCGGCTGCGCGACGAGGTGGTGCGCCTGGGGCAGAGCGCCGAGCGCAGCGAGCGCGAGGCGGAGCGGACGCGCGGCGAGCTCGCCCGCCGGCCCGAGGCGCCGGCCGTCTCGCCCGAGCAGCTCGGCGTGCTGGAGCAGCGCGCCGAGCAGGCCGAGGGCGCGGTCCGCGAGCTGCACCAGAAGCTCGAGGAGAGCGGTCGGGAGTGCAGCCGCTACCGCCAGCGCGAGCGCACCCATCGCCGGCTCTACATGGTGATCCGCGGCGAGCTCGAGATCGCGAAGGACAAGATCGCCAAGCTCGAGGAGGAGCGCTCGTCGTGACCGTGGCTCGCGCCCCGGCGTTCGCGCCGCGCGCCGAGCCGGGGTCGATCGCTTGAGCCCGTTGCTGACCAAGGTCGCGACCCAGCTCGTCTTCCCCCTGCCGATCTCCCTGGGGCTGGCGCTGCTCTCGCTGCTGCTGCTCGCCCGCGGCCGCCACCGCGCGGCCGTCGTCGCGCTGGCACCCGCCGTGGCGCTGCTGTGGCTCTGCGCGACGCCGGTCGTGTCGCTCGCGCTGCGGCGCGCGATCGAGGCGCGCCACCCTGCCGTCGAGATCGCCCAGCTCCCCGCAGCCGACGCCATCGTGGTGCTCGGCACCGGTCTCGACATGCCCACGCCCCAGCGCGATCGCGCCGAGCTGTCGGGCTCGTCGGACCGGCTGCTGCACGCCGCGCGGCTCCATCGCGCAGGCAAGGCGCCCTGGGTCGTGCCGACCGGCGGACGCATGCCGTGGGCCCCGGACGACAGCACCGAGGCGGAAGAGATGGCGCTGCTGCTCGACGAGTGGGGCGTTCCGCGCGAGGCGCTGCTGCTCGAGGCCGGCAGCCGCAACACCCGCGAGAACGCGCTGTCGGTGGCGGCGCTGCTCGAGCAGCACGGGCTCGGTCGCGTGCTGCTGGTGACCTCGGCGCTGCACATGCCGCGCGCGCTGGCGTGCTTCCGGGCCGCCGGCGTCGACGCGGTGCCGGCCACCACCGACACGCGCGCCCACGAGCCCTATTCGGGCGCCCTCGACTGGATCCCGAGCGCGAGCTTCCTGGGCGAAACCGACCTGGCGATCAAGGAGCTGCTCGGCTTCCAGGTCTATCGCCTGCGCGGCTGGCTCTGAGCGACGCCGCGCGTCCCGGGGCGCCGCTGCTCGAGCTCTTCCAGCGTCCGGGGCCAGTCGTCCTTCAGCAGCCGCGAGAGCGCACGGTCGGCGAGCAGCCGGCCCCCGGTCTGGCACGGTGCGCAGTAGTTGGCCTCGTTCTCGGCGTAGAGGATCCGCTGCACCGGGGCGCCGCACGCCGGGCAGGGCTCGCGGTACTTGCCGTGCACGGCCATCTCGGGGCGGAAGGCGGTGACCTTCTCGGGGAACCCGTCGCCCGCCTCGCCGCGCAGCCGCTCGACCCACTCGGCGAGCACCTCCTGCACCGCCTCGTGCAGCCGCTCGAGCTCGGCCGGGTCGAGCTTGCCGGTCTGCTTGAAGGGAGACAGCCGCGCGCGGTGCAGGATCTCGTCGGAGTAGGCGTTGCCGATGCCCGAGAGCAGGCGCGGATCGGTGAGCGCGCGCTTCAGGGTGTGGTTCCCGCGCCCGAGCGCCTGGGCGAAGTCCTCGAGCGCGCAGCCCATCACCTCGAGTCCGCCGCGGTCGTGCTCGCGCAGCGCCTCCTCGCCTTGCACCAGGTGCAGCGTGGCGCGCTTCTTCGTGCTCGCCTCGGTCACGAGCAGCGTGCCGTTCGGGAAGTCGAGCGCGCCGAGTCCGCGCCGGCCGGGCGGCTTCGCGCCGCGCTTCTTCCAGTGGAGCCGGCCCGCGATCATCAGGTGCACCACCAGGAACAGGTCGTCCTCGAGCTCGAGCACGACGCGCTTCCCGAGTCGCCGCACCCCGCGCACAAGGCGTCCCTCGGCCGCACCGATCGGCGGCTCGACCGAGCGCAGCCAGGAGATCCCGGTGACGCGGATCCGCTCGAGGGGCTTGCCGCCGACGCGCCGCTCGAGTGCCTCGACATAGACCGTGACGTCCGGAAGCTCGGGCATGCGGGGGCTATGATACGATCCGCCCGGCATGACGGGGCGAAAGAGCGGGCAGCACGGGGCCGAGGTCCGTGGGGGGGCCGCGAGCGCTCCGGCCGCGGCCTCGGGTGGCCCCGTCCCGGGCGGGCGCCGCAGCGGCCGGAGTCGCGACGCGCACCCGGTCGATCAGAGCGGTCGCCCGCTCGGACCCCGAGCGCTCCAGACGCGCCAGCGGCTGCTCGAGGCGACGCACGAGCTGCTCCAGGAGCGCAGCGTGCGCGATCTCTCGGTGGTGGAGATCGCGCGACGGGTCGGCAGCTCGCCCGCGACCTTCTACCAGTACTTCAAGGACGTCGAGGAGGCGACCCTGCACCTGGCCCAGCAGGCGGCAGACGAGATGCCCGGTCTGCTCGACCACATCGAGTCCGACTGGCGCGGCCGATCCGGGCTCGAGTCGGCCCGCTCCGTGGTCGACGGCTTCCTGCGCCACTGGGACGACCACCACGCCGTGCTGCTGTTCCGCAACCTGGCGGCCGACCAGGGCGATCGCCGCTTCCGCAGGGTCCGCATCCACGCGCTCTACCCGGTGATCGAGAAGCTCGCCGCACAGGTCGAGGCCGCGCGCGCGGCGGGCCGCATCTCCGAGGGCATGCATCCGCACGCCGCCGCGGCGGCGCTGGCGTCGATCCTCGAGCGCATCGCGGCGCACTACCACGAGCTCGAGTACTTCGGGGCCACGCGCGAGCACCTGGTGGAAACCTGTGCGCGCATTCTCTATCAGACGGTAACCGGACGCGCCGCACCCTGAGCGTCCGGCCCGGAGGCCCGCGATGAGGACCCTGGCCGCGCTCCCGCTCGCCGCGCTGCTCGTCGCCGCAGCGCCTCCCTCGACACCCGATCCCGCCCAGCTCAGCGCCGACCAGTGGATGTCGCGCATCGCCGAGGCCCTGCGCACCGGAGAGCCGATGGCGGCGCGCGGCCGGGTCGACGTGGACGAGCCGGGCAAGCGGCGCTGGGGCTTCACCTTCGAGTGGCTGCGGCTCGACGAGAAGAAGCGCGTGCGCACCGTGTTCGAGATGCGCGAGCTCGGCGCGCCCGAGAGCGTGTACTCCGAGCTCGTGGCGCGCCCGGGCGAGAGCCTGGTCAACTGGTACTGGAACGTGCGCACGCGCCGCTTCGCGCGGATCAGCGGCATCCTCGCCACCGATCGCTTCGCCGAGACGATCTTCCGCTACGAGGACCTGTGGCTGGCCGACCCGGGCGGGCGGCGCAGCGGCGAGGTCGCGTGGGTCGAGGACGACGGCCGCCGCTGGATCGAGATCTCGAGCGAGCCCTACCACTACTACCAGCGCGTCGTCACCCGCGTCGACCCGGAGACCGCGCTGCCGGTGGGCATCCGCTTCTACGACGTGACCGGCGCCCCGATCCGCGAGATGCGCTACGCGAAGGTCGAGGAGGTCGACGGCCGGCCGTTCCCGAAGCGGATCGAGATCCAGGACCTCTCGACCGGCGCCGCCAGCGTCCTGGAGTGGGAAGAGGTGTACTTCCGCAAGCGCATCCCGCTCTCGTTCTTCGAGCTCGACGAGATCGACAACCGCATCCGCAAGGGCGTCGATCCCGTCCCGGTGCCGCCGCCGGCCTGAGCAAGCGGAGCCGCGTAGCGGCGGAGCGCGCAGCGAGCCGCAGGCGAGCGGAGTCCGCAAGCCGCCGAAGGCGGCGCGCAGCGAGCCGTAGGCGAGCGGAGTCCATCAGACCGAGAGCAGCGCCTCGCGATGGTGGGTGAAGTCGCGGGTGGTGCCGCGCACGCGCGTGGCGGCCGCGGCGGTGGCGGGCTGGAAGGTGTGGCAGGAGCCGGCGGTGAGCGCCAGGAACTCCTGGGGCCCGCGCATGGCGTCGAAGTCGTGCGTGCGGCCCATCGCGATGAAGCTCGCGCGGCGCAGCACCAGCGCGGCCTCGAGCGTGTCTTCGTCCAGGTGCGCTCGGCACCAGTCGTGGAACTCGCGGCCCGCCAAGGTCAGGCCCGACCACGGCTCCGGCTCCCGGATCCGCCGGCCCCGCAGCGACCAGGCGAGCAGCGGTGACCCGTCGCGCGAGAGCTCGACGCGCGTGGCACCGTCGCGGCGGTCGGGGACGGCGACGTCGTACTGGCGCCGGGTGCGCTCCGCGGCCGCGTGGGCGACGGCGAGGGCGGTGACGTCGAACAGGTGGGTGCACTGGAGTCTCGGGTCGGTGTGCCCCTCCGCCCGGTTCTCGAGGGGCATGCCTTCGAGCGCGCGCAGCGGCGCCGTGGCGCCCGGGCACGACGTCCAGGGAAAGCGCAGCGCCTCGCCCTCGGCCGCCGTCACGCGCACACCGTCGTGGTGGATGCGCGCCCGAAAGTGGTGGAAGTCGTCCTCGAGCTCGCCCACGACCGCGCCCGGCTCCGCGACGAGTCGAATGCGGCGGCGGTAGACGCCGTCTCCATAGGGAACGCGCTGGCGCGGCATGACAGGTCCCCTACCGTAGCAGCCGTTCCGGACCCCGTTTCGATCGCCGTTCCCGATTGCGAAGGAGTGAAGCCACCCGTGCGCCGCTTCGTCCCGCTGGTGCTGGCGGTGGTCGTGGCGGCCGGCTGCGCGCAGCCGGCGCCCGACCCGGCCGACGCCGATCCCGCCGCCGCCGACGTGCTCGCCGCCCTCGACCCGTCCGCGGATCCCTGCGACGACTTCTACCGCTTCGCGTGCGGCGGCTGGCTCGACGCCACCGAGCTGCCCGCCGACGAGTCGCGCTACGTCCGCAGCTTCTCGACGATCCGCGACCTCAACGAGGTTCGCTTGCGCGAGCTGGTCGACGCGCCGGGCTCGGCGCCAGAGCACCAGCTCGTGGCGACCTACTTCGCGAGCTGCGTGGACGAGGAGGCCATCGAGGCGCGCGGGCTCGAGCCGCTCGCGCCCTGGCTCGCCGAGGTCGACGCGGTGCGCGACCTCGGCGACACCTTCCGGGTGGCGGGCCGCATGCAGTGGCTGCCGGGTGCGAGCCCGCTGCTCGCGTTCGGTGTGGGTCGCGACTTCGGCGACCCGACCACCAACATCTTCCAGATCTATCAGGGCGGGCTGGGTCTGCCCGACCGCAGCTACTACCTCGACCCGCAGCGGGCGGCGATCCTCGTCGCCTACCGCGAGCACGTGGCCGCGATGCTGACGCTCGCGGGTCTCGAGCCCGCGCGCGCCGCGGCCGACGCCGATCGCATCGTCGCCTTCGAGACGGAGCTGGCGCGGGTCTCGAAGCCGCGCGAGGCGCTGCGCGACATCCAGTCCCGCTACCACAAGATCGACCGCCCCGGTCTCGAGGCGCTCGACCCGCAGCTGCCGTGGGGAGCCTGGTTCGCCGCGCTCGACGCCGAGAGCGTGTTCGACATCAACGTGGCCGATCCCGAGTTCGTGCGCGCGTCGGGTGCGATCCTGCGCGCCACGGAGGTCGAGACGCTGCGCGCCTACCTGCGCTGGCAGCTCGTCGAGGCGATGGCCGGCAAGCTGCCGCGCGCCTTCGTGGACGAGGCCTTCGCGTTCCGCCAGAAGCTCACCGGCCAGGCGGAGCTGCCCGAGCGCTGGAAGCGCTGCCTGCACGCCACGACGTCGTCGTTCCCGGACATCGTCGGCCGGCTCTACGTCGAGCGCCACTTCCCGGGTGCGAGCCGCGACGTCGCGCGCGAGATGGTGCACGCGGTCGAGGGCGCGTTCGACGCGCGCCTGGACGAGCTGGCGTGGATGGACGCCGAGACGCGCGCGGCGGCCCGCGCCAAGGCCGAGGCGCTCCGCAACAAGATCGGCTACCCGGACCGCTGGCGGGAGAAGCGGGAGGTCGCGGTCGAGCCGGACCGCTACTTCGAGAACGCCGTGGCGTCGACTGCCGTCGATCTGCGCCGCGACCTGGCGAAGGTGTCGCAGCCGGTCGACCCCGACGAGTGGCGCATGCCGGCCTCGACGGTCAACGCCTACTACAGCCCCACCGGCAACGAGATCGTGTTCCCGGCCGGCATCCTGCAGCCGCCGTTCTTCGACCAGGGCTTTCCGTCGGCGATGAACTACGGCGCGATGGGCGCCGTGGTGGGCCACGAGCTGACCCACGGCTTCGACGACCAGGGGCGCAAGTTCGACGGGGAGGGGCGGCTGCGCGACTGGTGGGACGCCGGCACGGCGGAGCGCTTCGAGGGGCGCGCGCAGTGTCTGGTGGACCTGTACGACGGCTTCGCCGTCGACCCGGAGACCCACGTCAACGGGCGGCTGACGCTGGGGGAGAACATCGCGGACCTGGGCGGCCTGTCGCTCGGGCACCGCGCCTGGCGCGGCGCGGCGGGCGAGGCCGCGACGGCGGCGTCCCCGGTGCCCGGCTTGAGCCAGGAGCAGCTGCTGTTCGTCGCCTACGCGCAGGCCTGGTGCACGGTGGCGACCCCCGAGGTGGAGCGGCTGCTGGCGACGATCGACAGCCACTCCCCGCCGCGCTTCCGGGTCAACGGGGTGGTGCGCAACCTGCCGGCCTTCGCCGAGGCCTTCTCCTGTGAGTCGGGCGCACCGCTGCGCGCGGAGCCGGTCTGCGAGGTCTGGTGAGCGCGGCGTGCTAGCCTCGACGCGGCCGAGGGAGGATCCCATGCGCGTGTCGATCACGTACTGCGTGCGCTGAAACTACCTGCCCCGGGCCTCCAGTCTGGAGGCCGTGCTCGAGGCCGAGCTCGGCGCCGAGACCGAGCTGATCAAGGGCGACAACGGCGTCTTCGACGTCGTCGCCGACGGCAGGCTCGTCTTCTCCAAACACGAGGCGGGCCGCTTCCCCGAAGAAGCCGAGATCCTCACCGCCCTCCGCCCCTAAGTGTAGAACTGCTGGGCCCATTGGCGGAGGAGGGCGATGGGGCCGTCGCCGTCGCAGAGGAGGGGGCGTTCGAGGTGGATCTTGTTCTCCCAGATCGGGATGTCCTGGCCGAACTGGCGCTCGATCTCGGAGATGAAGGCCTTGCCGACGCCGCGGGTGGCGTCCGAGTCGGCCAGCTTCTTGACGGCGAACTGCAGGCGCATGTGGACGCGCTCGTCGTCGATCGGCGCGCCCGAGGTCACCACCAGCAGGTCGGCGATGCCGCTGAAGCGGGTCGTGCCGTAGCCGAACCCGTGCGCCTGGATGTCGATGTGGCCGGTCTGCTCGCCGCGCGGCGTCTCCACCCGGTTGCGCGAGACCACGTGCAGCAGGTGCCCCTCGATCGTGGCGCTCTCGGTCTCGGGCACGGTGTTGGTGCGGTGCACGAAGTGGAAGTGCGCCTCGTCGACGGTGTTCTCGGCCAGCTCCTGGTTGCGGCTGCGCACGATCCACTCGCGCCGCTCGGGGTCGGTCCATGCGTCCGACTCGAACTCGGGGACGTCCGGCACCTCGAAGCTCGGCGGCTCACCCGCGGCGTGCCGCCACACCAGGATCAGGTTGCCGCGCTCGCGCACCTCCCAGCGGCGCATGCGCGCCTTGGGCGGGATGCGCTTCGCGTACGGGATCTCGCGGCAGCTCCCCGCGCCGTCCCACAGCCAGCCGTGGAACGGGCAGCGGATCGCGTCGCCCTCCACGGTGCCGCCGTGGCCCAGGTGGGCGCCCAGGTGCGGGCAGTGCGCGTCGAGCACGCGCGCGACGCCGTCGTCGCCGCGCCACAGCACCAGGTCCTCGCCGAAGTAGTGGATCGGCTTCACCTGCCCCGGCGCCAGCTCGTCGCGGAACGCCACGCCGAACCAGCCGTTGGGAATCGGGAACGGGAACTCGCGCGCCATCCGGCCTCCTTCAGGCAACGAGGTCGCCCATCTCGCGCAGCGTCGCGACGACGTCGTCGGGCAGGGTGGGCGGCTCGCGCCCCACGGCGTAACAGCCCAGGATCACCTCCGCCGAGCGCTCGATGATCTCGGCCATGTCCGCCGCACGGCGCAGGCTGCGCCCCGCCACCAGCAGACCGTGGTTCACCAGCAGCACCGCCCAGCTCTCGCGCGCCGCCTGCTCGACGGCGTCGGCCAGCGCCCCGGTACCCGGCATGATGAAGGGGACGCGCGGGATCTCGCCGAAGAACGCCGCCTCGGTCGAGATCGGCAGGAACGGCAGGCCCGTGTTGGCGAGGATCGTGGCGTTCGGCGCGTGCGCGTGTACCACCGCCATCGCCTCGGGTCGTGCCCGGTACACCGCGCAATGCATCAGCCGCTCGCTCGAGGGCGAGGGAGCGCGCGCGTCGAGCGGCTTCCCGTCGAGGTCGAGCCGCACCAGCATCCCGGGACGCAGGTCGCCCTTGAAGAGCTGGCTCGGGGTGATCCACAGCTCGTCGTGACCCGGCACGCGGGCGCTCACGTTGCCGCCCGTGGCGGTGATCAGCTCCTGGCCGTAGAGCTCGTCGACCACGCGCACCAGCTCGCACCGCACGTCGTCGTCGTCCGGCGGCGCCACCGCTGCGGCCGGCGCCGGGCCGCCCAGCGTCGAGAGGTCGCCGGGGTCGCCCACCGCGTCGCGCGCCGCCCGGTACAGCCGCGAGAGGTCGGCCTGCAGGTGCTGCAGGGTCATCGCCTTGGCGGCGTCGCCGGTGAACGAGAGGCGCCCGTTCATGGCGGCCTGCATCGGATTGACGCGCCCCGTGAACATGCCGTCGAAGACGTCGGCAGAGAGCTTGAGGTCGACCTCCGGCGTGGCGTCGGGCGCGCCGACGTCGCC
>JASJBO010000028.1 GCA_030066475.1 Myxococcota bacterium
GACCTGCTCCAGGAGACGATCGACGCCGGCGCCAAGGTCTGGTACGTGGATACCGTGTCGAGCTGGGACTTCTGCCTGTCCGACGACCCCGAGCCGCGCAGCGTCGAATGCCGTGTGAAGTTCCGGCACTTCCTCGAGGCCTGCCAGGGATCGCTCCGGGATCTCACCGAACCGTGCATCCGCATCCCGGTCCGATAGGGGAGCCCGGCGTCGACGACCCGCGCACGCTGCGCATCGCGGCCGCGCTGGCCTGCGCCGTGTTCGTCGCGTACGGCCTGCTGCGGCTCGCCCATCTCGAGCACAACTTCGACGAGGGCGTCTACATCCAGCAGGCGCGCCTGGTGCTCGCGGGCCAGATGCCCTACGTCGACTTCTTCTACCACCAGCCACCGCTCTACCTCTATACGCTGGCCGCGTTCGCGGCGCCCGCGCAGGACTCGCTGATCGCCTACCGGCTGCTCTCGCTGCTGGCGAGCGCGCTGAGCGGGCTGTTCGTGTTCGCCATGGCGCGCCGCCTGCTTCCGCCCGTGCCCGCGCTGATGGCACTGGTCCTGTTCTACACCGCTCCGCTGACGTACTACGGCCTGCTGGCGCTGCCCAACGCCGTGATGCTGTGCCTCGGCACGGGTGGCGCCTGGCTGCTGGGGTTCCAGCGCGGCGCGCGCCATGCGGTGCCCGGCGCGGTGCTGCTGGTGCTGGCGGTGCTCGAGAAGCCGGTGGGCCTGCCGTTCGCGGCCGCGGTCGGGCTCGCCACCCTCGCCGACCGGACGCGCTGGCGCGACGCCGCGTGGGCCGCCGCGGCGGCGATCGCCACCGCGGGTGGCGCCTGGCTGCTCTTCGACCTGGTGAGCGGGGGCGTGTTCACCGAGCTGCTGAGCCTGCAGGCGGGCCGCTTCTCGGCGAAGAGCGGCTACGAGCTGATGCTCAGCTATCCGCCCTTCCTCGACCGGGTCGAGTCCCAGGGCCTGCACTCGGCCCTGGCCTGGAACCTCAACGAGCACCTGCTCAGCCTGCTCCTCCCGGGCCCGTTCGGCAGCCTCCACCTGGTGCTGCTCGGGGCCCTCGGCCAGATCCGCGTGGCGCGGCGCCCTCCGGCAGCCTGGCGCGGGCACCGACTCCTGATCGCCGGGCTCTGGGTGCTGCCCCTGTTGTTCTCGCTGTTCGTCTGGGAGCCGACCTGGGACCACTACTTCGTCCTGTATCTCCCGGCGCTGGCGCTGCTCTCGGGCAGCGCGCTCCAGCGGCTCTGGGAGGCGCAGCGCGCGCGGGGGGCGAGCCGGGCGGTCGCCGTCGTGCTCGTCGCGCTGGGGGCGACAGCGGGCGTCCTGCACGTGGAGGCCCGCCGGGCCGACTACGGCCGCATCCCCCGTCCGAGCGTCCCGGGCGAAGCGTGGCTCACGCTCGATCCCTTCCTGAACTTCGTGGCCGGCACCGAGCCCGCGTGCGGCCTGATCGATCCGTTCAACGTGTACGGCGACAGCTCGCTGATCGCGCTCTCCGACGCACCCGCCTGGGAGCACTTCCGCGTGGACACCGAGGAGCTGCTGCGCTGCCTCGAGAGCGATCCCGACATCCGCGTCGCGGTCGGCTCGGCGCGCTCGTTCTTCGTGAACGACGCCCTGCGGCAGGGCCTCGACCGGCTGGACCCGGAGCGCAAGGCGCACATGCCGATCGACTTCAAGGCCCGCAACCGCACCACCCGACGCCGCTCGGTGCTGGATTGAGCGGCGGAGCGAGTCGACCGATGGATCCGAAGGGAGATCGCATGGAGGAAGTGATCCTGGTCGACGAGCAGGACCGGGCGCTCGGCTCTGCCGAGAAGCACGCCGCGCACCGCGACGGGGGTCGTCTGCACCGCGCCTTCTCGATCTTCATCTTCGACGCGAACGGGCGGATGCTCCTCCAGCACCGCTCGCGCAAGAAGTACCACTTCGGTGGCAAGTGGACGAACGCCTGCTGCGGCCACCCCCGGCCCGGCGAGCAGTTGGAGGCGGCGGCACACCGGCGGCTGCGCCAGGAGCTCGGCTTCGACACGGAGCTGCGACGCGCGCTCGGGTTCCTCTACTCGGCCAGGGACGAGGTCTCCGGCCTGACGGAGCGCGAGTTCGACCACGTCTTCGTCGGGCGCTTCGACGGCGAGCCGAGGCCGGACCCCGAGGAGGCCTCCGCGGTCCGCTGGGTCACGCGCGAGGAGCTCGAGCGCGAGCTGCGAGAGCAGGCCGAGCAGTTCACGCCGTGGTTCCCGGACGCGTACCAGCGCCTCGTCGCCGGCGCGCTGGTGCCCTGACGGAGTCGAGCATGCGCCGCAGACTCGCGCTGGGAATCGCACTGGGCCTGCTCGTCGCCGTCCCGTTCGCCTGGACCCTGTACCGCCAGCACGAGTTGCTGTGGCTGTTGGACGAGCCGCCCCAGCTCGCCTTCCGGCTCGAGAACGCGCGCGCGCTCCACGATCGCCTGCTCGCGTCGCGCACCTGGACCTCGCTGCGCCACAGCGACGCCTACGCCCGGTTCCTCGAGAGTCCGAGGGGCAGCATGATCGAGACCGTGCGCCACGGCATGACCGTCGTCCTCGACGACGATCCCAGCGAGCTGCTGCTGCGCGCCTTCGGACGCCGGGTGGTGGGCGCGCTCTGGAACCGGCCCACCGGCGGTGTGGCCTCGGCGCTGATCGCGCTCCCCGAGGACGGCACCGACCTGAACGATCTCGCGGTCCGACTCCGCGTGCTCTCCAAGACCCAGAAGATCCGGGTCTCGGACGCCGGTGGAATGCCGACCGTGGAGCTCGGCGGCGGCGACGTCCTGGCGCTCGGCAACGGCGTGATCGCGCTGGGCTCCTCCGAAGAGGTCGCACTGCACGTGGCGCGCGAGTGGAAGGAACGGCTCCGCGGCGACCCGACCGGCCCGGGGCTGCACCTCGAGATCGACCCCCGTGTCGCAGCGCTGGCGGAGCCGGGTCCCCCCGAAGGCTGGACGGACGTGGCGTCGCTGATCCTGGGGGGCGGCGTGGCGGCGAGCCTGCGCGAGTCGAGCCAGGTCGTCGCGACCCTCGCGCCGACGGGGAGCGGCCTCCGTTTCGAGCTGCGCCTCGACGCCGGCCTCGACGCGCTCGACGAGCGCTCGCGCGAGATCTACGCGCCCGCCAGCCGCGCGCCGACCCCGGTGGTGCGCGGCGAGATCCTGCGCGTGGAGCTCACGCGCGACCTCGATGCGCTCTGGCAGGACCTCGCAGCGCGGCTCACCCCCGCGATGTTGCAGACGTTGGGCGATGTCGAGGACGAGCTCGACGCGCCCGCGCTGTTTCGAGGCCTCTTCACGGGGCTCGCGCCCGGTCTCGCGCTGCACGTCGCCCCGCAGTACGCCGATGCCGATGCGTCCGAGCCCGAGTCCCCGCTGCCCGGCGTGGCGATCAGCGCGCGCATGCGCGACCCGGAACGGGTGGTGCCCCAGGCTGCCCGGGCCTTCGATTCGCTCGTGCGCATGGCGAACGATTCCTCGCAAGAGGTCTACCTGCCAGCACCAGTCGTGCTGGACGAAGCGGAGGACCTGGGGGGCCGGGAGTCACTCCGCGCCCGGCTCGAGAGCGCAGCGGCCAGCGGGCCGCGCGCGCAGGAAGCCACCCGGGCGCTCACGCCGACGATCGGTCACCGCGGACCGACGCTCGTCCTGGCGAGCAGCGCCTGGCTGGCGCGCGACCTGGTGTCGCGGGATCCCGCGGCTCCGATCGAGAACACCCTGCGCGACACGCTCCGGCTCGATGGCCCTCACCTCGAGGCCGCGATCCGAGGCGCGCGCGACGTGCTGCTCCAGGACCGGATCAACCAGGGACGGCCTCCCGAGGTCGTCGCGGAGGAGTTCGCCGCGCTGGTCGCTGTCGTGAGCGCCGTCGAGCGGCTCGAGGCGGAGGCCGCCTACGGCGACACCGAGACGCGCGTCGCGATCGAGCTGCGCGAGCGCCCCTCCGACTGAGCCGATCGGCAGCTAGGAACGTGGGCGGCAGAAGACCCTCGCAAGCGCCCGGAGGGCGCGCGCAGTGAGGCGAAGCCGAACGAAGTCGACCAGCTAGCATCCGGGCATGGCCATGCCCGCCCCCAGTGCGCCCGAGCCCCAACGCGAGACGGCTCGGGCGACGCGCTGGGACGTGATCCGCGACGTCGCGGGCTTCCAGGTCAAGCTGGGCCTCGACGCGCTGCGGGACGTCCTGCTGAGCCCGATCTCGCTGATCGCGGCCGTGGCCGGCCTGATCTTCCAGCAGGACCGCCCGGGGCGCCTGTTCTACGGCCTGCTGCGCTACGGCCAGGTGACCGAGCGCTGGATCAATCTCTTCGGCGCCGCCGGGCGGTTCGACTCGCAGCCCCCCGGGGTAGAGCCCGAGGACCTCGAAGAGATCGGCAGCGTGGACGACCTGCTCCAGCACGTGGAGCGGGCGGTGGTCGAGCAGTACGAGCGCGGCGGGGTCACCGCCACGGCCAAGGACCAGATCGATCGGCTCCTCGACTCACTCCAGCCGGAGGACCCGCGAGGGGGCCGGGA
The DNA here is from genome assembly GCA_030066475.1 of Myxococcota bacterium. Next base: position 4,531 of record JASJBO010000028.1, read on the forward strand.
GCGGATCCCCTCGGGCAAAGAGCCTCCCAGCGCCGACTAGACTGGCCTTCCCTCCGGGGCCGAAGAAAGTTGCGGGCCCCGCAAAAAAGTTCCGACACGCCCCTGCGCCGCCCGGCCACCACCTAGATGTATGGTGGTCTGTGCATGGTGCAATCGGCGAATCGCCTCCCAGCCGCGCGCTCAGCAGCCGGCAGCCGTGAGTCACGGGATGTGCCCCACGTGCCTGCAGGAGCGCATGGCCCAGCTGAACCGACCGGCCGTTCGCGCGGCCTGATCGCCGGCTGAATCCAGGGGCGGGCAGGAGAGCCTCGCGGCTCACCGCCCGCCTTCGTGCATTCGGGCCCCGTCTCGGCGCCGGCGCCGCCTCCCCCAGCACCAGCCGACGACTGCGAGCGGCTCGCCGCCCAGCAGGCCGCAGCGCCGCCCGGCCCGTGTCGCGCCTGCCCCGCCCTCGACGACCTCGAGGATCGCCTCGCGATAGGCCGAGAGCTCGGCGGCATAGGTGACGTTGCCCGAGACCGCGGCGCGCGAGGGCTGTCCCGCCCAGGTGGTGATCGCCATCATGATGCCGCCGAGCGCCCAGCCGGCCTCGGGATCCCAGACGAACACCGCGCCGCCCGAGTCGCCGTTGGCCGCCTGAGCCTCGTAGGCGGTGCGGCCGTGGCCGTGCGCGGTGAACTCGGTCGAGAAGGCATGCGTAGAGCGGCCGCCCAGCGCGAGCTGCGGGCCGACCGAGCGCACCGAGTTGCTGCCCCAGCGCAGCGTGCGGGTGCCCGCCCAGCTCCAGCCGGGGTGCCCGTTCCAGGTGATCGCCTCGCCGCGATCGCGTCCGTTGCCCAGCAGCACCACCAGGCTCCCCACGCCGGGCGCGCGCGCGGCGATCTCGAGCGTGGGCAGGCTCGGCTCGCCGTCGATCCGAAACAGCACCAGGTCGGCCGGCACGCCGGGCGCGGTCTCGAGGACCACCGTCGAGTCGGCGACCGCCTCGTAGCGCTCGCCGTCGAGCGTGAAGGGCCCGGCGCCGACGTGCGCGGCGGTGAGCACCCAGCGGCGGCCCAGGTACACCCCGCTCAGGCTCCCGCGCGCCCCGACGTTCCGGGAGCCCGCGATCCCGGGCACGGGGCCCGTGTTCGCGCTGCCGTCGGAGCCCGCGAGGATCACCGCGCTCGTCGGCGCGGCAGCGAGCAGTGCAGCGACCGCCAGCAGCAGGCCGTGCCGTCGCGCCGGCCGTGCGCGGGGCCAGTCGTGCAAGGCACCTCCTTCCGTCGGATGCTAGCGGGCCGGCGTGCGCGCTACCCTGCGCGGCCATGGGCGGACAGGTGCGGATCGAGCGGGACGGAGCGCTCGGCTGGCTGGTCTTCGACCACCCCGAGCGCCGCAACGCGATCTCGCGCGAGATGTGGGAGGCCATCCCGAAGCGGGCGGCCGAGCTCGACGCCGACCCCGACGTGCGGGTCGTCGTGCTGCGCGGCGCCGGCGAGGTGGCCTTCGTCTCGGGCGCCGACATCTCGGAGTTCGGCAGCACCCGCACCGGAGCGACTGCCGCGCAGGCCTACGAGGAGACCACGGCGCGCGCCTTCGGGGCGCTCGTGAACCTCGAGAAGCCGGTGCTGGCCGCGATCCACGGCTTCTGCGTGGGCGGCGGCATGGCGATCGCCCTGACGGCCGACCTGCGCTACGCGGCCGACGACGCGCGGCTCGGCATCCCCGCCGCGCGGCTCGGCCTGGGCTACCACCCGGGCGGCATCGAGACGCTGGTCGACCTGGTCGGGCCCTCCACGGCCAAGGAGGTGTTCTTCAGCGCGCGCCGCTTCCGGGCCGAGGAGGCGCTGGCGCGCGGCCTCGTCAACGAGGTGGTGCCGAAGGCCGAGCTCGAGGCCCGCGTGCGCGCAGTGGCCACGGAGATGGCGGAGAACGCCCCGCTCACCCTGCGCAGCGTCAAGCTGGTGGTACGCGAGCTGGCCAAGGACCCGGCCCATCGCAGCCACGAGCAGATGCAGGCGTCGGTGGCCGCCTGCTTCGAGAGCGAGGACTACAAGGAGGGCGTGCGCGCCTTCCTCGAGAAGCGCAAGCCCGCCTTCCGGGGCCGCTAGTGGCGCCCGGCCCGCCCCCGCTCGCGGGCGTGCGCGTGCTCGATCTCACCCGCTTCCTGGCGGGCCCCTTCGCGACGATGCTGCTCGCCGACTACGGCGCCGACGTGGTGAAGGTCGAGTCGCCGCGCGGGCGCGAGTTCCGGCCGCCCGGCAGCGCGCGCGATCCCTACTTCTTCCTGTCGAGCAACCGCGGCAAGCGCTCGATGACGCTCGACCTGCGCAGCGAGCGCGGCCGCGCCGTGCTCGAGCGGCTGCTGCCGCACTTCGACGTGCTGGTCGAGAACTTCCGGCCTCGGGTGATGGAGCAGCTCGGGCTCGGCGCCGAGACGCTGCTCGCGTGCCATCCGCGCCTGATCTACTGCGGCATCTCCGGCTTTGGCGCCGACGGCCCGTACCGCGACCGGCCGGGCTTCGACCAGATCGCGCAGGGCATGAGCGGGTTCATGAGCCTGACCGGCACGCCCGAGAGCGGTCCGACGCGCGCGGGCCTCGCGATCGGCGACCTGCTCGGGGGCATCTTCGCCGCGCACGGCGTGCAGCTCGCGCTGCTGGCGCGCGCGCGCACCGGGCGTGGGCAGGTGGTGCACACCTCGCTGCTCGAGGCCATGGTCTCGGTGCTGTCGTGGGGCGCCGGCATGTACTTCGAGTCGGGCGACGCGCCCGGCCCGGCCGGACAGCACCACCCGCTCTCGTCGCCGTACGGGCGCTTCCGCGCCCGCGACGGCTACCTGAACATCGCCGCCGGCGGCGCCGGCATGTTCGAGAAGCTGGCCGACGCGCTGGGGCGGCCCGACTGGTGCGAGGACGAGCGTTTCGCCGACGGCCTCGGCCGGCTGCGCCACCGCGAGGCGCTCAGCGCGGAGATCGAGGCGGTGCTCGGCGGGGACGACGTGGTCGTCTGGGTGGAGCGCATCAACGCGGCCGGCGTGCCGGCCGGCCCGGTGCTCGACATGGCGCAGGTGTTCGCCGACCCGCAGGTGCTGGCGCGCGAGATGCTCGTCGAGCTGCCGCACGCCGAGGTCGGCACGTTCCGGACCACCGGGCTGCCGGTCAAGCTGTCGGAGAGCCCCGGCGCGATCGACCGCAGCCCGCCCCTGCACGGCGAGCACACCGACGCCCTGCTGCGCGAGCACGGCTTCGCCGACGACGAGATCGCGGCGCTGCGCGAGGCGGGGGTCCTCTGACGCGACCCGACCCGCTGACGCGACGCGCGCTGCCGCTCGGCCTCTACTGGTTCCTGATGCTCGGGCCGCTGGGCGTGTTCCTGCCCTACTACGGCCTCTACCTGCGCGAGAACGCCGGGCTGCGCGGCATCGAGGTGGGTGCGGTGTTCGCGGTGATGCCGCTGGTCGGCCTGCTGGCCCAGCCGTTCTGGGGCCAGGTCGCCGACCGCTCGGGCCTGCGCGCGCGGGTGCTGGTGCTGCTCTCGTTCGGCCAGGCGTGCGGGCTGCTGGCGCTGTGGCACGCGAGCGGCTTCGCCGAGCTGCTGCTGGCGACGGCCCTGTTCGCGGCGTTCTCGCGCTCGCTGATCCCGATCGCGCTGTCGGTGACGATCCCGTCGCTCGACGACCATCCCCACGCCTTCGGCTGGGTGCGCGCGGCGGGCACGGTGGGATTCCTCGCCTCGCTGCTGGCGCTCCCGTTCGTGCTCGACCGGCTCCCAGACGGGAGCGCCGCCGCCGCGCCGGGCGGCCCGTCGGAGCCGGGCCTCGGTCTGCTGTTCCCGTTCGCCGCCGGCATCGCGCTGCTGGCGAGCGGCGTCGGGCTCGCGATCCCGAACCGCGGCGCCGTGCGCGCGCGCGCGGGCGCGGGCGAGTGGCGCGCGCTGCTGCGCAACCCGCGCTTCGTGCGCGTGGTGGCGCTGTGCTTCCTGGCCTTCCTGTTCCTGAACGGACCGATGGAGCTGTTCCCGGTGTACGTGCGCGCCCGCGGCGGCGACCTCGACACCGTGCGCTCGCTGTGGCTGCCGATGCTGATCCCCGAGATCGTCCTGGTCGCCTGCTTCGGCAGCTACGCCGGCCGGATCGGGGCGCGCGCCCTGCTGGCGATCGGCGTCGCAGCGGGCGGTCTGCGCTGGCTGCTGTGCGCGACCGTGAGCTCGCTGCCCTGGCTTTTCCCGGTGCAGGCCCTGCACGCCGTCGTGGTGGCCGGGCTCATGCTGGGGGCGCCGGTGTACGTGGACTCCGTCGTGCCGCCGCAGCTCCGCTCCACCGCCCAGGCGCTGCTCGCCACCATCGCCGTCGGACTCGGCAACTTCTGCTCGAGCCTGCTGGCCGGCTGGCTGCTCGACCGCGGCGGGCCCGAGGCGCCCTATTGGGCGGGCGGCGTCGGTGCGCTCGCGCTCGTGCTGCTGCTGCCGCGGCTGGTGCCGGCGCTCCCGAGCGGATCGGAGCCGGGCCGCTGACCGCAGCGGCCCCGGCTGCGCGCCGGGGCGGAGCGGCGGGCTACGGAGCGGGGCCGAAGAAGCCCACCGGCGGCAACGTGCTCGGCGCGAACGCGCCGCTCGTGGCGGTGACACCGTCGAGGAGCAGCGTTCCGGCGTCGACCCGGATGCGGCCGTCGCTACCGTCGCCGCCCCGGTAGTGGTTCGACCCGTAGGAACCGCGCACGCCGGCGCCACCCTCGGCCCTCACGCTGCCGCGCAGGTCGACCTGAGGAGCCAACAGCCAGATCGCGCCGCCCGAGCCGCCTCCGCCGCCGCCTCCGTAGCGGGCCGAGCCTCCGCTCGTCGTGCCCCGAATCCCCTGGCCGCCGCGACCGCCATCCGCCGTGATCAGGCCGGTCGTCTCGATCAGCAGCAGCCCGCCCGACTCGATGCGGACGGCACCGCCCCCCGCGCCGCCGCCCCCGCCGGCGGAGTTGGTGCTGACGGAGGGCCGGAAGTAGGCGTCACCCCCGGCCGCGCCCCCGGCCCCGGAGCCGCCCTCGAAGGGCATCAGGTCGATCGCCCCGTACGAGGTGCCGCCCAGCGCGCGACTCGAGTTGTTGGGCTGCCCGTCGTTCCCGGCGCTCGCGTAGCCGGCGCCGGCGCCCGAGCTGCCCAGCGACGAGATGCTGAAGCCACCCTCGCCGCCGCCCGGACCGAAGCCGTCGCCGCCCACGCGGTTGCCGGGTCCACCGATTCCGCCCTGCCCGCCCCCGGCGACCCCGACGCCCGCGGCGCCGCCCACGACGGCCTGGTCGGTCGCAGCGCCGCCGTTGCCGCCCCCGACGTCGACGCTGCCGGAGATGGTGACGTCCCCGAGAGCGACCAGCTCCAGGGGCCGGTCGCCGACACCGCGCACCGTGCCGCCGTCCTCGACGACGACCGAGGCAAAGACGTGACGGCCCTCGAGCGTCACGGTCTCTCCCGCGAAGACCACCAGATCGACGGGCGTGCCGTTGCTGGGATCGAGCGGGAGCGCGTCCAGCCCGTCGAAGATCGCATCCGCGTCGCTGTCGGCCACGAGCGGATCGCTCTCGCCCGGATCCACGAGGCCGTTGGCGTCGAAGTCCTCGCCGCCGACGCAGCCGGCGACCGTGGCCGGGCCATCGCATAGCCCATCACCGTCGCTGTCGGGGTTGCCGATCAGCGTGCCCAGCAGCGACTCGGTCGCTGCGTCCAGCCCGTCCCCATCGAGATCCAGCGTCGCGTCGGCCAGATTCGGGTCGGTGCCGAGCCGCAGCTCCTGCCCGTTGTCGAGTCCGTCGCCGTCGAGGTCGCCGCTGGCATCCGGAGCCAGCGGATCCAGCAGCGCGAGCGCCGTCTCACCGACGAAGACGACCTCGTCCCCATCGAGCAGCCCGTCGCCGTCGGTGTCACTCAGATAGCGGTTGGTGCCGAGCGCGCGTTCCTGCTCGTGGGTGAGCCCGTCGAGATCGGCGTCGTCCTCGCCGAAGTAGACGACCGCCGGCGACGTCGACTGGCCGAACGCCACGGTCGAGACGGGCGCTCCGTCCACCAGGAGCAGCGGAGCATCGACGCGGATGCGGCCGACCCCGCCGTCGCCGCCCCGGTAGTGGTTGCTGCCGAACGGCCCCCTCACCCCGGCACCGCCCAGCGCCGTCACCGTGCCGTGGTTGTCCAGCTCCGACGCCACCAGGAAGATCGCGCCTCCCGATCCGCCGCCACCGCCGCCGCCGTAGCCACTGGAGTTCGAGCCGGTGACGCCCCGAGCGCCCTGCCCACCCCGACCCCCGTCGGCGGTGACCAGGCCGCTCGTCTCGATGCGCAACACTCCCCCCGCCTCGAGGTAGAGAGCCCCGCCGCCCGCGCCGCCGCCGCCGCCGCCCGCGTTGGTGCTCACGCCCGGCAGGAAGCTCGCCGAGCCGCCCGCCGCGCCGCCGCCGCCCGAGCCCCCCTGCAGGGTCGTGAGGAAGATGTCGCCGTAGATCGGACCGCCGTCGGCCCGATTGCTGTTGTTGGGACCGCCGTAGCCGCCGGCCGACCCGAACCCGCCTCCGCCCCCGGCACCGCCGAGTGACGAGACGGAGCGGGAGCCGCGCCCGCCGCCGGGCCCGCGCCCGTCGTTGGCGATCTGGTTGCCCGCTCCGCCCAGGCCGCCGGCGCCGCCGCCCGCGACGGCGACGCCACCCGAGCCGCCCTGGAACGCCTGCTCGACGGCGCTGGTCCCGTTCCGGCCCTTCACGTCCAGGGTTCCCGCGATCGTCACGTCACCGTGCGCGATCAGCTCGAGCGGCCGCTCGCCGGCGCCGCGCAGCGTCCCGCCGTCCTGGACCTCGATCGATCCGAAGACGTGCCGTCCCTCGAGCACCAGCGTCTCACCGGCGAGCACGACGAGCGCGACGGGGGTGCCGTTGCTCGGGTCGAGGGGCAACGGATCGACACCGTCGAGCAGCGCGTCGCCGTCGCTGTCAGCCACCAGCGCGTCGGTCTCGCCGGGATCCCGCGTCCCGTCGGCGTCGAGGTCCTCGCCGGCCAGGCAGCCACCGACGCTCGCGGGCCCGTCGCAGAGGCCGTCGCCGTCGCTGTCGGCCGTGTCGATCGACGTGCCGAGCAGCAGCTCGGTGGCGTTGTCGAGTCCGTCTCCGTCGAAGTCGGCGTCGGCGTCCGGCGTGCTCGGGTCGCTGCCGAGCGCCACCTCCTGCGCGTTGCTCAGCCCGTCCCCGTCGTCGTCACCGGCCGCGTCGGCGACCAGCGGGTCGAGCAGGAAGAACGGCGTGTCGCCGACGAAGACGACCTCCTGGCCGTCGAGCAGTCCGTCCCCGTCGCTGTCCGAGGCGAACCGGTTGGTTCCGATCGAGCGCTCTTGCTCGTTGGTGAGACCGTCGGAGTCGGGATCGTCGTCGCCCAGGTAGGCCGCGGCGGGCGTGGTGGAGAGGCTGAACGCCACGTTCGATGCCAGCGCCCCGTCGAGCAGCAGCAGCGGGGCGTCGACACGGATCCGGCCCACGCCACCGTCGCCGCCGCGATAGTGGTTGCTTCCGAACGGACCCGTCCGACCCAGGCCACCCATGGCCGTCACGGTGCCGCGGTTGTCGATCTCCGCCGCCACCAGGAAGATCGCGCCGCCCGAGCCGCCGCCGCCGCCACCGCCGTAGCGGCTCGAGCCAGTGCCGGTGAGACCGCGCGTGCCCTGCCCGCCCCGGCCGCCATTGGCGGTGAGGACGCCCGTCGTCTCGACCAGTAGCCGCCCCTGCGCCTCGATGCGCAGCGCGCCGCCACCGGCACCGCCCCCGCCGCCTCCGGCGTTCGTGCTGACCCCGGGCACGAAGCCCGCCGAGCCGCCCGCCGCGCCGCCGCCGCCCGATCCTCCGCGCAGATCGGTCAGGAAGACGTCGCCGTAGGCGGGACCGCCGTCGGCCCGGTTGCTGTTGTTCGGGCTTCCGTAGAGGCCGGGCGAGCCGTAGCCGCCGCCGCCGCCGGCGCCACCGAGTGAGGACACCAAGCGGCTGCCCGAGCCCCCGCCGCTCCCCTGGCCGTCGTTCCCGAGGTTGAGACCCGGCGCTCCGGGGCCGCCCGCGGCCCCGCCGGCGACGGCAAGACCCGCGCGCCCGCCCTCGAAGGCCTGCTCGGTCGCGCTGCCACCGTTGCCTCCCGCGACGTCGACCGAGCCCGCGATGGTCACGTCGCCCAGCGCGATCAGCTCGAGCGGGCGGGTCCCGCTGCCGCGGATCCGGCCCCCGGCCTGCACGTCGATCGAGGCGAACACCTTGCGACCCTCGAGCACCAGCGTCTCGCCGTCCAGCACGACCAGATCGACGGGCGTGCCGTTGCTGGGATCGAGCGGCAGCGCGTCCAGCCCGTCGGGAATCGCGTCGCCGTCGCTGTCCGCCACCATCGGGTCGGTCTCGCCGGCGTCCACCACGCCGTTGGCGTTCAGGTCCTCTCCGCCGACGCAGGCGCCCACCGAAGCCGGCCCGTCGCAGAGGCCGTCCGCGTCGCCGTCGGGGTCGTTCACGTCGGTGCCGAGCAGCCCCTCGGTGAGGTTGTCGAGTCCGTCGCCGTCGAAGTCCTGGTCGGCGTCGGCCGTGTTCGGATCGGTTCCGAGTCGCACCTCCTCGGCGTTGGTGAGCCCGTCCCCGTCGTTGTCCCCGGCCGCATCGGGCACCAGCGGGTTCAGGATGAACGTGATGGAGCCGTCCGGCTCCACGCGGACCTCCTCGCCGTCGAGAAGGCCGTCCAGGTCGCTGTCCGCCCCGAAGCGGACGGTGCCGATCGAGCGCTCCTGCTCGTTCGTGAGCCCGTCGGCGTCAGCATCGTCGTCACCGAGATAGGCCACGGGCGGCGCGGTCGTGAGCGCGAAGCTCACGTTCGACGCCGGCGCGCCGTCCACGAGGAGACTGGGTGCGTCGACCCGGATGCGGCCGACGCCACCCGTCCCACCCAGGTAGTGGTTCGAGCCGAAGGGCCCGCGCTCGCCCGCACCGCCCACGGCCGTCACCGTGCCCTGGTTGTCGACCTCCGACGCCACCAGGAAGATCGCGCCGCCCGAGCCGCCGCCGCCGCCGCCGCCGTAGCGAGACGAGTTCGAGCTGGTGAGGCCGCGCGCGCCACGCCCGCCGCGTCCGCCGTCGGCCGTGACGACGCCGGTCGTCTCGATGGTGAGCGTGCCGCCCGCTTCGATCCGCACCGCGCCGCCGCCGGCGCCGCCGCCACCACCGCCGGCGCCCGTGCTCACGCCGGGCAGGAAGGCGGAGGAGCCTCCCGAGGCGCCGCCACCACCGGAGCCGCCGACCAGCACCGACAGGAAGACGTCGCCGTTGGCGGGTCCTCCGTCGGCGCGGTTGCTGTTGTTCGGATTGCCGATGCCACCCGGCGCGCCGTAGCCGCCGCCGCCGCCGGCGCCGCCGAGCGACGAGACGAGGCGGCTGCCTTCCCCGGCGCCGGCGCCTCGCCCGTCGTTGCCGACCAGGTTGCCGCCGCCGCCGAGGCCACCCGCCCCGCCTCCGGCCACGGCGACGCCGGCCTGGCCGCCCAGGAAGGACTGCTCGTTCGCGTGGCCGGCGTGGCCGCCCGCCACGTCGACGCGACCCGCGATGGAGACGTCTCCGACCGCGACCAGCTCGAGCGGCCGGTCGCCCGCGCCGCGCACCACGCCGCCGGCCTGGACGTCGATCGACGCGTAGACGTGGCGTCCCTCGAGCACCAGCGTCTCGCCCGACGCGACCACCAGGTCGACCGGAGTTCCGTTGGCGGGGTCGAGCGGGAGGGCGTCGGCACCGTCGAGGATCGTGTCGCCATCGCTGTCGGCGACGAGCGGGTCGGTCTCGCCGAAGCCGACCGAGCCGTCGGCGTCGAGGTCTTCGCCCACCGCGCAGGTGCCGGGCGACGCGGGGCCGTCGCACAGGCCGTCGGCGTCGCTGTCGGGATCGTCGATCGCCGTCTGCAGCAGCAGCTCGGTCGCGTTGTCGAGCCCGTCGCCGTCGAAGTCCTGGTCCGCGTCGGCCAGGTTCGGATCGGTGCCGAGGCCCACCTCCTGCGCGTTGGAGAGCCCGTCGCCGTCGTTGTCGCCGGACGCATCCGCCAGCAGCGGGTTCAGCACGAAGACGATCGACCCGTCCGCTTCGACACGCACCTCGTCGCCGTCCGCCACGCCGTCGCCGTCGCTGTCGAGCGCGAACCGGTTGGTGCCGATCGAGCGCTCCTGCTCGTTGGTCAGGCCGTCCGCGTCCGGATCGTCGTCTCCCAGGTACGCGACGGCCGGCGAGGTCGAGAGGCTGAACGCCACGTTCGAGGCGGGGACGCCGTCCAGCTGCAGCTCGGGCGCGTCCACGCGAATGCGGCCGACACCGCCCGTTCCACCCTGGTAGTGGTTGCTGCCGTACGGCCCGCGAACGCCGGCGCCGCCCACCGCCGTCACGGTCCCGCGGTTGTCCAGCTCCGCCGCCACCAGGAAGATCGAGCCGCCCGAGCCGCCGCCGCCGCCGCCGCCGTAGCGAGACGAGTTCGAGCTGGTGAGGCCGCGGATGCCCTGCCCGCCGCGGCCGCCGTCCGCCGTGACGACGCCGGTCGTGTCGACGAACAGCCGGCCGCCGGCCTCGATGCGCACGGCGCCGCCGCCGGCGCCACCGCCACCCCCGCCGGCACTGGTGCTGACGCCGGGCACGAAGCTCGCCGACCCACCCGCGGCGCCGCCGCCGCCCGATCCGCCGCGGAGCACGCTGAGGAAGATGTCTCCGTAGGCGGGCCCGCCGTCGGCCCGGTCGCTGTTGTTCGGATCCCCGTAGCGGCCCGGCGCGCCGTAGCCGGCCCCGCCGCCGCCGCCGCCGAGCGACGACCGGAGCCTGCTCCCCGTCCCGCCGCCGGGTCCCTCGCCGTCGCTGCCGATGCCGTTGCCAGCTCCGCCGAGGCCGCCGGCGCCCCCGCCGGCCACGCCGGCGCCCCCGGCGCCTCCGAGGAAGGCCTGGTCGGTGGCCGCGAAGCCGTTCCGGCCCCGCACGTCGACGGCGCCCGCGATCGCGATGTCGCCAAGCGCGACGAGCTCGAGCGGACGGTCTCCGGCGCCGCGCACCGTTCCGCCAGCCTGGACGTCGATCGACGCGAAGACGTGGCGCCCCTCGAGCACCACGGTCTCGCCCGACGCGACCACGAGATCGACGGGCGTGCCGTTGCTGGGATCGAGCGGCAGCGCATCGAGGCCGTCGACGATGGCATCGCCGTCGCTGTCGGTCACGAGCGGATCGGTCTCGCCGGCGCCCACCACGCCGTCGGCGTCGAGATCCTCGCCCGCCGCGCAGTCCGCGGTCGGGACGGGGCCGTCGCACAGACCGTCGGCGTCGGTGTCGGGATCGTCCACGTCGGTCCCGAGCCGCAGCTCGGTGGCGTTGTCGAGCCCGTCGCCGTCGAAGTCCAGGTCGGCGTCCGGCACGAGCGGATCGGTGCCGAGCCGGACCTCCTCCGCGTTGCCGAGTCCGTCACCATCGGAGTCGCCGTTCGCGTCGGCGCGCAGCGGATCGAGGATCGGCTCGACGCTGCCGTCCGGCAGGATCCGCACCTCCTCGCCGTCCTGGAGCCCGTCGCCATCGGTGTCCCCGACGAACCGGTTGGTCCCGATCGAGCGCTCCTGCTCGTTGGTGAGGCCGTCCAGGTCGGCGTCGTCGTCGCCCAGGTAGCCGACCGGCGGAGTCGTCGACAGGCTGAACGCCACGTTCGAGGCCACCGCGCCGTCCACCTGGATCACCGGGGCGTCCACCCGGATGCGGCCGACTGCGCCCGCGCCGCCCCGGTAGTGGTTGGTGCCGAAGGTGCCGTTGACGCCCGCGCCGCCGAGCGCCGTCACGGTGCCGCGGTTGTCGATCTCCTGCGCCACCAGGAAGATCGAGCCACCCGAGCCGCCGGCGCCGCCGCCCCCGAAACGAGACGAGTTCGAGCTGGTGAGGCCGCGAGCGCCCAGGCCGCCGCGACCGCCATCCGCCGTGATCACGCCCGTCGTCTCGAGCAGTAGCCGACCGCGCGCCTCGACGCGCAGCGCGCCCCCGCCCGCGCCGCCGCCGCCGCCCGAGGCGCTCGTGCTCACGCCCGCCACGAACGCCGAGCTGCCGCCTGCGCCGCCGCCGCCGCCCGAGCCGCCGGTGAGGGTCGAGAGCACGGCGTCGCCGTAGGCGGGCCCACCGTCGGCGCGGTTGGAGTTGTTCGGGTCTCCGTACACGCCCGGCGCCCCATGGCCGCCGCCGCCCCCGCCGCCGCCGAGCCCCGACACGAAGTTGCTGCCTTCGCCTGCCCCGGAGCCCTGGCCGGCGCTGCCCACCTGGTTCCCGGCTCCGCCCGCTCCGCCGTCGGCACCGCCGGCCACGGGCGACCCGCCGGGGGCGGGGCTCGCCGAGTTCGGATTCCCGGGCGCGCCGTTGCCGCCGGCCACGTCGATGCGGCCCGCGACCTCGAGGTCTCCGTCGGAGATCAGGACCAGCGGCTCGCTGCCGGAGCCGCGGATCGTGCCCCCGTCCTCGACGACGATCTGGCTGTGGACGTTCACGCCCGCGAGCGTGAGGCTCTCGCCGTTCGCAACCACCAGCGGTCCGTTCGCAACGAACGGGTCGGAGCCGTACTCGATCTCGCGCTCGTTCGGGATCGTGTCGCCGTCGGGGTCCTCGGCGGCGTCGTCGAAGAGCGGATTCAGGCCGGCCGCCAGCTCCGCACCGTCGGCGAGGCCGTCGCCGTCCGTGTCGGCCGTGCGCGGATCCGTCTCGCCCGCATCGACGCTGCCATTCGCATTCGCGTCCTCCTCGGAGTCGAGCAGACCGTCGCCATCGGTATCCGGAGCGAAGACGTCGGTCCCGAGCAGGACCTCGATCCGGTTCGTGAGGCCGTCGGCATCGAAGTCGAGGTCCGAGTCGAACGTGAAGGGATCGCTCCCGATCGAGCGCTCGGTGGCGTTGTCGATGCCGTCGAGGTCGGCGTCGCCTTCGGCGCGGAACACCTCCACCACCGCGTCCGACACCGCGACCCGACCGGACGGCGTCGTGACCACCGCGCCGACCGACAGCGCCCGGTCGATCGCAATCGAGTGCAGCGCCTCGACGGCGTCGACCGACAGCGAGCCGTCACTCGTGATCCGCACGTGGCTGGCTTGAGCGAGGCCGACCGCGTCGAGGTCGTAGGAGAAGCGCAGGTCGGCGTCGTTGGCCAGCGGCGCGATCGCGACGAACTCGGTGCCATCGGCGCTGACCTCCACCGAGAAGGCACCCTCCGGCGTCGGCTGGGCAGCGTGCAGCACGAGATCGCCGCCTGCGCCGGCGCTCGCCCGGTTGTCGCGGAAGACCGCCACCAGGGGCGAGCCGCCGCCGTGCCCGAACCCGTCGGGCGCCTCGAGCGCATCCGCCGGATCGCCCGCGCCCACGTCCGCGGGCGCGATCTGGACCCAGTCGGCCCACGGGCCGCCCAGGGCGTCGGGATCGGGTGCCGCGATGGCGGAGGCGCCGAACACGGGCGCGTCCGACGCGACCCACGTCGGGTACGCGCCGCTGTTCGGACCGAGGCCTCCCGTCGTCCCGTTCACCGCGTCCACGACCTGGGTGCCCGTGCCCTCGTCGAGCTTCCAGTGGGCGATCAGTCCGGGCTCGCCTCCGGTCAGGCTCAGGCTGCGGCTGGTGCGCACCGCCTCCGGCGTGCGCTCCACGTTCCACACGCGCACGTCGTCGATCACCGCGTCGAGGTACTGGCCGTCCTCGCGCGAGCCGAGCAGGATCGGGCGAGTCCCGTTACAGGCGCCGGTGCTCGACTGCGAGAAGCGCTCGCCCACCAGCTCGCCGTCGACGTAGATCCGGGTCGCGCCGTCCTCCTGGTAGGTTCCCGCCACGTGGTGCCACTGCCCGATCGTGAGGGTTCCGCCGTCGGCCGAGGCGTGGCCCGCGCCGCCGCAGGTCCACACGTTGATCTGGGCCGACAGCCCGTCGAGCACGTAGAGCGCGTACTCCCACTGGCCACCGATGCCCTTCGCCACGATCGGGGCCCGCGTCTGGCTGTGGACGTCCGTGGCGACCGCCTGGACCTTCACCCAGGCCTCGAGCGTGATCGCGCCCTGGGTCACCTGCGGCGACAGATCGCGCGAGATCGTCACGCGGTCGTTGATGCCGTCGAAGTCGAGCGCGAAGCGCGACGCGGCACCCGCATCGGCCAGCGGCTGTCCGCTGCCGTAGAAGCGGACCGCCTCCACGTCCTCGCGCTGGGCCGAGTCGACGCGCGCCAGGAAGCTCTCGCCCTCGACGAAGCGCTGGCCATCCACGGGCTCCACGAGCGCGATGCTCCCTGTGCTCCACTCGTGGCGGATGGCGGAGAACGCCTGGCCGTCGGCGTCGGTGATTGCGTTGCCGGCTGCGTCGCGCGGGGTGCCCTCGAGGACCGCGGCGTAGCTAACGCCGAAGTCGAGATTCGCGAGCGGCGTCAGCGTCAGCACGCGGGCGTCGTCGGGATCCAGCCCGACGTCGCCCCCGAGCGCCACGTCGCCCCCACCGGTCACCTCGAAGAGGGTGAGCGCGGTCGGCCCCACCGAGGCGGGGTCGAGCGCCTCGTCGAACACGACCCGGATCACCGGCGCCACGGACACGTCGCTGGCGCCGTCGGCCGGCATGAACTCCACCAGGGCCGGGCCGGTGGTGTCGGGCAGGCGAGTGGTGAACGTGCTGGCGAACGGCGCCGCCAGGGCGTTCCCCGACGGGTCCCGGACCGCGCCCGTCAGCGCGACCCGCATCAGCGTCCCCAGCGCGAGATCCGCGTCGGGAAGCAGCGTCGCAGAGCGGGAGTCGCCGGCCACCGCGATCAGGGCCGGGACCGGAGCGCTGCCGTCCGGAGCGAGGGTGAAGCTCTGAGCGTCGAGCGTCGCCGCGTCGATCGGCTCGGAGAAGGTCACCCGGATCGTCGGCCGCACGTCGACGTCGACGGAGCCGTCGGCCGGGTCGACGCTCGCCACCTGCGGCGGAGTGGTGTCGGCGATCTGGAGCGAGACGACCGGCGTCGCGCCCTCGCGGCCGCTCGCGTCGCGCGCCCTGACGGTCACCAGGACCTGCCCACCCTCGGGCGCATCCGCCGGCACCGCGAGCTGGAAGGTGTGCGCAGCGATCGGCGCCGGCGGCGTGACCGCATAGAGGTCCTGCAGGGCGAAGGCCCCACCGACGATCAGCTCGAGCTCGGCCACCTCGAAGTTGTCGCTGGCCTCGACCGAGACGGGCACGGTCGTACCAGCCAGGAGCATCGTGCCGGGCGCCGGATCCAGCAGCGCGACGCTCGGCGAGGTGGTGTCGGCCACGGTCAGGGTGAGGCCCGCCGAGAGCGCCTCGTTCCCCGCCGCATCGGCGGCGCGGCCGACCACGATGGCGGTGTCGCCCAACGCGGCCGCCGCCGGCACCTGGAACGGGAAGGTGCGTGCGATCGAGGTGCGGGCGGGGACGATCGGCGCCGTCGCGGTGGCGTCTCCCAGCCCGGTGAGGTCGAAGCCCAGCTCGCTGACGCCCACCGCGTCGCTGGCGTTCACCACCAGCGTCACGGTCTCGCCCGGCTCGACCTCGGTGGGCCCGGTCTGGGTGCGCACCGAGACCTGCGGGCCCACCACGTCGGCCACGCCCAGGACCACGACCTCGGACTGGCCGGTGTTGCCGCCGGCATCGGTGGCCGACGCGGTCAGCACCAGCGTCGCGTTGCCGCTGGCGCTCGCCGGCACCGACACCGTGAAGGTGCGCTCGGCCGCCGGGAGCGGGGGCGAGATCACCGCCGTCTCGTCCAGCGCGGCGGCGCCGGATGCCACCAGCCGGATCGACGAGATCGGCGTCGCGTCGCTGGCCGAGATCCGGACCGCGACGTCGCTGCCCGGCACGACCTCGGTGCCGACCGCCGGCTCCTGGATCGCCACGCTCGGCGGCACGCCGTCGCCGACGTTGAGCGTCAGCTGCGCGGTGCCCTCGTTGCCGAGCGCGTCGCGGGCCACTGCGTCGACGGTGATGGTGCCGCCGATCGGGGTGGTGGCCGGGATCGGCAGCGAGAAGCTCCGTACCGCCAGGTCCCGGCTCGGGAACACGGCCTGGCTGCCCGTCGCGACCACGGCGCCGCTGGCGGCGAAGCGGATCTCGGTGACGCCCAGGCTGTCCTGCTGCGCGTCGTCGTCGGCGCGGATCGAGAGCGTGACGCTGCTGCCGGTCTCGACGAGCGCGCCGTCGGCCGGGCTCGAGAACGAGACGGCCGGCGCCAGGTTCTCGACCACGGGATACGTCCGCACCGCGGCCGCCGTCGTCTGCCCCACCACGTCGCGGGCGACGGCGCTCACCCGAACCTCGGGCGTGGCGGCGCCGGACAGATCGGAGAGCAGCGTCAGCGCCAGCTGATAGGGCGGCACCGTGTCGACCAGGTTCACGGGGGAGGCGAGCGCCTCGCCGCTGGCGTCGAACGTCACGCTGGCGATCCCGCCGATGCCGAGGTCGTCGGTGGCCGTGACGTCCACGACCAGCAGCGTTCCGGCCACCCGCGTGGTGCCGTCGGCGGGCGTCATCGAGGTGATCGCGGGCGGTGCATCGCCGACCACGGCTGCCGACAGCGTGGCGCTGTCCTCCTGCCCGCGGCGGTCGCGCGCCCTCGCGACCAGGTCGAGCACACCACCCGGCAGCGTCGACACCGCCGGCACCGTGAGGTCGAACACGGCGATGCCCGTCTGCGGCACCAAGACGAAGCTCTGCCCGGCCGCCTCGAGCTCGATCTCGGTGGTCGCCACGTCGTCGATCGCGGCGACCGTCACCATGATCGCCGCGCCCTCGACGAGCGGCCCGGTCGGCGAGGTCTCGATCGAGAGCAGCTGC
>JASJBO010000293.1 GCA_030066475.1 Myxococcota bacterium
GAACTCGGGGTCGAAGGGCTCCAGCTGGAGCGCCTCCCCGTAGTTGACGAACGTCCCGAACCCGGCCTGGTTGCCGTAGGGTGGGCCGAGCCACGCATTGTTCAGGAAGCCGGCGGTCTCGAAGCCCGCTGCCGAGAAGCGTTCGGCGAGGGTCTCGACGTCCTCCTTCAGTGGACTCCCCAGCCCGTGGTAGAAGAACTGGGCCCCGTGCTCGGGAGGATAGAGTCCTGTCATCATGGAGGTGTGCGATGGCAGGGAGTGGCTGAAGCTCGTATGGCCGTTTC
This sequence comes from Myxococcota bacterium, assembly GCA_030066475.1. The sequence goes on from JASJBO010000293.1 coordinate 285, forward strand.
GATAGAGGCGGCCGCCGGAGACGAAGTCCTCGAGAGGCCGCGAGGCGTACTTCTCGACGTACTCGTAGAAGACGTCCGCGCGGAGCGAATCGATCGAAATCAGCAGCACGTTGGCAGCCCTCGCCGTCGCCGGCGCCGACCCGTGGCCCGACGACCCGAAGGCGATCATGGCGATCGAGACGGCCGCGCCGGCGTAGCCCCCGACCGCCAGCTGTCGGTAGCCGCCGCGCAGCATGCGGCCGAGGAGGATGGTGAGCCCCACCGCCAGCGCGAGAAACGCCAGGCCGACGAAGAGCGTGGCCGCCAGCCCCTGGGGCGAGAGAACCGGCGTGTGGGGCAGCAGCGCCATGTGCACGGATCTGAGCGAGAGCAGGCCGATGGGGACCAGAACGGAGGTCACCAGGGTCGCGGCCAGCGCGCGCCTACGGCGCTCCTCCTCGCCCCCGCGACGCGCCAGGGCCAGACAGGCCCCCCAGGCGACCAGACCGGCGGGCACACACACCACGGCCTGCAGGAGGGCCGCCGCCGCAGCGTACGCGGCCGCCACGGCCGCGCTGGGAATGGCCACCTGCCTGAGGACGATGGCCTCGATGGCGCCGCTGGCCAGGCCGCCCAGAAGCGCGATCCCCGCCGCCAGGACGAGCTGCATCCGTTCGCCTCCTCTTCTCCGGGCCGACTGGCCGCCCGCGTCCCAGCAGGGCTGCGCGAGAGCTGCGTCTCGTGGTCGCCGACGCGAGCGCGCCCTCGGGAACGGGGCAGTGTGCCATTGCTGGATCGCTGGCGCGAACGATTCCGTTCGACATCCGGGGTGCACGGCCCTGCTTGCCCCGGCTGGAGTGCGCTCGCCGGGGCCGCAAGGTACGTTCCTCGTCCCTCGGCCCGACCGGCGCCCCCGCGATGGAGAGCGATCGCTTTCCCCATGAGCTTCGTCCGCAACGCCGCCTCGGTGCTCCTCACCTCGTTTGCCGCCGTCCCCATCGGGATCATCACCAGCATCGTGCTGGCCCGCTTCCTCTCGGTACCGGATCGGGGCCTCTACTCGGTCATCACGACGACGACGACGATCCTGGTGCTGATCGCACAGCTGGGCTGGCCGACGGCGCTCATCTATCGGCTGCGCCGTGCCGGGTCGACACCCGCGCACGTCGCCAGCATGGCAGCCGTCGCGGCGCTCGGGAACGCGGCCCTGGTCGTGGTCGCGTGCCTCCTGTTGCGATCCGAGATCCTCCGGCACTTCCTGCAGGACGCGCCCGCGCTCGCGCTCTACATCGCGCTCGCGACCGTGCCGCTCCAGCTGGTGGGACTCGTCTTCTCCGGGGTCGCGCGCGGCATCGACCGCTTCTCGCTGCACAACGGCTATCAGCTGTTCCTCAGCCTCGGCCTGCTCGTCGTCATGTCGGTCGCGCTCGGGATCCTGCGCAGCGGCTTCCTCGGAGCAGTCGTCGCCCTCCTGGCGCTCCACGCGTCTGCGGCGCTGTTCGCCTTCGTCAGCGTCGCTCGGCACACGGGTCTCAGCGCTCGAATCGACTGGGCGGGGATGTGGGAGAGCCTTCGCTTCGGCGTCAAGAGCTGGATCCCCGCCCTCGCGGGCGCGTTTCACGAGCATCTCGTCGTCTTCCTGCTGGCATCCCTCCGGCAGGACGCGGCGGAGATCGCCGTCTACGCCATTGCGGCCGGTCTCTTGAGGCAGTTGCCGGTGATCTCCGCCTCGATCGGCCTGGCCCTCTACCCCAGGCTCGCGGGCGAGGGAGAGACGCGTGCCGGCGCCCTCGCGTCTCGCGTATCGCGTCACGCCTTCACGTGGGTGCTGCTCGCCGGCCTGGGGTTGGCCGTCGTGGGACCCTATCTGATCCCGCTGCTCTACGGCGAGGCGTACGAGGCCTCCGTGCTGCCCTTCCTCGTGCTGCTCCCGGGGGTCGTCCTGCGGTCGATCTACCAGGTTCTCAGTCGGTACTTCACCGCGGTGGGCCGGCAGAACGTCAACGTGGTCAGCCAGCTCCTCGCCGCCGTCCTCAACGTCGGCTTGAACCTGGCGCTGATTCCGCGCTACGGCGTGATGGGTGCCGCCATCGCGGGACTGATCTCGTACAGCCTCCAGGCGCTGATCATCACCGTCGCCTTCAGCTCGGACTCCGGTCAGGGACTGGTCGAGACCCTGGTCTTCCAGCGCGGAGACATCGCCGACTACCGCGGGCGCATCGGTGCGCTCGCCACGCGGCTGCGCCGGTCGCGCTAGCAGCCCGTTGAAGAACCCGGACCGAGCCTGGCGCGCGAATTCGGCCCGAGATCAAGGCGCGAAACCGCAGCCATAGCCGCAGCTACGGCGAGGTTTCGCAACGCAGAGCTCGGGCCGAAGGCGCGTGCCAGGCGACGGGAGGGTTCTTCAACGGGCTGCCAGGAGCCTGCGCGGCAGAAGCCCTCTGCAAGCGCCCAGGGGGCGCGCGCAGCGAGCCGCAGGCGAGAGAACTCCATCAGCCAGACGCGGGCGAGGCCGCTCACCGGGGAATCACTCTGGGCCGAATCGAAGCCCTCTTGCGGCTCGATTCGAGCATCGCTTCGATCACCGCGACGTCGCGCAGGGCTTCTTCCGGCGTGCTGATCGGTGCCGCCTCGGGCATCCGCTCCGAGCGGAGCATCGCACCGAAATGCCTCAGCGTCTGATACACGCCGCCGGCGTTCCAGGAATCGTCCGGAACGGGAAGCGTCCGGCTTCCGCTCGAGCTCTGGACGTCCACGTACTGGAGCTTGAAGCTCGCGTGGAGGGCCCCGTCGGAGCCCACGATGCTCAGATCCGGTTGCTCGATATCGGGCTCGCGCGCGCCGAAGGACAGGGCGAAGCTGCCCTCGGCTCCGCACTCGAAGGAGAGCAGGCCGTGCAGGGAATCGGCGGGGGGAAGATAGGGCTGCCGCTGACTCGCGAAGGCGGCCACCTCGTCGATCTCCCCGAGGATGCTGCGCAGCATGGCGACGAAGTGGACGCCTGCGTCCAGGAGGTGACCTCCCTGGTAGGCCGGCGCTCCGCGCCAGCCCTTCGCGGCGGATCGCTCCACCAGACCGAGATTGCGGAAATGGGCGAAGTGCGGAGTGCCGATCTCGCCCCGGTGCACGATCTCGGCCACCAGGCGGACGGAGTCCTTGAAACGCCAGTTCTCTGCGACGCACCAGCGCTGCGTCGCTCGATACCGCTCGTAGGTGTCGATCAGGGCAAGTCCGGCGTCGACGCTCGGAGCGGCGGGCTTCTCGCTCACGACGTGCTTTCCGGCTTCCAGGGCGGCGGCGACGGCGTCTGGCATGAGCGGAATCGGCAGGACCAGGTCGACGGCGTCCACATCGGGGTCTGCCAGGAGCTGCGAGAGCTCCCGGTACAGCTTCAGGTCGGTCCTGCCGAGAAGCTCGGCCGACCGCTTCAGCGAGGACTCCGATCTGCTGCACAACGCCGTCACCTCGAACAGACCCTCCGCTTCGAGCCTTCGCAGCGCCGGGGTATGGGCGAGGTTGGCGAACCACCCGCAGCCCACCAGGGCCAGGCGGGCCGGCCTCTGCGCAGACGGCGACTGGTTGCGGAGGCCGGGTCTCCGGAACGGCCGTTTCTCGCTCACGCGCTTCGCCAGCGAAGCCCGCGCGAGCCGTACCCGGTGTAGCCAGCGATTCACTGCCATCGGAGGTCTTCCGCCAATTTGAAGCCGGATTCGAAGCGCGCGAAGTGTATCAGAACCGGGCGAGCCGCAGTGGACCCGCGGCATCGCGACGGGGCGATGCGCACACGACTGCCGCGGCGCTTGCCGGGCTCAGCGCCTCGCGTTATTGCTCTCGGCGTGAGAGTCCGGAATCGGCGGGTTGCGGCGTGAGCTCCGAGAGGACGCTCTCGGATCGCATCGTCAGCTTCGTCGAACGACTCGCCGACGCGGTAGGGGACGAGGTGCGCCGCACCAGGCGGACCATCGTTGCGCCCGAATTGCGTCCCCGGGTCGAGAATCCGATCTTCGTGATCGGCGTGCACCGGTCCGGCACCACGCTGCTGCGCCTCATCCTCGACAGCCACTCGCGCATCGCGTGCCCGCCGGAGTCCTTCTTCCTGCTCTCGCTCTCGCGAGTGCTCGAGGACGCCAAGAGCATGGAGGGCCTGGCGGCGATGGGATTCGATCGCAAGCACGTCGCCGGACAGCTGCGGGCTCTCGTCTCCTACTTCTTCGAGATGTACGCGAGCTCGAAGGGCAAGGTGCGCTGGGCGGACAAGACGCCCTCCTACGTCGATTGTCTCGATTTCATCGAAACGCTGTATGGCCCCGGCTGCCGGTACGTCATGATCTACCGGCACGGCCTCGACTCGGCCAGCTCGATCGTGAAGATCAACATCCGGGACTTCGACCGTCACCTCGCGAGCTGCGGCGGCGACCGCCATGCCGCCGCCGCGCGCCACTGGGCCCATCAATGCCAGAAGATGGTGGCGTTTCAACGCGCCCATTCCGAGCGTTGCTTCGAGCTGAGGTACGAGCAGCTGGCGCGGGATCCCGAGCCCGTGCTGCGCGAGCTCTTCGCGTTCCTCGACGAGCCGTGGGAGCCCGCAGTCCTGCGGTTCCACGAGCAGACCCACGACAACTGGGTCCGCCTCCAGGACCGTCAGGCCGGACAGTCTCGAGGCTTCAAGCCCAGCATCGGGACCTACCGGAGCCAACCCCCGGAGGTGGTGCGCCGCATGCACGAGCAGGCCGCCGCCATGCTGGAGGCTCTCGGGTACGACACGGACGAGTCCGTGCTGGCTTCAGCCTCGGAACGGAGCACGGGGGCCACGCCGGGCTGCTAGCCCCGGGGCGCCGCTCGGGCGGCGCGCGCGGCGGAAGCGTCGGCCTTCCCCCACGCGGACAGGTCCCGGCCCACCAGATCCTCGAGGCGCCGGATGGGCGCCTCGAAGTACGCGGTGAGAGCCTGTCGCACGTCCTGCTCCAGAGGAGGCCGGTCCGCCTGGCGCTCCCGGACCAGCTTGCGCAGATGAGGCCGCAGGAAGCGCGGGGTGACGTGGCGCAGCCGGGCTGCGTCCGCGAGCCGTTCGAGCCGGTAGCCGCCGACCGTCGTCAACCGGCGCCGCTGCTCGTTGCGGGCGGAGGCATCCGCCAGCGGCGCGGTGGGCTCGACTCCGAGGAAGCTCCAGAGATCGCGCGTCACCCCGGCGGGGTCCTTTGCGAGATCGTCGTAGAGCACGATCCGGATCTGCGAGCACGGAAACAGCTCGAAATAGCGCTCCAGCTGCTCTGCATAGAGACCGAGATCCAGATACAGCCGGTAGCGGGTCGTGATGCTGTTCCGGTAGAGCCCTCGGCGCCAGCGCCGCTCGCCTGCCTCGCCCGCGAAGTCCAGGCCGGCGTCGATGCTGGCGCGATTCTCACGGATGGCCTCCGCGAACGGGAGCTCCTCCACCCCTCGACTGTAGCGGTGCCACCAGTGCGAGAAGGCGCGTTCGACGGGATCGCGCAGGATCGCGATCAGGCGCGCCTCCGGCCGGACCTCCCGGATGCGCGGCGGGACATAGGGAAGGAACAGGTTGAAGACACGGGCGTCTCCGATCGCGCTCTCCCCGTTCCAGCCACTGAAGTACTTGTTCCAGTAGAACTCCAGCCCCTTCTCGTACTCGGCTTCGAAGAAGATCGGCTCCTTCGGCTCCGAGCAGTAGACATCGGGATGCTGGCGGAGATACTCGTACAGCGACGTCGTACCGCTCTTCGAGGCGCCGAGGATGAAGAAGTTCGGCCTGCCTGCCGCCCTCCCGTTCATGCGCCTCCCCGTGCGTCGGGTCGCCGCCGTCCACGCCAGAACGCCAGCGCCGGGATTGCGAGCACCAGCTCGACGCCCGCGCCGCAGCCCGACGTCGGCGGTCCACACGATGGATTCCCGACGAGCGAGCCCAGCGCGCCGGTCAGCTCCAACAGTGCCTGCGCGTGCGGCCCGGCGACCGGGAACAGGTCGTTGGCTTCCCCAGGATCGGCCGCCAGGTGGTAGAACTCCCACGAACGCGCCCCGTCTTCACAGGCCCGCCGAATCAGCTTGTAGTCCGCGTTGCGGATCGCCACGTCGTGGTTCTCGGGCAGCTCCGAGCCCGGCCTGCTCAACTTGTCGAATCGTCCGTCGACGTAGACGGTGGTGCGAAGGCCCGAGTCGGGAACGGCCAGGACCAGGGCGAAGCTCACGCCATCGAACGGCAGGTTCACGGGCAGGGTCGCCACGTCCACGCCCACCAGGCTGGCGATCGTAGGGTACAGGTCGATCCCGTGCACGAGGGCCTCGGTCTCGCCCTGCGCGACGCCCGGACCGGCCACGATCAGCGGCACCCGGATTCCGCCCTCGTAGGTCCCGCCCTTGCCGCCGCGCAGCACGGCCCCAGGAGGCTTCTGACCGGGGGCGGTGCCGTTGTCCCCGATCACGAAGACATAGGTGTTCGCGAGATCGACGGCCGCCAGCAGCCGCGCGATCTCGGTGTCCATCGCCTCGACCATCGCCCAGTGGACCTCGTCGACACCCGGCGCGAGGTCGCCGGCGTCGTACGTGTCCTTCACCACCTGGCGGTCGTGGAGATCTTCCGGCGGCGCCTGGAGGGGGTCGTGGGCCGCCTGAAAGGCCACCCAGGCGAACCAGGGCCCGGACTGGGCCTGGATGAAGTCGAGGGCGTCGTCCACCAGCTCCGTCGTGGCGTAGGTGGTGTGGTCGGGCTCCCAGATCGGTGCCCCCTCGACCAGCTCGATCGACTTGGACCAGAGGAAGTAGTGCGCCCCCTCGGGCTGCCACTGGTCGGAGAAGTTCCCCGTCGTTCCCCGGAACGAATCGAACCCGACCATCATCGGGGTGTAGGACCAGGCGGGGAGCGGCGGGTCCCAGGGGCGGTAGTGGCTGACGTGCCACTTGCCCAGAGCGGCCGTCGTGTAGCCCGCCGGCACGGCGTCGGGCAGCGTCAGCTCGCCGGGCAGCAGGCTCTGTTTGGCCCCTCCGACCCCGTTGCGAAACCCGTAGCGCCCGGTGAGCATCGCGGCGCGCGAGGCGCTGCACAGGGGCGACACCCAGGCGTTGCGAAACAGCAGACCCTGGTTCGCGAGGGCGTCGATCGTGGGGGTCGCCGCGATCGGGGCGGCCATCCCGTAGGCGTCCACGATGTCCACGCCCACGTCATCCAGTACCAGGACCAGGATGTTCGGCTGCGCCTCGGCGACGCCTGCAAGGCCCACGAGCAGCGAGAGGACCAGGCAAGGCTTCATCGCGGCAGTTCCCCCCCGAGCAGGCTACCACCACGCAAGGAACGAGTCATCCTCGCTCCCGGATGGGGAATCACTGCCGGGAATGGAGTACATTTTGAGCGAGCTGGAACTTCCGGAGGTCGCCATGCAGCCCCCTCGCTGGCCTCGCCACCTGCTCTGGATCCCCGCTCTCGTCCTCGGCTTCGCAACCCCGGGATCCGCCTATCAGACCCCGGAGTTCCTGTTCACGTTCGGAGCCCAGCCCGCGATCCTGCCGGGCATGCTCAACTACCCCACGTTGCTCGCGGTCAACTCCACGACCGGGGACGTCTACGTCCAGGACCTGACGGGACGGCTCCAGCGCTTCGATCGGGACGGCAACTTCCTCAACCAGTGGACGTGCTCCGCGTGCATCGGGGTCGGCGTGAACGACGTGACGGGAGACGTGTACGCCGCCGCTCCGAACCTGAACGAGGTCCGCCAGTTCACGGCCAACGGGAGCTTCATTCGGGAGTGGGGCTCCTTCGGGTCGGGCGACGGCGAGTTCGATTTCCCCTTCGACGTCGACGTCGACCCGCTGACTGGGAACGTCTACGTCCGGGACTCCGGCAACGGCCGGATCCAGGTCTTCGACGGCGGCGGCAGCTTCCTGTTCAAGTTCGGAACTGCGGGCTTCGGCCCGGGCCAGTTCGAGCCGAACGTGTTGACCGCCTCCGTCGACTTCGATCCCGTGACGCGGCGCGTGTACGCCAGCGATCCGAACCGGCCGCGCATCCAGGCCTTCGACGAGTTCGGCAACTTCCTGCTGCTCTGGGGCGGCGTGCGCGGCAACGGACCCGGTGAGATGCGATGGCCGCGCGACGTGACCGGGAACGGCACCACGGTCTACGTGGCGGACACCGACAACGAGCGCATCCAGGTGTTCGACTCGTCGGGCAACTTCGTGGCGACGCTCCAGGGCCCCCACAACCTCGTGGACGGACCGCAACATCCGCGTGGAATCGCCGTGAATCGCACCACCGGCGAGAAGTACGTGAACGCAGCCTATGCCCACCGGGTCGATCGCTTCGACGCCAACGACAACTACGAGTTCAGCTGGGGATACTGGCCGCGCGACGGCCTCGACCTGCGCTTCCCCAACTCCGTCGCCGCGTCTCCCACGACCGGCGACGTCTTCGTCTTCGACTCCAACAACTTCCGGCTCAAACGCTTCAAGGCGGGCGGGCAGTTCCTCAACGAGTGGGGCGAGTCCCTCCGCATCGATCCGTCGCTGCCGGGTCTCTTCAGCTTCCCGGACAGTGCCCTCACCGTGGACGCTTCTGGAAACGTCTGGGTGGGCAAGACGCTGATCCACTATCCCGGCGAAGCGAGCAGCTTCCTCCAGCAGTTCGATCCGCTGGGCAACGTGATCGGGGCGTGGCAGCGCGGCGCGATCGGTGATTTCTTCAACGAGGACATTGCGGACGTCGCGGTGGATCCGGCCACCGGGAGGGTCTACCTCTCCGATCGAGCCGCCGCCGAGGTGCAGATCTACGAGACCTCGCCCGTGCTCGCCCTGGTCGACCAGATCCCCCTGGCGGGTCCCGCCGGCCTCTCCATCCACGACGGTTACCTCTATGCCCTCGCTGCGGTGACGGACCAGGTCCACAAGTATACGCTCGACGGCACGCCGGTGACGCAGTGGGGGGGGGCCGGCAGCGGCACCGGGCAGCTGGATCTCGGGAGGTGGTCGAAGCTCACCGTCGACGCGGACGGCAACGTCTACGTCGCCGATTCCGGGAACGACCGGATCCAGGTCTTCGACACGGAGGGCAACTTCCTCGACGCGTTCGATTCGACCGGACAGGGCACGCAGACCATGGCGAACCCGCTGGGCATCAGCTTCAGCCAGCTCCACAACGTGCTTTACGTCGTCGAGAGCAGCAGGCACCGGGTGCTGGCCTACTCGCTGGGGCCCGCGTGCTCGGACGGGCGCGACAACGACGGGGACGGTATCGCCGACTGGCCCGGCGATCGAAGTTGCCTCGCGGCGTCGGACCAGACGGAGCAGTCGGACTGCTCGGACGGCTTCGACAACGACGGCGACGCGCTCGTCGACGGGGACGACCCGGGCTGCCTGAATGGCGCGTCGGTCCGAGAGGATCCACAGTGCCAGGACGGCCTCAACAACGATCCCAACCAGGATCCCGACCCCGGGCTGATCGACTTCGACGGAGGGCAGTGGCTCCACGGCGCCTGCAGCGGCGCGCCGGGGGGATGCCCGGCAGGCGTCAGCGACCCGGATGGGGACGGGGTCGCCGACCCGGACCCGCAGTGCACCGGCCGTCCGTGGAAGGACAAGGAGCGCGAGGGAGGACCCTGCGGCCTCGGAGTGGAGCTCCTCCTGCTGGGTCCGCTGGTCTGGCTCGCCCGGGGACGGCGCGTATCGGGACGCGGGCGCCCGGCCCTGCCTCTCAGGCGCCATCCCGGAACGAGGTCCCGATGAAGGCCCCTTCGCGAATCGACGCCGCGATCCCCTGGAACACCCAGCGCCCGTAGCGCCCCGCCTGCCACACACCGCCCCGCTCGAGCCGCTCGAGCGCGGACGCGGCCCATCTGCCCTCCGGCCAGGACCAGGTGTACGCCACCTCGATCCAGGTGGGATCGCTGACCTCGACCTCTTCGATCCAGCCCCACGCCTGCAGCTCCGACGCGACGGCGGCCTGGTAGCGCGCGACCTCGGCGTCGTCGGGACGCTGTCCCTC
>JASJBO010000299.1 GCA_030066475.1 Myxococcota bacterium
CTGGCGGCCTGGATCTCGAAGGTGCGGTTGACGCAGGCGCCCCAGGGCGGCTCGACGATGCCGACGATGGGCTCGATCGCGACGTCCTCGGGCCGCCCCCCCGGGGCGCCCAGCGAGAACACCGGCGCCCGGAAGCTGGAGGAGCCCGGAGCGGGCTGGGCGTCGAAGAAGACCTCGCCGAGTGCGCCGCACGCGCCCTCGAAGCCAGTCAGATTGCCGTTGGCGTGGAGCGCGGCGCACTCCAGCGGGACGTCGCTCAGGTCGTAGCCCTGGCTCGGCAGCTGGTCGACGACGTCGAAGACCGCGTCGTCGATCACCAGCAGCACGTCTCCCTGGAACGCCGTGCGGTTGCGGGTCACGAGCGCGAACTCGCCGTTCTGGCTGACGTCGATCCGGCGCGGGAGGCTCACGTCGTTGATGATCTCTTCGCGCAGCACCGGCTTGATCCGCGCCGGGATCGCGAACGTCACCACGCTCGGAATGGCGTTCGTCTCGAGCTCGAAGTCGGGAACCTGGACCTTGCGGAAGTCCGAGACGCTCACGCCGACGACCTGGCCCTCGAACGGGGTCGGGACCGGCCCGAGCTGGAGCGCGGCGACGTTGCCGCTGCCGAACGCAGGCAGGTAGGCGAAGGGGCGGCCGTTGCGCGGGAAGCCGATGTCGATCGGGCCCAGGAAGGCGGTGTCGAGCGACCCGATCGGCGGCGGGCGCTGGCCGTCGGAGGGCGCGATCAGATCGGTCGTCTGCGTCACGATCGTCGGCGGCGAGTCGTCCTCGCCGATGTCGTAGATCGAGATGTCGAGGTGGGGGCCCGGCCCGGCGTTGGTCTTGTCGCCCTTCGCGACCACCCAGGCCCGGTCCTGGTTCTGCACCCGGAAGGCCGCGGGCTCGTCCATGTTGGGGATCTGCACGGTCGCGATCGCCGTGAGGTAGGTCGGGGAGTCGGGCTGCTCCTCGTCGGTGTCGATCACGACGATCGAACCGCTCTGGTTGCCGGAGAACAGTCCCTGCGCGAACAGGACGTAGGCCCGCCGACTGTCGGGCCGGAACGACACCGAGCGGCCCTCGCCTGGTGCCGAGACGGGGATCAGCTTCACGACCTGCATCGTGCGCGTATCGATCACGGGGATCTGCCCGCTCGAGTTCGCCACGATCGCGAGGTTGCCGCTCGGCGAGACGGCCACGTCGCGCGGGAACGCGCCCACCGGCACCGGGTTGTTCTCGACCACGTTGTTGCGCGCATCGAGCCGGTAGAGCTTGCCGCCCCGGAAGTCGGTGATGTACGCGAACAGCGCGTTCCGATTGAACTCGATCGCCCAGGGCGTGATGCCGGGGAACGGAATCGGGTCGGCGCCGGCGCCCACCTCGGCCGGATCGAGTGACGTGCTCAGCTCGCGGTCTTCGATGGTCCCGTTGCGCGACGTGATGAAGGCCTTGATGCACGAATCGGGCGGGAAGCACTCCACCTCGACCGTGAACAGCAGGGACTGGGTGCGGCGCCGCTTGTTGCGGATCGTGAGCGGGCCCGTGAAGGCGTTGGAGGGCACCTTCAGCTCCAGCTCGACGATGTCCTGCGGACCGATGCCGGCGCAGCTCCCGCCCTGCCCGGTCGGGCAGCTGATCGCGGTGACCTCGGCCAGCACGATGCCGTCGGGCGGCACGCCGGCGCCCGGCTTGGCCTTGAAGGCGATGTAGTTGCGCCGGCCGAACTCGAACAGGTCGGCGGGGCTCTGGCAGCCGGCCTGGTTCGCCGTGTTGAAGCCCGGCGTCGCGAGCGTCGGCGCCGGCGTCGTGGTGAAGCACGACCGGATCACCGTCTCGGGCGCGTTCGGAAACAGGTCGCTGCCCGAGATGTAGCTCGACAGGTCGGTGTTGAAGCCCTTGCCGCGCAGGGTCGTGGTGAAGTCGCCGCTCGCGACCGTCTCGGCGGGTGCGAAGGCGGGGTCGAGCCCCTCGGCGTTGGCCTCGCTGATCGAGAAGGTGAACTCGACGATCGGCTCGGCCACGTAGACGTCGCGGAAGGCCTTGGCGAGGTTCGCGCCCTTGATCACGAGCTGGATGAACTCGATCACCTTCTTGATGGCCTTCACCAGCGGCACCTGGCCGGCCAGGTCCTTCAGCTTGTTCTCGAGCAGCGTGGTGACGGCGCTGCCCTGGAGGTTGGCGTCGCCGAAGTCCTTGGCGATCGCCTCGAACACCTCGGTGGCCGTGAACTTGGTGACCGGTCCCGGCCCCTCGGGAGCCGGGGCGAAGCCCGACTGCACCTCCTTGGTGAAGATCTCGAGCAGCTGCAGCAGCAGGTCCTTGCCGTTGAGCTTCTCCATGAAGGCCTTGAGCGCCTTGCCCACGTCCTCGGTGCTCTGCTTCTCGATCGCGGTCTGGACCGCGCCGCCCTGGCTCTGCACGGCGAGGGCTGCGGACTTGATCTTCTCGAGGACCTTCTTGGCCTTGTCGAAGGCCTTCTTGCCCTCGTCGCCGCCGGCGTTGAGGCCGCTCAGCACCTCGAGCAGGGGAATCGCCAGCTCGTTGATCCAGGTGGCCAGCGTGGTGATGATGTACGCCTCGACCTGCTCGGTGTTGTCGAAGCGGCTGCTCGTGAACTCGAAGTTCGCCAGCGCCTGGGCGGCCTGGAGGTCGGCGCGCGCCGACGGGCCGATCAGCTCGAGGCGGAAGGGCCCGCCGTTCACCGAGAACGGCATGTCGCCCTTCAGCTCGGTGTTCTTGTCGAACCCGTTCATGAAGAAGTTCGGCACGCCCTGGACGTTGGACGGGATCTTCTCGCCCGGGAAGACGAAGTTCTGGATGCCGGCCAGCACGGTGCCGAGCTGTGCGTGTGGCAGCAGCGGCCCGATCGAGGGATTGCTGGTGTCCTCGACCATCCCGCTCACGTAGCGGAAGAAGGTGTTGGTGACGGTGATCTTCTCGCTCGCGAGCCCGGTCACCGAGAGCCCGCTCAGCACCTGGTTGGGCTCGACCGACTCGGGGATGTTCTGGGGAACGGGCGGGCCCTGCGCCCAGGCCGCCGGCACGACGAGCTGCTCGATCATCCAGAGCAGGGTCCGCTCGCGCACCTGGTTGCGCGCCATCGTGTCGCCGAGGCCCTTCTGGAAGGCGATCGCGTCGTCGATGGCGCTGCCCAGCGCGTCTCCCAGAGCGTCGAGGAACTCGGGGTCGTCGGCGGCGCGCTTCAGGTACTTGGGATCCTCGGCGAGCCCGGCGTCGATCCGGTCGCCGAGCGGGCCCGTCTTCTCGTGGATGATGTCGAACACCGGGCCGAAGCCGTCGGGCGGGATTCCGCCGAGGCCGAGCGCGAACCACACGAGGAAGTCGGCCGTCGAGCGCGGCGACAGCTCCTTGGGCGCGCTGTGCTCGGGGCTGGCGATGCCGAGCAGCACGGGGTCGCCGTCGGCGTCGACGGCGCTCAGCGCCGTCGGCACGTCCTTCGCGCACAGGAGCGAGACGTCCCCGGTCGCCGCGGGCGTCTCCGAGGTGTGCACGCCCACGTCGATGCGCAGCGCGTCGGGCGTGAGCCCGGAGCCGCTCGGGACCGACACCATGTAGTCGACCCGCTCCATGATCGTGACGACGAGGCGGTTGCTGTCCTGCTCGCCCACCCGCACCCGGATCGAGGGCGAGACCGGCAGGTCGGGCAGCACGAACGACACCGAGGCGGCGTCGACGGTCTGCGGCGTCACCGGCGTGTCCTCGAGCTTGTCGGCGTCGAGCACGATCCCGGTGCCGGCCAGGTCGGCGAAGCCCACGCCGAACACGCGGATCACGTCGCCCGGGAACACCGCGATCTCGGAGGCGCGCGTCAGCACCGGCCCCTCGCGCACCTCGAGCTGGAGCCCGTCCGAGAGCACACCGGCGCCGGTCACGCGGACCGAGACCACGCCCGGCGCGAGCCCCTCGGGCACGAGCACGCGGATCTCGCCGGGGCCGCCGCCCACCACCTGGGCCTCGACCTCGCCGAAGCTGACGGTGTGGGCGAACGGGTCGTCGAGGAAGCCCTCGCCGGTGATCACGACCGTGTCTCCGACGCGACCGCGGCCGTCGGCGATCCCGATCTCCGGGCCGTAGTCGGCGCCCACCGCGCCGAGGAAGGCCGTGGGCCGGGGGCGCTCCTCGACCCGGATCTCGCTGCGGTCGCGGGCGCCTTCGATCGCGACCTCGACGAAGGTGGTGCCGGCGGCGCGCGCGCGCAGGGTGCCGTCGTCGGCGACCTGCACGATCGCCGGGTCGCCGGAGGTGAAGACGACGCCGTCGGACGAGCCCAGCACCCGGGCCGCGCCCCCGCGCGTCACGCCCAGCGCGCGCACCCGACCCCGGTTGCCGATGTCGCGCAGCACGATCTGGCGCGGGTCTGCGATCAGGCGGTCGATCTCGTCCTCAGCGCCGGCGACGTCCTCGGGCACCTCGAGGAACAGCGTGTCGGGCCGCGCTGCCACGTCGGTGAAGAAGACCCGCAGCACGTCGCCGCTCGCCGCGGGGATCGGGATCTCGAAGCCGCCGTCGCCGGCCGCGAAGCCCTCGCGGGTGTCGAGGCTCACGGTGTTGAGCACGGTCACCAGCGAGCCCGGCTGGGCGGCATCCGTCTCGCCGCGCACCGCGCTCTCGCCGTTGGGATCAGGCGCCGAGGCGCTGATCGCGAGCACCGCGAACTGGAAGCGCTCCACCGTCTCGGGGGCGCCCGTACCCAGCACCTCGACCGGCAGGCGGCGGTCGAGCGAGAAGCCGGCATTGCTGGCCACCTCGACGAAGCCAGTGCTCACGATGCGCGCCGCCTCGAGCAGCGACAGCTCCACGGGGAACGCGGCGCGCAGGTCGAGCACCGAGATCGCCTCGCCGGCCGGCACGTCGAAGGGCACCAGCGTCTCGCCGAGGTTGGACAGCGTCGTGAAGCGGCCGTGCAGGCCGAGGCCCGCGACCTCGGGCGGGGCCTCGCCGCGCACGGTGAAGCGCGAGGTGATCTCGAGGTACTGATCGCCGTTCGAGACGCGGCCGCCCGAGGGCACCGCCTCGGCCACGCGCTCGCCGGCCTCGTCCACGAACGCGCGCCGGACCGTCAGGCCGACCTCGGGCGGGTGCAGCGCCAGGTCCACGCGCAGATCGACGCCGCCGGCCTCGGCGAGCGTCGGCACGCGCAGGTCGGTCCAGCCCACGTAGCCGAGTGCGGGCGCGAAGCCCACGATCCGCAGCAGGTCGCCGGGCCGCACCGGCACCGCGGCCTCGGCCTCCGCGTCGAGCGATCCGGCCAGGGCCGTCGCGTAGCGCGACACGGCGAACGGACCGAGCGGGTCGGCCACGGCGTCGAGCGCGGCCAGCGGCTCGGTGTCGAAGGCATCGTCGGCGCCGGCCGCCAGCACGAACACCTGGAGAGCGCGCGCCTCGTCGGCGCCGATCTCGACCAGCGCGCCGTCCGGGTCGAAGCGCGTGGCCGCGCCGACCCCGACCGGCAGGCCCCGCTCGTTCACCAGCGAGACGTCGCCCGCGAGGAACAGCCGGTCCACCACGATGTCGGGCACGGGCGTGGTGCCCGCGGGCGCCGGCTCCACCAGCTCCGAGCGGTAGGCGGCGAGCTGCTCCGAGCCGTCGGCGCTCGACAGGCTCGTGGGCACCAGCGCCAGCACCCGCAGCGCGAACAGGTTGCGCTGCGGCAGCGGCAGGACGTAGCGGCCGCTCTCGTCGGTGCGGACGCGCGACTCGCTCGCGGCCACGTCCACCAGCACGTTCGGGACGCCCGCGCCTGCGGCGTCCACCACGCGGCCCTCGAGGAACGCCCGGGCGTCGCCGGGGGCGTCGAGGCCGGCGCCCGCGTCCGGGAAGAAGCCCACGAACGAGAAGTGCTCGACGCAGGGCTCGGTCGAGACGACGCTGGCGCCGTCCTCGCTCACCACGCCCGCGCACAGCTCCTCGACGTCGGAGACCGAGCCCTCGAACGAGAAGATCGTGACCGGCGTGCCGGGCGGCAGGTCCGTCCGGTTGGGGAAGCGCACCGCGCAGGGCGGCTCGAAGCGCGTGCCGCCGGGCTCGAGGTTCACCAGCAGCGACGGAATCGTGCCGTCGGCAAGGCGGCCGGGGATGTCGCTCGGGTCGATGGCGGTCGCGGTGACGAAGCCGTTGGCCTTGCCGTTGGGGAAGGTCGCCGAGGCGGCGAACACCTCGAGCTCGAAGCCCTCGAGATCGCCGCCGAAGGAGAGCATCTGGTCGCTGCCGCCGTCCACCAGCCGCGCACTCGCCCGGTCGATCGGCGTCAGGATGACGGGGCGCGGCAGCAGGTTGTCGGTGCCCGCCTCGACCTGCACGTCGCGCATCACGGGCGAGAAGCTGCCCACGCCCGACGCGTCGATCTCGAGCGTGCGCAGACCCGCCGGCACGCCGCTCACCGCGAAGTTGCCCTGCGCGCCGGTCTCGCCCTCGAGCTCCTCACCGACGACCGAGACCCGCGCTCCCTCGACGGGCGCGCCGTCGGCCGAGATCACCACACCGCGCACGCGGGTCGGCGCGGCCGCGACGGAGAAGCGGGTGATCACCTCGGCGCCCAGGGTCTGCCCGCCGAGGTCGGCGAGCGCCCCCGACACGACCACCACCACCTCGCTGCCCGCGGCGAAGGGCGCGGTCGGCGTGAAAGAGAGCACGCTGCCGCCCGGCGACAGCGAGATCTCGCCGGCCACGGCACCGTCGCGGTCGGACGCCGCGATCGCCCCGACCGGGACGGACGCCGGGTCGAGCGCATCGCTGAAGCGCACCCGGACGGCCGCGTCCGGCGCCACGTTGGCGGCTCCGTCGGCCGGCTCGACGTCGACCACGCCCGGGCCCCGGGCGTCGTGCACGACGACGCGATCGATCGGCACGCTGCGGTTGCCGACGGCGTCGGTCGCCGCGACGAGCAGCAGGTTGGTCGTCTCGGCGCGCAGCGGCACGAGCGCGTCGAAGCGGCCGTCGGGACCGGCCAGGGTCTCCACACCGCGCTCGCCGCCCGCGATCGAGACCGTGACGCCCGCCTCGCTGGTGCCACCCACCGCGAGCGAGAGGTCGGCCGTGCGGGCGGGCAACGGGTCGAGCGTCACGACCGGGGCCTGCGCGTCGAGCAGCACGTCGACCGTCGCGGTCCCGACGTTGCCCGCCGCGTCGGTGGCGGTGACGCCGATGGCCCCCGACTCGAGCACGTCGACCGGGGTGGAGAAGACGCCCGACGCATCGGGCAGCGTGAACACGTCGCCCACGAGGAGGGACACGATCACGCCGGCGTCGACGACGGTTCCCGAGACGACGGTGCTCTCGCCGACCACGGCGAGCGAGGCGGGCGAGTCGATCCGAACGAGGGGCGGCTCGGTGTCCTCCTCGCCCGGCTCGAGCGGGTCGGAGACGACGCTGCGCGCCAGCGAGGCGCGGTTGCCCGCGGCATCGGTGGCCACCACCGCGATCGAGTTGGCGCCGACGTCGAGCGCGACCTGCGCCTGGTAGCGACCGCCTGCCGGTGCGACGCGTACGCCGTCGACGGTGAGCGTGGCGATGCCGGTGGCATCCGCCGCGGCGCCGGTCACGGCGACGCGATCGGTCGGGACCGTGGCGGCGTCGGCGGGCGAATCGATCGAGAGCGAGGGCGGTGTCGAGTCCTGCACCACCTGGAGCGAGGCGGCGGCCGTGGCCCCGTTGGCCGGGTTGCGGGCCGTCACCACCAGCACCTGGCTGCGGTCGGGGCGCAGGCCGACGTCCACCGAGAAGGCACCGCTGGCGTCGGCGCTGCTGGACGCGGGACCGGCGCCTCCGGTCACGACGATCTCGTCGCCCGGGAAGGCGGTTCCCGAGACGGACAGCGTCGTGTCCGGGGTCGGGCTCGCGACGGGCGCCAGGACCGGACGCCCGGGAACGCGGTCGTCGAGGCCGCTGCGGAATACCACCTCCGCCGGCGCGGCGAGCGCGTTGCCCGCCAGGTCGAGCAGGCCGCCGAGCACCTCGATGCGGTACTCGCGGTCGGGAGCCAGGGCCGTCGCGGGCTGCAGCACGGCCACCCGACCGCCGCCCGAGAGCCCCAGCGTGGCGGCCACCGGCGCCCCGTCGAGCAGCAGGCGCAAGTTGCCAGCCAGCGAATCGGCGGCGATCGCCTCGTTGAAGGCGACCGAGACCGCCGTGTCGAGCCGCGCGAGCGCGCCCGGGCCCGGCTCCACGGCCTCGACCACGGGCGCGGTCCCGTCCTGCACCACGGCGACCGACGCGGCGTCGCTCGTGCCGCCGGCGTCGTCGAGCGCGCGCACCTCGAGCGTCTGCGCGGCGTCGGGCACCAGCGCGATCTCGATCGCGAAGCTCCCGTCGGCGGCGGCCGGCGCCTCGGCCGAGCCGCCCGGACCCGAGACGCGCACCCGCAGGCCGGCCTCGCTGCGGCCGCTCACGACGACCGCCGCGGCGTTCGTCGGACTGGCGGGATCGACCGCCTCGATGGCGGGCGCGGCGACCGTCGACTCCGCGCGCACCGTGAAGCTCGACGCGGCATCTGCCGCCGACGCGTTGCCCACCGTGTCGCGGACGCCGGCCAGCACCGTGAGGGCGTAGCTGGCGCCGGGCGCGAGCGGCGCGTCGGGCACGAAGCGCGCGCCGGTCGCGTCGGCGTCGGGGACCACGCGGCCCGCCACCTCGCCGCCCGCCTCGCGCAGCACCACACGCTCCGAAAGCGAGGCCAGCGCGACGGCCTCGCCGAACGCCACGCGCAGCGTGGCGGCGGGATCCACGTCGACGCCGCCCGGCGCCGGCTCGAAGCGCGGCGTGGGCGGCGTGGAG